>JAKZYH010000151.1:0-6442 GCA_047514575.1 Acidobacteriota bacterium | reverse complement strand
TCAGAGCTGATCCCGCTTCGGTGCCGAGAATTCCCCGCAGACGGTGGGACGGTTCTTCGTCGAATAGCGTCGCTTTGTCGTGCTTGGTGCTTGAGATTTGGAACTTGTTTGTATCTTGTATCTTGAGATTTTAGGTTTCCGTCCATCCACATGAGGGCCACGCTAAACAAGTACCCTCGCGTTGATCTCACCTCGCAAGCCCCATCTGCAAACCCGACACTACATGTGTGACCTGGGCCTAGGGCCGAAGCTGGACCACCGAGTTGGTACGGGAAGCTTCCAACATCGCCACGCAGACCTCGACTCCAGCGCGACCATCGACTCCTGAGCCCAGGACCGAGGGCCTGCCTTCGATCGCATCCACAAAAGCTTGAATCTGTGACCTGTAGGCCTCTATCCGGATGGGATTAATTGGCACATCGGCAGCTACATACTCGGCAGTGGGTTGAGTCGAAACAGTCTTCCAAGTGCCGTCAATAGCAATCTTCAGGTCTCCGTAGGGGTCCAGGTCCAGCAGTCCCTTGGAGCCGATAATTCGAAAACGAAAGGTTTCCTCCACGAAACCCGGATCGGCCATGACGTTGGTCGAGAACAAGCTGCAGAGTGCTCCGTTTTGGAAACTCATCTGTGCGAGTGTGGTGTTCTCGACGGACGCATCACTCAGAAACGTGCGGCAGAGAGCACCAACCGAGGCCACATCGGTACCCATCATCCAACGCAGCAGGTCAACGCCATGCGGTGCCGAGTTGAGGATGTGCCCCAGGCTTCGCGGATCGTCCCACCAGGCCCAGCCTCCTCCGTCTCGAAGCGACCTTTCTGAGAGCATGGACACCTGAACCGTCAAAATGTCTCCAATCGCTCCCTCGCGAAGCAACCGGCACGCCTCGCTGTTGTTGTTGCGAAACCGCTGATGGTACCCCACACCCAGCGCAAGTCCCCTACTCGAGGCTGCCTCGATCATGCGGTCACAGTCCTCGATCGAGGTGGCCAATGGCTTCTCCACCAGAGCATGCTTACCCGCTTCAAGCGCAGCCAGTGTTTCCGAGATGTGCACGTGGTGAGGCGTCGTCACGATAACCGCATCGATATCCGAACGGCGTGCCAGACTCTCCGGGTCTGGCTCATGCGCTACCCCGTATTGCTGAGCCAGCCCAGGCGCGCGGCTTCCGCCGGAGAAGGCCACCAATTGGAGTTGGGGCAGCGTAAGCACTGCCTCGGCATGGGTCTTGCCCATGAATCCTGACCCGGTGATTCCGATACCAATCTTACTTGTCACTTCCTCAAACCCTCAATTTACAGGTGACCCCGCCATCCACAACAAGCTTCGCACCCGTAATGTATTTTGCCTCGTCGGAAGCCAGGAACAGCGCAGCATAGGCCACATCCCAGGCATCTCCCATCGTTCCCATAGGGACCATCGCGTCGCGTTTTCGCACCATCTCGTCGACACCCCCAGACCCATAGGTGTTCTTCAACGGCTCTACGATCATGGGGGTGTTCAGGAAACCAGGCAAGATGCAGTTCGCTCGGATTCCCTTGTCTGCATACTGCCCTGCAACGTGCTGGGTCAGAGAGTCTACGGCGCCCTTCGATGCGTTGTAGGAAATCGCGTCATATCCGAGGTGACGGATTGCGGCAATCGAGGACACGTTGACGATGCTCCCCTTGCCCTGTCGTTCCATAATCGGAAGCACGTACTTACAAGTCAGAAACATACTCTTTACATTCACGGACAGGGCTCGCTCCCATTTTTCCTCGGAGAGTTCGACTGGACCACCGACCTCCAAAATACCCACGTTGTTGTGAAGAACGTCCACGCGGCCATACTCGTCGAGACAAGCCTCGACTAGCGCCTGGACCTCTGAATTCTGAGAGACGTCGGCCTGCCAGCTGCTGCAGCGCCCCCCCTCATCTTCGATGATCCTCTTGGTTTCGTCGGCGGCAGCCAGATTGATGTCGACCGCGAAAACCGCTGCCCCTTCTCGGGCAAAGAGCACAGCCGCGGCTTTGCCGTTACCCCAGCCAGGCCCTACTGAGCCTGCCCCGGAGACGATTGCGACCTTCTCCTCTAGCCGGTTTGGCATGCGCTGCCTCTGAGTCCTAGGAGCCTGCGGCTACGATCATTTCCACCGAGCAGACTCCTAGAGCTCGGCCCATACCCCGAAACCCTCTAGCGCGGCCAGATCGTAGACGCGTCGAGCCACGGCGGCGTCCTGGATTGCCATTCCGGTACCATCAAAAAGGGTTATCTCCTCCGCTGAAGTTCTTCCTTCGATCGCACCGGTCAGGACTTGACCCAGCGTTCCCTTGATCTGCGAGCGTGACAACAGACCCTTTTCTATGGACTGTGACACCTCTCCGAGATGACAAATCTGGTCGATGTGATCTCCGAAGATAGTGCACCGGGCATGCACCCCTTCCGCCAGCTCCTGCTTCCAGGCCTGGTCTGCCCCCATGCAGGAGAAGTGGGTGCCGGGACGGATCCACTCGCCCTGGACGATGGGCACGGTGGTGTTGGAACAACTGATGATCACGTCGCTGTGGGTCACCAGATCCTCGGGACCTGAAGCGGGTTCGATCGTCCGTTCCAACTCCTGAGACAGTTCTGCGACGACGCTATCGAGAGTCTTGGGAAAGGAGTCATAGACCCGAATCTCTTCGAAAGCACGGACCCGGGTAGCCGCCTTCAAGGCGTGGCGGCCCTGAAATCCGGCCCCTAGAATACCCAGGGTTTTGGCGTCGGATCTGGCAAGATGCTTCACGGCGATCGCTGCCGAGGCGCCAGTCCTGAGCCCGGTTACCCAGGAGCCGTCCATAAGAGCCAGGGGTTTGCCAGTGTCCGGGTCGAAGAGTGAGATCTGGGAGATGATGTTGGGCAGGTCACGCTTGGGATTCTCTTCCCTGCCTTGACCCAGCTTCATCGCCAGGACGTCCAGATCGGGAAGCATGCTCGCCATACAGGCGCTGATCCCCCCAGGGACCTGAAAAATCAGCTTGTCGGGTAGGATATCAGTGCCCTTCTCGTGGTTGGCGAGTGCCTGCTCCACCACGTCAATGGCCTCCTGGATCTTGAACCGGGAGACGATTTCGTTCCTGCTGATGACTAGAATTGGGTAAGCCATTGTCGAATTCTCCTGATGCCCTCGCGGATGGCGTCCGGTCCAACGGCGTAGGAGATCCTGAAAGCCTGACGACAGGAATCGCCGAAACCGGTGCCGGGGATACAACAAACCCTTGCCTCCTTCAGGAGGCGCAGACAAAAAGTGTCTGCATCCATGGGCAGATCGAAACGGGGAAAGAGGTAGAACGCCCCTCCCGGAGTATAGCTGGAAAGATGGGGCATGCCCTCCAGCAGTGAACCGAGTAGATTTCTTCGCTCCTTGTACTCGGATACCATCGAGGGGATGAAGCTCTGATCGCCGCCAAGAGCCTCAATGCCGGCCCACTGTCCAGGCGTGTTCGCAACCGTGGTGGTGAAGGTGTGAAGCTTCTGAAGAACCTTCCAGTTAGTGGATCCCGTCACTACCCAACCCACTCGGATACCGGTCATGGCATAAGTCTTGGAGAGACTGTGAAAAACGAAGAGACGATCGCGATCAGGCTCCAGAGTCAGCATCGAGGGGTAGCGTCCGGGGTGGTCGTATACGAGCTGCTCGTAGACCTCGTCGGAGCCGAGCAACAGTTTGTGCCTACGGGCCACGTCAGCCAATTGCTTCAGGACCTCGACCGGAAAAGTTGCACCCGTCGGATTGCAGGGAGAATTGACCAGAAGCATCCGAGTTCTCGGTGTAATCGCGTTTTCGACTTCCTGGGGATCGGGCACATACCCGTCCTCGACTCGGGTCACGACAGGAATCGGCACGCCTCCGATCATTCGGATGAACGGCGCATAGACGACGAAGGCAGGCTCCAAAAGGATGACCTCATCCCCTGGACTGATGAAGGCTTGTAAGACCAGAGTGATGGCCTCGACAGCACCATCTGTGACCAGCACCTCCTCCGGCGTCAGCTCCACTCCCTGCTCTCTGGAGTAGTAGGCGCAGATCTGCTCACGAAATTCCAGGACACCCGCGTCCAAAGCATACTTGGTCTTGCCCTGTCTCAGAGCTTCCACCATGGCCTCGATCACGGGTTCAGGAGTGGAGAAATCAGGCTGCCCTATAGACAGGTGCAGCACATCCTCCATTCCGGCAGCCTCGTTGAACATCATCCGGATGCTGGAAGGAGGCAGATCGACAACGCTTTGTCGCGGCATAGGGGAAAGGACTCAATCGAATCTTAGTGGGTGCCCAAGAGGGGAATCATATTCGCACGAGATCGGGAGATCAAGCGCCGTCTTGCAGAGAATAGGGGGCCGTATTGACACCTCAGAGATGGGCGTCTAGGGTGATGGGATCGGAGCCGCTGCGAGATTGTGCCGCCTGGACAGACCGGGAAAACTTCAACTCGTGACCTTGAATCAGAAAGGGAAATTGACCGAAAATTCAACAAGCTTGGGATGGGACTGGGAGTTTGTTTCGACAGTTTATACGCCGAAGTAGGCGATGAAGTCTCCCCGTAAATGATCCAGCAGGGCTTGAGGCAGGACAGACTGGAAAATCACCATGATCTTTGACGTGCACTCACACACCTGGCAATACCCCGATCATTTCACCGAACAGTTCCAGGAACAGGCCCGTCACGCCCGCGGTGGCACCGAAGTGGACTTGACTGTGCACTACGAAGAATACCGGAGCACGGCTCCGGCGGACACACGCACCGTCGTCTTTGGCGGCAAGGCAAGGCTGAGCGGCCTCTGGGTGGACGACCAATTCGTGGCGGACTACGTCCAGCAGCACCCCGACACGCTGGTCGGATTCCTCTCACTGGATCCCACCCAACCGGGCTGGGAGGAGGAACTACACCAGGGACACCAGGAGATGGGTCTGAAGGGCATCAAGCTGATGCCCATGTATGCCGGCTTCAGGCCTGACGGGCAGGAGCTAGATCCCATGTGGCAGTACGCTCAGGACCACGACCTTCCGGTGCTACTTCATACCGGAACGACATTCGTAGCCCAGGCCCCTTTGGAGTGCACGCTGCCTCGACATCTCGACCCGGTCGCCACTCGCTTTCCGGAAGTAAAGATCATCCTGGCGCATCTCTCGCACCCCTACGAGAACGAATGCGTGGTCGTGATAAGAAAGCATCCCAACGTCTACGCCGATATCAGCGCCATTCACTACCGTCCTTTCCAGCTGTACCACAGCCTGATGCTGGTTCAGGAATACGGAGTCTGGAACAAGCTGCTCTTCGGTACCGACTATCCCTTCACCAATATCGAGGCCTCGATTGAGGGTCTCTTCGGTCTCAACAAGATGCTCGAAGGTACCGCGCTTCCGCGACTGGACGAAGAGCAGATCCAACAGGTTATCCACCGTGATACCGCAGACATTCTTGGATTGTGAGGGCGGCTGGATATTGAGCAGCCGCGCGTGTAGCCGTGATCCATGAAGTTTTGCGGTCTTCACCGAAGTTGTGGTAGGAACTCGCTGCTGGAGCCATCTGCCTGGTTGTGGTAGAAAGGGCACTCGCTAAAAACCGTATGAAGACAGATGCTCAGAACAAGCGAGGAGGATCATGAAGAACAGGAGTCGGGACCGAGACGATCCGGGTTTAGTTGTCTCCAGACGTCACCAGCGTGCCCTGTTTGATCGTCGTGACATAGGCAACGCTGTTGCGGGACGCCAACGCATTCAGGCTTCGCGTTTCCTCTTGGCTGGTTGTGCTCTGCTTCTCCTCTTTGCTGGCAGGCAAGAATTGTTGAACGCCGGCTCAAACCCCGACCGCCTGGTTGCCGGTCGATTCGGGTCCACCACCTTTCAGTCTTGCAGGGCGGCTCCCTTCATGGATCCCGGCGGTCCTCCCACCTTCGATCCCAAAACTCTGCAGCCTATCGGTCGCTTCGTCACCGAAACGGGTACCCTTCACGGCACCCTTCGATTCCATGGAGACGGGACGGGAACTGCGAGTCTCCGAGCCTCCTCAATGCGAGTCTCCCCGAATCCTGAGGGCTTCCTGGGCCCAAAGGATCCGGAAGGGCCCGGGAATATGCCGCTCACAGGAGACCTACCAGACCCTGACGACCCAGAAGGTCCTCGACCCGAACCCCAGTTCCCTCGCCAGCTCGAATGCGAGCTGATCTATGAGGTCAGGCCCAACGGGGGCCTGGTAGTGCACTTCGCCTGCAAGTTGGACCGGCCTCCATCTGTCCTGGCCTTCAGCGATGTGGGTCAGATCAGCCTCGACCGGCAGACTCTTGTGTGGGTCATCCGGTAAATGGGGAGGTGGGTGGTTCGCTTGCGATTCAGGTCCGGTCTGTTTTTGCTCTGGAATTCTCCTAAAAGATATATATCAGTAGCAGCAGAGGCTTTGGGAACTGTGGGAAACTCCGAGCAGTCAT
>JAKZYH010000150.1:0-14379 GCA_047514575.1 Acidobacteriota bacterium | reverse complement strand
GCCTGATTCAGGTAGAGGAGCCTCAACACCATTTCCGTGCCTTGAATCCGAAGACGACGCCCGCCGACCTGGACTTCTTTACCGAGGCCTTCAATCGGGAGGTCGAGGGAATAGATGCCGAAATCTGGGTCCATACCTGTTGGGGTAACCCCAATCAGCAGAGCCTCTTCTGGGAGCGTCCAAGTTACGAGGCGGCTTTGCCACACTTGCTCGCACTCGATGCTGACGTGATCACCTTCGAGTGTGCCAGCACCGAGGGACGTGATCTGCACCTCTTCGAAAAGTATCCAAGCGACAAGAAGATCGCTATTGGAGTGGTCAGTCATACCAACACTGTGGTTGAACCGCGCGAAGTGGTCGCGGACTTGATCCGCAAAGCCTTGCGACATATTCCAGTCGAGCGCTTGATCGTGACATCGGATTGTGGCTTCGGACGAGAGGGAATCTCTCGCCGGATCGCTTTTTACAAGTGCGTTGCGCTGGTGGAAGGTACCAACCTGGTCCGGAGAGAGTTGGGTCTGCCTGAGGCGGAGATTCTTGTCTCCCATCCCCGGCTGGATTCGTTCTAGCCTGCCGCCACTGGAACGATTTCCCGTGAGAGTCACCCCGCCTCTCCCGAAGATTGGTTTCTCCAGAAGCCCCATACATCGACCTCTGGATTCAGGTAGGGAATCGCCAGGGGTGTGGTAGTATGTCCCGGCCTTGTCCCCGTCCCTGTCGCTGGGAGGTGAAGGAAAGCATGGAATCCGTCAACTTGTTGCGTCCCAGAGGTCGGTACTTCAAAGGAGTGGCCCGCCTCATTTTTGTGGTGTTGGTCCTCTGGTTTCTAGTGGTCTATGGCTTTCAGTTCCTCCTGGTACTGATCCAGCGTGACCCGCTTGGTTCGAGTTGGCTGACGGATGCCCGTTTTCTAGGCTTTCCCTTCCACTACTGGTTCACGGGGCAGTTTGCCATCCTAGCTTTTCTCCTCCTCTGCTTGCTGTTCAACCGACGCTACGACCAGATCATTTCAGAGCAGAGGGGAGCCGCCTCTGAGGCAGAAGGGAATGACCATGGAAGCCTTTGAGGTAAAGACGGTTCCTGCTCTGATTCTGACTGCCACCCTGGTTTTATTCGTGCTGGTAGGAGTCCTCAGCCGCGTCCGAAACCTGGATGAATATTGGGTCGCGGGTAGGAAGATCGGACCCCTGGGATCAGGGATGGCGATTGCCAGCAACTGGATGAGTGCCGCCAGTTTTCTGGGTATGGCGGGACTGCTGTACCTGCAGGGCTACTTCGGCTTGGCCTATGTCCTGGGCTGGACCGGTGGTTATGTTCTTCTGCTGGTCTTGATGGCCTCCCAGATCCGAAACTACGGCAAGTTCACAGCTCCCGATTTTATCGGCGATCGCTACTACTCCAAGATCGCACGGTTTCTGGCAGCTTTGATCACGCTGGCAATTTCCTTTGTCTACGCTGTGGGTCAGTACAAGGGAATCGGCGAGATGTTCAAGTGGATCTTCGGGATGGACTATCGGCTAGCGATTATCACGGGGACCATTGTTGTTCTCTCCTATGTACTGTTGTCCGGGATGCTGGGGGTGGTACGGAACCAACAGGTCCAGTACGTCGTCCTCATCACAGCCTTTCTGCTTCCGCTATTTTTCATCGCCAAGCAGATGGGCTTCTTCTATCTGATTCCGCAGATTGGATACGGAGAAGCGGTAAGTCAGCTCCAGAGCACCCACCCCGAATTCGTGCTCCCCTGGGGAGACGAGGGACTCTACAGTTGGGTTGCTCTTTGCTTTACCTTGATGGTAGGAACTGCCGGCCTGCCCCACGTGATCCAACGCTTCTATCTGGTCCCCAACGCCCGAGATGCGCGTACCTCAGTGGTGTGGGGTCTTTTCTTTATTGGCATTCTCTACTGGAGTTCCCCTGCCTTCGCCGCCTTCGGAAAAATTCTCAACCCGGACGGAGGCAAAGAAGTGGCTGACGTAATCATCATCAACGCAGCTGAGAATGCGGGCCTGCCTGAATGGTTCGCAGGCCTGCTTGCGGCGGGTGCCATTTCGGCAGCGTTCAGTACGGTGGGTGGCCTACTCATGGCAGGCTCGGCAGCGTTCGCACATGACCTGTACTTCGGGCTTTTCAAGCCTGAGGCCTCTGCCCGAGAACGAGTGCTGGTGGCGAGGATTGGCACTGTCGTTCTGGGTTTAGCAATCATGGTAGTTGCGTTGAATCCGCCGGCCTTGATTGGTCAGATTGTGGCGATGGCTTTCGCCATCGCCGGTTGCACCATCTTTCCGGTTTTCGTCCTGGGTATCTGGTGGAGTCGTGCGACGCGAGAAGGAGGCATCGCCGGAATGTTGGTGGGAGCTTTTATCTCGATAGGAGCCCTCTTCTGGGGCGAGACATTTCTGGGAGCGTGGATTCCGGCCACCTCGTCGGCTCTGATTGGTGCACCAGTAACACTGCTGACCATTGTCGTAGTGTCTCTCTGCACGGCACCTCCGCCGCCCCAGATCGACGCTCTGATGAACCAGATTCACCGGCCCACCGAATAGTTATCCTAACAAGAGACCTACGCTACTGAAGGGAGGGTCTACAGCGGAATCGACTACTGTCGTCCGATTCGATTCAGCCTTGCTCCTGAGTTGCCTCGGTTTGAGAGCCTCCGGCACGTAGACTCAGATCGAGATATCCAAACAGGCGAAACAGGCGGCCTTGACTCCCACCCTTTGATGGACTAAATCTTGACTACCGTTCCCAGCTGAAGCTGTTCTCACCTGTAAGCCAGTGCGCAGACTGGGAGCCAACCTATGAAGGCTGAGTAAGGAGGGAGAGGAAAATGGAGATTCTTTGGTTTCTGTTGATCGGTGCGGTAGCAGGGTGGATCGCTGGAATGATCATGGGCAGTGGGTCTGGTCTCATCATCAACATTATTGTTGGAGTGATCGGAGCCGTTCTTGGTGGTTACCTGCTTGGTATGCTGGGTGTCTCCCTTGGTGGCGGGCTGATAGGCACGCTGTTGACGGCGGTCATCGGAGCTGTCGTGCTGCTGTTCATAGTAGGTTTGATCAGGAGATAGCCTACAGCGCGTTCCGGTCGGACGGTGCAATTTGTCTCGTCCGTTGGACGACCAGGTTGGGGTGCGTCCGAAGACGCGAATATCAATAGCAGAAAGTCGATTGTAGGATGGGCGCTCCTGCCTGTCGAGGATACCGACGGGCAAGAGTGCCCATCCTACCGACGTGCGACCCTCGGACGTTCCGACGTGCGACGAATCCTTGAAGTTTCAGCTCAGTCTCCATTGCCGTTGTGGGAGATAGGCGACATGGCAACGGTCACGATGGCGTTGTCGGCGGTTCGCTGAGTGAGGGTGACGGGCACCACGCTACCTCCCTGACAGCTGAGGCCGAAGCTTCCCTGGTAGGGGATCGGCAGACTGGGCATCAGCTGGGATAAGAAGCGGGCAGTTTGGATTCGAGGGGGCAGCTGGATCGCCGTCGATCCAACGACCCTTCCGTCGGTTCCTGTGTAGGCCTGCAACAGGCAGTCTGCCGTATCGAGTCCGATATTGGCCAGCGCTAATCCAGTGTTCACAAGGCTGGTTACCTCACCCGCTCCGCTCCACCCTTGGGAAGCTCTGACGGGAAGTACAGCGACTGGGGGAAGCGTCACCCCCTCGATCTCAACCGAGTAGAAGGCAGTGCTCAGGACCGGCCCATCGGCGATGACTCCCACCCAGCCCACTGCCAGAGCTGCATCCGGGCCGCCCAGAATGATCTCCGCAGTTGCCTTAGCCGTCAGCGTGACGGTTCGAATCTCCTCTTGCTCGCCCAACTGAGTGAAGAATCGTACGGAGGCATCGACCGACCCAGCTCCAGGATTCCAGATCAGGATCCGTGTCGTGTTCCGCTCGTCACCCCGGAGGGCTTGGGGGAAGTAGAATTCTCTGAATCCCAAGGAGCTATCCATTGCGACCGCGGCGACTGATCCGTCGCTGTCGCGCTGAGTCAACACGACGGGGGCGACATTGCCCTGGTCGCAGTGCAGGTTCAGGCAGCCCTGAAAGGGAAGGGGCAGATCCGGCATCAGCTGTCCAAGAAACTCTGCTGTCTGCTCGCTCGGGCCTAGCTGGATGATCGATGATCCAACTGTTTCGCCTTCCGTCCCATGAGCAGTCAGCTCACAGTTTGCCTGACCAACGCCGGGATTGGCTAAAGCGATCGCCGTGTCAGTGGTGCTGGATTTTTCACCGACTCCACTCCACCAGTCACTCAAGGAAACGGGCAGCACTCCCACTGGGGGCACCGAAACCTCTCCGATCTGGAGGCTATAGAATGCCGTGGTCAGAACATCCTGATCGGACGCCACTTTGACCCAGCCCACCGTCAACAGGGTGTTGTCGATGATCTGCTCTACAGTGGGTCCACCGAGAGTGACTTCTTGGCTTCCGTTCCCCTCCAGCACGATGACCCGGGACTCCAGTTGCTCTCCTGTCTGATTGAAAAACTGGAGGGTAACCTCGGCAGCTGAGCTGCCGAGGTTCCAGACCAGGATGCGGGTCGTATTGAGGGCATCTCCACGGATCGCCTGTGGGAAGTATTTCTCCGTCGCCCCGTTTACCTTCTCGAGCAGGACGCCAACCGACATCAGCAGGAGAAGGGAATTGAGTAGCCGATAAGGCCAAAGCGGATGCGCCATTGTCGTTTTTCCAGACACAGCTCCCGCGAACATGCCCGTTGAGGTTACCGTATGGCGTCGTCAAGTCGCAAGCTGGTAGGGTCAGGCTACGACATAGCTTTGGCTTCTCGGCCGAAGTAATTCGGTCGAGCCCTGGCTCGATCGCCGGTGGCTTTGAGACCACCGTCACAATGAGCTCCTCAGCTTGCAGCCGAGGGTCGTCCTCAGTCAGATTTCATGGCTACGAGCAAGGGATGGCCCAAGCTGTCGCCGTTGGCCTGGAAGCCATTCCCGTCTACATCCACATAGATCGGATTGGTAAACGCAACCGGGTGCATGAGTGCTTCTGGGCTGCGGCCCCATCCTTTTTCCAAAGTGCTCGATTCACTGGTGGCGACCACAATCAGATGGGCGTCCCGGGGTAAGTCGATGCGGACCTGGCGCTCAAACTTGACGCCCCCGCTGTGAAAGTACTCCTGGTGCGAGGAACGCGTGTAGTTGTACTCAGGGAGCGGACGGCTGTTGACAAGAACCTGAACCCGGTCAACGTCAATCCAATTGGGAGTTTGAACCCGAACACGAAGTGTGACGCCGCCGGCAGAGGTTAGCCTGGAGCCAATCGGCAGTCCCTGATTCGTTTCTACTTGGAGAAAGGGCCCGTTCGTGATCATCATTTGCCCGGCCTTGGAGTTGCGGATCACCTCTCTCGGATCGATGTCCCCCGGCTCATCCGTGGAGCTGGGGACATAGGTGCGCCATCCCCCCACGCCGCTACCACCGAAGACCCGGTGCGCATCACTGACGGCGACGCACCAGACATGTCTTCCCTGGTTAAGCAACTGCAGCCAACCGAAAGTGCGGTTTTCTATCTCAATCCTCTCTCCGTCTCGCATCCGAAAGTTAGTCGGATCGGTATTTAAGATTTCCGTACTCCACACTTCTGCAGCGTCGATCAGTGACTCCAAGCCGATAAAACCTCCGTCGCCGACGCCGTCGGCGTCCCTGTCGTTGAAGACTTCACCAACGCGAGGATGGTTGGCTTGAACCCATCGATCCGGTCCGGCGTCGAAGAGATCCCTCAGGACGATGGCATTCAGGCGGGGATCAAACTGCCATTCCGGAGCGCCGCCGTCCTGGACAAAAGGGGTGTACTCGAGAGGGAAAGAATTGAAATGTTGCCCCCTTCCCGTAAGCTCGAGACCAACCGTTGTGGACATCATGCGAGACAGGCCCAGTCGCTTGATATATGGGGTCCAATCATAGACACGGTTGTGCTCGGTGGTGGGAATGAACTCTAGATGTTCGGCCGCGAAATTAATAAGGCGATCATGAGTATTGCAATGGTTGTCACCGCTGGGGGTGGAGTGCGAATGATAATCGGTACTAATCCAGCCGCTGGTATCCACCGTGCGTGACAAAGTAGCGTCGATGTGAAGCTCTTCCTGTGGCTTTACCCGGATTTCCCTTTCGAAGAGATCGTATTCGGGACCTCTCGTGATTCTCACCAGGTAGTCTCCCGTGGGGACTTGTTGGGTGAAGGAGCCGTCGTGGGTCTGGTATTGGTGATCGCAACCGTGGGCCCGATAGTTTGTTCCGAAGTCCGGTGTATCGGTACCCTTGATACCCAGAAACTGGACCTTGGCAGGTGATGGTCGACCGACGCTGTCCCGAATCCGGAAAGACACCGCAGAAGCGGGAGGCGGGGAGAGTTCGAGCATCGCAGTCTCGTCCTGGGATACGACCAACAAGAGTTGCTGCTGCGGTCTTCCCAAGTCGTCTAGGATCCCCTCGTATGTTCCAGGGGGAAGAGAGAAGTTCACGTCTCCCGCAGCATCGGGATAGGCGGGAAGTTGGATACCGTTGACAGAAATCAGGAGGGAAGCGTGAAGGGCAGGTCTTCCAGTGCTGTCCACCACACTACCCTTGACCCGACCGCTGGGTCCAAGGAGACTGGAGGCAAGGCCGAAGGCCTCGAGGGGAGAGTCAGCTACGGCCAGGGCAAGGGCGTAGCTCGTCTCTTGGCCGGGCTGCAGCCGGACCTTGTCTTCTAGCGGTGAGACACCTTCCCGGGAAAGAGGTGCCCAGGCATAGGAGCGCTTATCGAAGGGGTCTATGCTGTCTCCAACCCGGATCTCGCCTGCTTTCCAAACTTCCGAAAACTGGTTCAGTTTCTCGTAGCCTGCTGGCGATTTCCATACCGGCAGTGGCTGAATCTCTCTTGCTTCATTCGACTCATTACGAAAGGTGGAAAGGATCTCGATGTGCTGCCACCCTGCGCTCAGGGAGTAGACATGTCGAGCGTAGAGCCCGTCACCCTTGGCTGCTGTAGTCACTGCTTCGATCGAAGCGGTGTTCCCGCTAGCGGAGAGGATCTTGACGTAGCTGATCTCGCCGCTCTGGTGCGCGGGACGGAAGGAAGTGATTTGGTCATTCTCGGCACCCACGAGATCGAGATCGAAAACGGTACCGGGGATCGGAACACTCCGATCGTGCATCATGTTGGCGCGCCGGTTGGGAAGGCTGCCACTGATCACGGCATGGACCTTCTGGTTGCGAAGTACAAAGTCTCCGACAATCCCGTCCGCTTCCTTGCCTTTGGGCAGCAGGTGGGTGTTGTGTTTTCCGATCTCTATCGCCTCCGCTTGGTCGGATGAAGTCAAAGCGAACGCCAGGGCGATGACGCCGACAGTGCCGGCGATCAGGATGGATTGAAGTAGTCTAGGGCTCAGGGGGATCATTCGATTTTTCGACATGTCTTCCTTTCTCACTATAGCGATCAGGTCTTACGTATTTAGGATCTTCCCTTGCCTTTGCCTTTGCCCGTGGCCGACTTCATCTTTTGCTCGTATCCAGGCCCTTGAACCCCGGGCAAGGACACGGGCAAAGGCAAGGGAGTAAAAAACATACATCGAGAAATATGGCCCGATTTTACCGTTTTCGCAGTAGCTCAGTTTCTACCGCGCAGACTCCTAGGATCCCGCCGGACACTTCGCCAGGGGTTCATCGCCGAATATGTGCTGTAGCAGGAGAACTGCATCCAGAACATCGATCTTGCCGTCGTCGTCCAGGTTGGCTGCAAACAGAGATTGTCCTGTCAGGGAGGCCTTCCCTGAGATGTCCCGTAGGAGAAGGATTAGATCGAGAATGTCCCTGGCTCGATCGCCATTGATATCTCCTGGGCAGACCGCTAGAGGCGCTGGATCATTCGTGAGCTCGAACTCTGTCTGGCCCGGGACCCCTGCACCGGCCGCTATGACCTCGAAACTTCCCGGAAGCAGGTTGGCGGTGAAGCGGGAAGAGGTTGCCAAGCCATCTCCCGAGGTAACGGTGCTGGAAAAGACGGATCCATCCGCGAAGGTTCCGCTGGCACCCGAGAGGGGTGCGGAGAAAGTGACCTCGACGACGCCAACGCCCTGACCGTTCCGTTCAGTGAGTTCGACTTGCAGCGGACTTGAAAAATCACTGCCGATTTCGACCAGCTGAAGGTTCCCTCTGTGCCTGGAAATCTCAAGATCGGCCGGAAGGTGAAGGGACACGACTTCAGCTCTCTCAGAATCCGTGTTGTGATGATGAAGCAGTAGAAGTCGGAGAGGGGAGGTAGAAGCAGACGCTGCCACGGCGGAGACCAGATCCACGCTTAGAGGAATCGGGGTTCCATCGGAATGCAGAGGGAAGCCTGAAAGGCCGGTGGAGGTCACGTCAATGAGGGGATTGGCCGCGTCGAAGCTGCCCCCGGCGATCTCGTCGCTGAGGCTGTCCCTGACAATCGTCCGCGCCTTGTATTCGAAGCTCCGGGACTCGATGGTCAGGCCAAGACTGCTGTAGGAGACGGGAAGGATCATGACGTTGCTATTGAAAATTGCGGTATCAGCCACATCTGGAGGAAGGACGTTGATCAGGGAATCAACCGTACGTGTCTTAGTCACCAGGTCGGTCACGGTGGTAATGAACGTGTCTGTGTTGATGGCCCCTCCGGCCGTTCCTGAATTCGAGGCGGAGAGTCGATAGTCATCGGTACCATCCTGATCGATATCGATCAGGATCTCGACATCCAGGCTATTGGGAGTCGTCCACTCTTCCCGGGTAGCCAGCCCGAAGTAGAGATGGGCCTCAGAGAGAGACTGAACGGAAGGCAGGTCGGTGGTGATACCCACCCACAAAATATCAGCAGCGGCTTCCAGGAAATCGCTCGAATCATTGGCGGGGCTTTCGAGCCCGACCTCGAAGACGCTAACCAGGGGTTGGGGATGGGCAGATTCACCGCTGATCGCGAGGAAGGCGGAGATTCGATCGTTCTGGCCAAGGCGTGAACTGCCATCCAAGGGGCTTCGTGGAAGGGCTAGATGGACGACATCCGCGTGCATCGCGGAGGCGGCTTCTACGATCCCATAGTAGGGAAGACGCAAAGGCATCACGCCATCGTCGAAGCGGATCTTGCCGCTCACTTCGAACAGGGTGTGACGAGCTTCACTTCGCTGCGTCAACGGCGTGGTAGGGTCGGTAGTTCGATCAAACTGGAGTGGGTCTGCCTGGAAGCGCAAGACAGTCGTAGCAGTAGCGTTGGCGGGAACGATGATCGTATCTTGAAGGGGCGTCAGAGAGGCGCCCGTTTCACCCACCGTCTCTTCAACCTCGATGCTGAAGGTCTTTGCTTGGGAACCATGATTCGTCAGAACGAGGGTGTGGTCTTTCGAGTAGAACTGGCTCAGCCTGAGACTGCCAAGCGACAACGAGACTGCCCCTTGGCTATCCTTAGAGGCAATGGTAACGCTGGTTTGGGTCGCACGATCGACCCGAGCTCGACCGGCGCCAGCAAGCGACTCTGGGTAGCCGTTCCCTGCAGCATCGAACATGACGCCAGCCGTATTCATGAGCGCTGCCTTGATCTGCTCGGCTGTCCAGTTCGGGTGGCGCTGCCTTAAGAGAGCGGCCATTCCAGCGACGTGGGGACTAGAGAAGGAGGTGCCTTTTCGGGCTTTACCACCTGTCCCTGTGCCGGCAAGGGAAGATAGGACATCGAAGCCCGGGGCGGAAAGCTCCGGTTTCAAGACATTGCCCCTGGCGCTGGGACCTCTCGAGCTGAAGTCGCGGATCAGGTCAGCCAGATCGGCCTGGGAGGACCCGCTGCCTTCAATGACGACGCCTGCATCATCCAAAGCGGCAACGGAGATGGCACTCGGAGCCATACCGGGTGCGGCGACGGCATAGAAAGTATTTCCGTTGTTACCAGCGGCCGCTACTACGGACGTTCCCAGCTCGGTCAAGTTCTTGATGATCTCCACCTCGGTCTCCGAGGAATCGATGCCGTTCGCAAAGGGGACGCCTACTGACAAATTAACGACATCCAGACGATCGCTGAAGTCTCCATCGTCGTTCGGGTCGGCGGCATACTCCAAAGCCGCCATGACCAACAGGCTTGCCCCCCGACAGCCGAAGATCTTCAAGGCATGAAGTTCTGCTCCCGGGGCCACGCCCGGTGCAATTTCGAACTGAGCCAAGTCCAGGACCTCTGTGTAGGGACCCCCAAAGCCCGCTCCTGCGAGGACACCCCGACCGGCAGCCGACCCCGAGACGTGAGTCCCATGTCCGTTGCAATCCAAAGGGTCGGAATCAGGAATCGGCGTGTTGATTCCCGGATCATTGGAAGACGCGTCATAGGAATTGCCGACGAAATCGTGTCCGCCAACGACTTTGGTGTTTGGAAACGTTCCCAGCTCGATGACATCGGGGTCGTTTCCCTCAAAGTCTGAAGCCAAGCCAGAGCCCCCCAGGTTAGCGTGTGTGTAGTCAATGCCGGTGTCGATTACGCCGATCGTGATGCCGCTGCCATCCCGAGAGAAACCGCCGCTGCCCCAAACGATGGGAGCTCCGGTGGAGGGAACGCTGGAATCAAGAGCTATCTCGTGCAGCGTCACGGGATCAATCCGTAGGACCTCCGGCATTGCACGGAGCTCTGGAAGACGGGAAATCGGCAGTCTTACTTGAATGGCATTGGCCAGCCGCTGGTAGCTGAAACTGTGTCGAGCGCCCAGGAAGCGAAGCCGCGTCAGGACCGACTCCTGTTGTGCCCGCATCTGCGAGATTCTCCGTTTCACACTCGTGGTCGACCGCTGCAGCGATGAGGTACGGGCCCTGAGAACTGTTCGAACAGCGGGATCGCCACGTAAGACAACATACACAGGAATCATCTTCTCAGGATTTTGCCCGGAGTTGACGCCATCCTGACTTGTTGTAGTAACGCCTGCCTGTTTGCGAAGCCTTTCAGTGGCCGATCTCACACTGCGCCTGAGGTCGGATTCGGCCGCTAGAAGGTGGGAAAACAGCCAAACCGAAAAACAGCCCAGGATAAGCGGAGCTCGGCCCTTCATTGGGTTCTATTCTAATCGAATCGGTCGGCAGGGCAATCCGTGCCGGTGGATCTGGTGGACTGCAACCCCTGAATCGCTAGTGCCCGAGCTTCCCTCGAGCCCGATCTCTACGTTACGCCTTCTTGCCATAGTCCAAGCTAATCCTCCGTCAGCGCAACTTGGCCCCGGGCCCGAATGGCTCGCTCATCCACTACCGGTTCAATCACTACAGTCGACGACTTGCTCTGTATTGGCGGTAGTCCCCATTTTGTTGAATAATCTGCTTATGGTCTGTGACACTCGGGTCGATCGATACCTGAACACCCTGTACAATTTGACCTTCGTCCTGCAGCAAGCTAGTAGCCTGAATGACGCTGCTCCCAGACTGCTTTCCTTGGTCTGTACCCATCTGGATTGGTCGTTGGGCGAGGTCTGGCAGGTCGACGTTGCAGAGAATCAGCTGCGTTGGCTGTCGGCCTGGCACGACCCTACACTGGACGCTGGACGCTTCGTTTCAGCCAGCCGCGGATTGAGCCACCAATTGGGAGCTGGGATATCGGGAAGGGTCTGGGAAAAGGGCGAGCTAATGGTGTTCTCGGATCTTGGAGCCGCGAACTCGTCCCGGGCAAAAATAGTGAATGAACTCGGTCTGGAGAGCGCCCTTGCGTTTCCAATCAGGAATGGGAAGAGCGTTCATGGAGTCATGGTGTTCTACCTCCGAGAATCGCCCGAGCACCAGGACCAACTTGACCACTTGTTGCTGGAGATTGGTAGCAGGGTTGGGCATTTTGTGGAATCGAAACAGATGGAAGGGGCTGTGTCGCGGGAGTTGCTCTATCAAAACCTAGTCGAGACCATTCCGGATGTGTTCTGGTTCGCAGGGCCAGACGGCCAGGTCACTTTTCAAAGCAAGGCCTGGTATGAGTTGACGGGGAGAGGTCCGGAAGAGTCCCTCGGCGACCGTTGGGCGGAAGCCCTCCATCCGGAGGATGCGCCGTCACTGCTGGCCAAATGGGAGCGGGCCTACAAGTACGGAGAATCCTACAGCGGTGAGTGCCGTTTTCGAGCGCGTGATGGATCTTATCGACTATTTTCATTCGTCGGCACTCCGGTCCGGGGGCAATCGGGAAGAATAGTCAATTGGGCAGGGGTGGACACTGATATCACGGATCGGAGGCAGGCTGAGGACCGACTGAGAGAGACCGATGCCAGGAACCGCGCAATTCTCGAAACGATCCCGGACCTTATGTTCATGCTGAACCAGGAAGGGGTGTTCCTGGATTACCACGCCGCTGATGGAAGTGCTCTGCTGCAGGAACCGGAGTATTTTCTGGGTAGAAGGATGCAAGAGGTGCTACCACCGGAGCTGTGCGAAAGATTTTCGGTCGCGTTTGAGCTGACCGCGCGTACGGGCCATCCTCAGCTAATGGAATATCCGCTCGAGATCAACGGAGAAGACCGCTACTTCGAAGCGCGAGCGTTGGCCTACGAGCGTGACAAGGTGATGGTGATCGTAAGGGACATATCGGATCGGAAGCGAGCCGAGAAAGGTCTGACCGAGGTCCATGAACAACTGGAACAACGAGTGCAGCAGCGCACCCAGCAACTACGGGATGCCAACCGGGATCTCCGTGCAGAGAATTCAGAGCGACAGCTCGCGGAGTCCTCACTCCGCGAGAGAGAGGAGCGACTGCGCCTTATTTATGACCTGTCCGCGATCGGCATTGTTGAGGTGGATGACAAGGATAACCTGACGAAGTTCAACGCCGCTTTCCAACAGATGTTCGGATATTCCGCGGGCGAGCTGGAAAAAATGACCTTTCTAGATATCACTCATCCGGACGATGTAGAGGTGAGCCTGGAGCAAATGAAACAGTTGAAAACGAAGAAGCGGGATTCCTTCAAGCTGGAGAAGCGCTACCTCCGGAAGGATGGAAGTCCTGTCTGGGGTCGACTTTCGGTTTCATCCATACGCGACAGCCAGGGCAGCTACCTGCGCTCTATCGCTATGCTCGAGGATGTCACTGAGAGGAAGGCGGCAGAAGTTGAGCATGAACGGATGCAGAGAGATCTTCTTCAGACTCAAAAGCTGGAGAGTCTTGGTGTCCTGGCAGGGGGTATAGCCCATGATTTCAACAACTTGCTGACTGCTATAGCCGGCTATGCAAGGGTCGCTACAGAGCAGGTCGGCGAGGACAGTCAAGCTAGAGACTCCCTTGAGCAAATCATTCTTGCCTCCGATCGTGCGGCTGGCCTGACCGGAGAGATTCTGGCCTTCTCAGGAAGAGCCAGTTTCGAATCTCGAGACGTCAACTTATCCGAACATGTCCGGGAGTTGGAACGTCTGTTAACCGCTACCATATCGAAGAAGGTGACGGTTCAGTTGGAGCTTTGCGATGACCTTCCTTTGATCGAGGCCGATCCTGCTCAGATCCAACAGGTCTTGATGAACTTGATCCTCAATGGAGCAGAGTCTTGTGGGGATGATCCAGGTCTCGTGGTCGTCCGCACGGGAGCGATTTCAGTCAGCGGTCGGGAGGCAAGACAGCTGATGACAATCGACGAAATGAAGCCTGGTCACTATGTCTTTCTGGAAGTGCGCGATAGCGGCTCAGGGATGGACGAGGAGACCAAGGCTAAAATCTTCGATCCCTTTTTTACCACCAAGTTCACAGGAAGAGGTCTCGGTCTGTCGAGCCTTCTGGGAATTGTCCGTGGACATGGCGGTAGCCTGAAGGTAGATTCGGCGCCGGGTCAAGGGACCCTATTCAAGATTTTCCTGCCTGCCAGCGATCGAATTCCAGGAGCCCGCCCTGAACCCTCTGCGCTGGACCTATCCGGAAAGGGCCTGCTCCTGATCGTGGACGATGAACCCTTGGTCAGCCGATTGGCAAAGCGGGTCTTGGAGGGATATGGCTATACGGTAGTCACGGCAGAGAACGGGCGTGAGGCCCTGGGCATCTTTGACGAGCGAGCAAAGGAAATTGATCTGGTTCTGCTCGATATGACGATGCCGGAGATGAATGGACACGAGACTTTCCAGGCGATGAAAGCGATCAGCCCCGATGTGCTTGCCGTCTTGTCTAGCGGATACACCGAGAGTGATGTAACCGGACAGTTCTCTGAGGTTGGTCTGGCTGGATTCATTCAGAAGCCGTACACTCCACGGGCCCTGGCGGCGAAAGTCAAAGGAATCCTCTCCAAGCGCTAGCGCAGGACAAAGTCTGGTTCTTCCGGTAAATGGGGAGGTCAAGTGGCCAGGTCCTCATGGATGAAGTAGAGGTTGAGCTTGAAGTAGTCCATGTCTCTGAAACCATAGGCTCGTCTTTTGAGGACCTTAATCTTGTTGTTGAGTCCTTCGAGC
>JAKZYH010000149.1:0-8202 GCA_047514575.1 Acidobacteriota bacterium | reverse complement strand
AGGTTGCTCTCCACCCTTCCTCATGGAAACGCAGTTACCACTGTCGACTTCAGGCCGGTAACGTTAGCCTGGAAGGGACTTGCACCCTTCTGATCAAACGCCTTCACAGGCGCACTAGGTCCGGTCTCCAGGCCGAAGTATTCTTCTTTCGAGCCTGGCTCGATACACGGCGGCCAGGAGACCGCCGCCACGACCGAGACTCCAGGTTTCCTTCTTGAATGGGGCCAACGCTTCTGGAGGCAGGACTAAGGTGAAATTGGTAGACGCCGAGCAATTGGTCCATTCCGGTTTGAGTAGGACCGAAGCCTGGGAGATGGCGGCGGCAGTGAACCGCTCGCTGTCCGAGTCGACCCCACTGGATTCCTGGCAGGAGATTTCGACCCGGCTGCTGAAGCCCGATCATCCCTTCCCGGTTCATGAGTACCTCCACAGAGTTGTCTTCGCGGATTACGATTCACACCAGGGGCCGGCTCCTGCCTGGATTCCACCTGCCGGGTTCTGCGCAACCACCAATCTGGGCCGGCTGATGACTGAACTAGGACTGGATTCCTATGCTCAACTACACCGGTGGTCCGTTGAAAACCCGGCAGGGTACTGGAGCCTGATGATTGAGAGGCTCGACATCCGCTTCAAGCAGCGTTGCCATAGCGTGCTGGGCCGATACAGCGACCCAGAGTCGCCCTGCTGGCTGGCGGGGGCCAGGATGAACATCGTTGACAGCTGTTTCGGCGCTGATGCCGGATCCAGCGCGATCGTATATCAGGCAGAAGACGGGCCCATGGTCTCACTCTCGTACGGCGAGCTGCAGTCTTTGAGTACCCGAGTGGCAGTGGGTCTCAAGCGACTCGGTGTGGCGCCCGGAGACGCTGTGGCAATCAACATGCCCATGACGGCGGAAGCTGTCGCCGCCTACCTGGGAATCGTCATGGCCGGCTGCGTCGTCCTCTCGATTGCAGATAGTTTCGCGCCACCTGAGATCGAGACGCGGCTCGGGATAGGGAAAGCAAAGGCCATCTTCACACAAGACCACATCCTGAGGGGAGGCAGGAGGATCCTCTTGTACTCCAGGGTCACCCAGGCCAAGGCTCCCAAGGCGGTGGTCGTCCCCGCACAGGGCAGGATTCTGGATTCGTTGCGACCTGGAGATCTGTCCTGGGATGATTTCCTGGGAGGGGAAGAACACCTTGATTCGGTACCCTGTAGTCCCGACGATCCCACCAACGTCTTGTTTTCATCCGGAACGACGGGCCAGCCCAAGGCGATCCCCTTTACCCACTCAACGCCGATCAAGTGCGCCGCCGATGGCTTCCTGCACCAAAACATCAGTAAGGGCGACGTTCTCGCGTGGCCCACCAACCTGGGGTGGATGATGGGCCCTTGGCTCATCTACGCCGCGCTACTGAACCGGGCCACGATGGCACTGTACTATGGCAGTCCCACCGAACGAGGATTTGGGCAGTTCGTGGAGCGAGCCGGAGTCAACATGCTGGGGGTCGTACCCAGCCTGGTCAGGGCTTGGCGCACCGAGGACTGTATGAGGGGCTTGGACTGGTCCGCAATTCGGGCCTTCAGCTCAACCGGCGAGTGCTCCCACCCAGGCGACATGCATTTCCTGATGTCCCTCGCCGGCTACCGTCCTGTCATCGAGTACTGTGGCGGCACCGAGATCGGAGGAGCCTATCTCACGGGAACTGTCGTCCAACCTTCGGCAACGGCGGCGTTCTCGACTCCCGCGATGGGTCTGGACCTGATAATTACGGATCAAGACGGTCAGCAGACTGATAATGGCGAAGTCTTCTTGATCCCACCCTCTATCGGCTTGTCCACGACGCTCCTGAATCAGGACCACCACACGGTGTATTTCGAGGGGACGCCTACTGGTCCTGGCGGAGAGCTGCTGCGCCGCCATGGAGACCAGGTTGAACGTTTGGGAGGGGGCTACTACCGGGTGCATGGCCGCGTTGACGACACCATGAACCTTTCGGGGATCAAAGTGGGCTCAGCCGAGCTTGAACGTGTCCTGAATCTGGAGGAATGTGTTGAGGAAACGGCCGCGGTGGCGGTTCCCTCTCCCCAAGGCGGCAGTGCCAGGTTGGTGATCTACGTGGTCCTTCAGTCCCTGTCGGATCGAGCGCCGCAGAGGGACGAGCTGAGGCGCTTGTTTCAGGAGGCGATTCGCGGAAGGTTGAATCCCTTGTTCAAGGTTCACGACGTGGTATTGGTGGAGGCACTACCCCGAACCGCATCCAGTAAAATCATGCGGCGGAAACTGCGCGCCGGGTATTCTTCTGTGGCGGAAGAAGAGCCTCGATTGTAGAATCTCCCCATGCTCTCAAAGAATTCGCGGGTCTTGCTTACGGCGCTTCTGATCTCGGTCCAGGGGGCCGCTGCAGCGACCGATTCATTCCTGGGCTTCGGCGACAAGTCCAGCAGCGAGGAGAAAGAACTGGAGACCAGATTCGATTCGATTCTGGATGCGACCAACCTTCGAAAATGGATGAAGCGTCTGACTGCTCATCCCCATCATGTGGGTTCTCCTCAGGGCAAGAAAAACGCCGAGTTCATGCTGTCGCTCTTCCGCTCCTGGGGATATGAGACCGAGATCGCCGAATACCAGATCCTCTTTCCCACTCCCAAGCTGAGGCTGCTGGAGATGCTGGGACCAGAAGAGTTCACTGCCGAGCTGATGGAGGCCGCCATTCCAGAAGACGCCACCTCCCAACAGACGGACGAGCGGCTTCCTCCCTACAACGCCTACTCGGTCGATGGAGACGTGACTGGCGAATTGGTCTATGTCAACTACGGCCTCGAGGCCGACTACGACCAATTGGCTCGAAGAGGGATCAACGTCAAAGACAGAATCGTCATCGCGCGCTATGGAGGATCATGGCGCGGGATCAAGCCCAAGATAGCGGCCGAGCATGGTGCTATTGGCTGTATCATCTATTCGGATCCCCGCGACGATGGCTACTATAACGGTGACGTCTACCCGGCTGGCCCCTATCGCAATAAACACGGTGCCCAGCGGGGGTCGGTGGCTGATATGCCGGTCTTCCCAGGGGATCCGCTGACCCCTTTCATCGCTGCCACGGCCGATGCCAAGAGGCTGGCAATCGAGAAGGCCCCCACCCTGACCAAGATTCCAGTCCTGCCTATCTCCTACGGCGATGCCACCCCTCTTCTGCGGAACCTGGGAGGGCCAGTAGCACCTCCCCACTGGAGAGGTGCTCTACCGATGACATATCACCTCGGACCAGGACCCGCCAAGGTCCACCTCAAGGTAGAGTTCCACTGGGATCTGGCCCCGGCCTATAACGTGATTGCCAAGCTGGCAGGCAAGGAGTCCCCCAATCAGTGGATCATCCGCGGGAACCATCACGATGCCTGGGTCAGCGGAGCGCGAGACCCGATCAGCGGCCTGGTGGCGATGCTGGAAGAAGCGCGGTCGATTGGACGCCTCGCCGAAGCGGGTTGGAAACCGCGGCGCACCCTCGTCTACGCCGCCTGGGATGCAGAGGAACCGGGTCTACTCGGGTCCACCGAGTGGGTCGAGCAGCACGCGGCAGATCTCAAGGAAAAGGCGGTCCTCTACATCAACACGGACTCCAACGGACGAGGCTTTCTGTCCGTGGGAGGCTCCCACACACTCGAGCGGTTCGTGAACCAGGTGGGTCACGATGTCACCGATCCCCGGCAGGATATCAGCGTTCTCCGGCGAGCCATGGTGCGAAGACTGACCCATGGCCCGAGTGATGGCTCGGTCAATCCGGAGGGCGACCTCAGAATCGCTGCTCTAGGTTCCGGCTCAGACTACAGCCCCTTCCTTCAACATCTGGGTATCCCCAGTCTCAACCTCAGTTACAGCGGCGAGTCGGGCGGCGGCTCTTACCATTCGAGTTACGATTCGTTCGACCACTATAGCCGCTTCGGAGATCCTGATTTCAGCTACGGTATCACGCTGGCGAAGACCACTGGACGCTTGACGCTTCGGGCGGCCAATGCCGAAGTCCTGCCGTTCGACTTCACCAACCTGGCGAGGACGGTGACCACCTACATTGAAGAGATCACCCAGCTTACCGACTCAATGCGCGAGAGCACTGGCCGTTTGAACGGAAACATCAGGGACGGCAACCTGAAGGCGGCGGCGAACCCTACCCAGACCTATGTTCCACCGGCTCCCCTGAGCCCCGTCCCGTTCCTGAACTTCTCGCCCCTACAGAATGCCGCAGCCCAGCTCCAAGAGTCGGCGCAAGGGTATAAAAAAGCCCTGGACCTCGTCGTTCTCGAAGAAGTTTCGAATCCCATCCGGGACAAGCTCAACCGCCTGTTGATGCAGGCCGAGCGACTACTTACGAGTGAAGACGGACTCCCTGGTCGCCCTTGGTACACCCACCTGATCTACGCTCCCGGTCTCTACACTGGCTACGGCGTCAAGACGCTTCCCGCCGTGCGCGAAGCAATCGAACAGCGTCAGTGGGAGGAAGTGGACACCCAGATAAGCCGCACCGCGGCAGCAATCAAGTCGCTCGCCACTCAGATAGAGCGCGCGACACAAGTCCTCAAGCACGCGGTTCCCACGGGCTAGCTCTCGTGCCACTGACAAGACACATCAAGGCCAACTGTATCCTTTGCCTCGAGCGTTTGGCCAAGCCATGTTCAGATCCAACTCTACCGGATCCCCGATTGCCTTCTGGCGAGCACGCAATCGGTCCCACAGCTCTCGCACCTTGGTCTGATGCGGTGCCTGGAAGTAGAGGTTCCGACGCTCCTTAGGATCCCGGCCGAGGTGATACAGCTCTCCTTCACCGGTATCGCTTACCGAGAGCTTCCAGCCCTCCGGCGTTACCAGGGTTCTGCGGTGGGAAATGTGATTTTTGTTCCACGCCTGGGCGAATCCCGGTTCGTCATTAAAAATAATCACGTCGCGATCAGGCAGCTTCTTGCCGTTCTGAAGGAAGGGGGCCCAGCTTGCTCCTTGGAGATTCAGGGGCCGAGATTGGCCCATCAGTTCGAGAAGGGTGGGGACTACATCGACCTGGCTCACCGGCTTGGAGATGCGCCGCGGACCTGAGACTCCGGGCACCGTCATAACAAACGGAACCTTGACAGATTCTTCGTAGCTCACCGCCTTGGACATGAGGCGATGATCCCCCAACATCTCGCCGTGCTCGCTGGTAAAGACTACGATCGTGTTCTTCTCCAGCCCGAGCTTCTCGAGGTGTTCGAGAACACGTCCCACCATCTCGTCTACCAGGGTCACGAGTCCCCAATACCTGGACTTTATCTGCTTGAACTCCTGGATGGTCTGAGGGTATGCAATCGGAAATTCCCCTCGAATCAGGCCCAGCCGTGCGACTCGCTTTGCATAGGAAACCGTCGGATCCATGTCCTCGAAAAAGGTCGCAGGTATCTGCATGTCTTCAGGATCGTAGAGATCTTCGTAGACATTGTTGAAGGGGGGACCCTGGTGGTGATCGGCAACGGCGTGGGGTGCCAGGAAGCTGAGGAACAAGACAAAAGGCTCTTGCCGATGTGCGTCCAGGAACTCGATGCCCTTTTGAGCCAGATAGACAGGCTTGGAAAGCTCTTTAGGAAGACGGTTGGCCAGGTCCCGGGAATGGCCGAAGGGGGTATCTGGATGAATATCGTGTTCAAGTAGGAAATGGTAATAGCCTGAGCGCTTGGCGTGATCCTTGTCAGGGGACCAGCCCTTCTGGTAGATCTCAGTGCTGTCGAAATCGGTGAAACCCCGCTGCCCGAAGATCTCGTTTCCCAGGTGCCATTTCCCATAGTAGGCGGAGGAATAGGCACCCTTGTCCAGCATCTCTACGAGAATCGGTACCTCGAGGTTGAGGGGAATGTTGTTCTTCCAGGTCCCGTGCCGATGGGGGTAGAGGCCGGTGAGCAGGCTGGCTCGAGAAGGACTGCAGATGGGATTGGCAACATAGAAGTTCTCGAACAGGAGGCCTCTTTGGGCGAGGGCGTCCAGGTGAGGCGTCTTTATCTGATCGTTCCCATACGCTCCCAGGGTATCTGCACGCTGTTGATCCGTCAGAAATACGATTAGGTTGGGCGGGGCCCCAGCAGCTATCACCGTCGTGAGGCTGAACCAGTAAACTGCTAATCGAGATAGTCGCTTCACGTCGTGACTCCTAGGACGGCATTTATAGAACCACCCGGTAGTGACCATATTTCATGATTGAGGCACTAAACGTAGTCCAAATGAATCTCCAGCTTCTCGATCTGAACGCTGGCATCCGCCCCTGCCTTGGAAAGGCCGAACTCGACTACATTGATCCCAGGTCGCAGGCGCCTGGGGTCGAGGACATAGTCCAATCTCAGCAGTTTCTGATCCGGATCGACCCGGTGGCGGGCTGCCTTTCCCGAATTCGGCTGTGGTTTGGGGGAAAAGATCTGGGCATCCTTCCACTCTGGATCCCGCTGGCGTAAATCAACCGAGCGCTCGTTGAACCTTGCCTCGAATCCATCCTCCGATTCGGCGCCGAAGACGATGGCTCTAAGCTTGACAGCGCTGACCGCATGATGGGACGCGGCGATTGGCTCCTCGACTCTGATGGGTATGCGAACGGTCTGGGCCTGGCGTGAGAGCTTCATCGGAAGCAGAGCGTCCTGGTTACGGCTGAAATAGCCCTCTGCCCAGGGAAAGGCTCCACGCCGATCGACGGCGAAGATCTTGTCCTGGCGCCGCATCGATTTGAGCGATCCCAGCTGCTCGAATCCCCTCATGTGGGCGTCGGGCCCGGGCGCCGCGTCAGTGGTGCTGCAGGTCTCTGGAGTGGCATTGCTCCAGTTCCAGGTGACGACGGAGTCGGCTCCCTGGTGCCACCAGTTGCTGTAGACGCCTCGCAGAAATTCGATCGACTGCCACTGGTAGGAATCCGAGGCGTGGTGATCGTCCCAGCAAGGTTGGACCTTGATGTCCCCATACTTTCCCAAGGCTTGATAGTCAGCGACATCTACCTCGATAGAGCGGGTGCCGATGGTGAATGTGTCGACCAGTCGCTCCCGGGCCCAGGTCTCTACGTCAAATCCGTCTTCATGACACCCCTCGATGTTCCTGGGCACTCGCACGGCTAGAAGATAGGGGCGATCTCTGATCTTTGCCCTTTCGAGAAGCGAGCGGCGAAGCCGACGGATGAACTGTGTCAGGTGATCCCTGAGCTCCCACTGACGCCCTGGAGGAAGGCAGGGGGTGTGGCGTGCAAAATCGATCTGAATGCCGTCAAAATCATAGTTTTCTGCCAGGTGTCTCAGGATCTTGAGCTTGTAGTCCTGTAGACCAGGAGCCGCCAGGTTCCACATCCCATGAGGCCACCAGGTGGGGAGGACCCAGTCCGGATTCTCCTTCTTGAGGCGGTGGGTCTTCCCGTCCAGCTCCACTTCGCTGATGCGATGGTTGAAGAAGGCCTCCAATCCTCGCCGATGGGTTCCCTCGACCAGCGCCGCCAATGGATCATGTCCCTGGCTCAGCCAGTTGTTGCAGCGCTCCTGAACGTCGGGGGCGAACCCCCGGTTGGGGTACGCAGCGGGCGCGGCCATATCCCACCAGATGGCGTCGATCTGGGTTTTGAGCTCATCGATGAACGAGAACCGGTACTTGAGCCAGGCCTCGAAGTCCCCTGCGAGGGGCGTCGCTCCATGCCCGTCTCCGTAGGCGTCCTGCATCATGACAATTCGCCGACCACGATGAACCGCGGCTTCGTGTTTCGCGGACAGGACCATCGGCTCCTGCGATGCACCTGCAGCGAAGCGAGAAGTAGGGATGAGAAGCAGCAGTCCGCCGCCGGCCTTTTTCAGGAAACTACGGCGACCGGGATTGGGGAGTTGAATCATTCTAGTTCCTTTGGCTCGCACCTCTTTGGCTCGGCGCTTGTAGGTTCGGCCACGCTACGCTACCCGTGCGCCTTGCTTCAGGGTACACTTCCTATCTGGAATGCTACTTATGATAGCAGGCTCCTCTCCCGCAGCACGACATCCGCGCAACATATCGTTCCCGGGCGGCCACTTGGTAGCGTGTCTTCTGGTGTTGCTTCTCTCATCATGTGCTCGGGATCGAGATCCGGAGGATCGGAAGCCGAATATCCTCTTCATCCTGGCAGATGACCAACGGACCGATACGTTAGGGGTAGCGGGAAACCCGGTGGTAAAGACTCCCCATCTCGATGGCCTGGCAAGACGGGG
>JAKZYH010000148.1:0-2899 GCA_047514575.1 Acidobacteriota bacterium | reverse complement strand
TCCCTCAGGACAATCGTGGCCTTGGCACTCATCGTTTTGCTAAGGTTCAGCAGGATGATCTCACTGGAAACCCCACCCCCACTCTGCTCACCGTCTCCGAATTGAGCGAAGAGAAGTTCGAGATTACCGGCCTCGCTGGGAGCCGCCACAGGCATCGTCACGAATTCCTGCGGTCGGGTCTGAACTACGGTGGCCGCCAGGTCTCCTGCGGAGGTAGTTGCCTTCACCAGTCCCTCGAAATATGTAAGGTCGAGACTCACATCTGGCTCTGGAATCCAGCCAATCTCGTCCACAAGGAAGGATTGATGGCCCATACCCGCAAGGATAATGGAGGCGCTGGCCAACAGATCCCCATCCGGATTCCGAAGCTCAAGGTTGACCGTGACCTGATCGCTCCCTGGATTCTGGAAGGCGATACCCGTATTAATCTCAGCCGTCTTCACGATAGGAGCAATAAACTCTGGCAGCGCAGCACTGGCACCCACTCCGGCTGCTCCGATACCGCTGTTGAATACCACGACCCCTGACAGCTGCTTCTCAGAAGTGACAGTTGCCGATCCTGCTTGCAGAAGCCCCTGGCCATCGGTGCGCAGGATCCGCAGTCCGCAGGCTGGAATCGTTACATCGACTGTGCCTTGAACCAAACCAATCCCATTCAGATCGATGTCACTCAAGGGCTGTCCGTCGTCGCCTTTGATCGCGATGGTTGCCCTGGCCTCCATAGTCTTGTCGGTATTGAGCAGAAAGATCTCACTGGAAAGTTGGATCGAGCTCGCCCCTAACTTATCAGCTACGGCCGTCGAGACGATCTCTCCGTCTCCGAACTGGGCAAAGTAGAGAGGCGAGACGGGTTCTAGATCTTCGGGCACCACACGCAGCGTCACAGAGACGCCGTTAATAACTTCCCAAAGCAATCCTGCGTCCAGCGACGGCAACCCAGTGCAGCTCATTTCCAAGGGTAGGCAGTTGGAGAAACTTCCCTCAGTGGATCCATCGAGGATTAGAAAACTATCGCCCGCAGCGGGAGTAAAGCCATCAATAGATGAAACGGACAGGATGCCATCCAAACTCGCGCTTTCCATCGTCTCCGTGCCTACTCGCAAGATGTCGAAGCTGCCCGCTCCAGCCAATTCCATTCTCAGCTCCCCCGTCGCGAGCTGGGTGTATTTTCCGGTTACGGTAGTGGTGCCGATAGGGCTTCCCACCTCGAACACTCCGCTATTGATCACACTCCCTTCGATAATTCCGGCTCCTGCAAACGCCCCTGATGCCTCGTTAACCAGTTGGGCACTGCCCTCCAATCGGATCGTTCCCCCATTCCAACCAACCGCACCGGCATTGGTAAACTCTGCTCCGTCCTGCACGATCATGGTCGGCGATCCATCCTCCGGCTCGCTGAGCGTCATGGTCCCCTCGTTTCTCAAGCTAGAACCGCTACCCAGATCAACGCTTCCACCGCTCCAGCCGACGGCACCGGATTCACTGGAGCCTGTTAACGGGATCGAGATGCTGCTGGCCGGCGGATTCCCCGAGATAACAATGTCTACGTTACCCCGAACCTCCACAGGACCAGTCACTTCGGCTGAGGCCGACGAGTCAATCTGAACTGTGGCCGTCGTGGCCTGCTGAAGGAAGATAACCGCGTCGGAAGTGCTGTTGGCGGGACCATTTAGAGTCATTCCCAGATTGTGGCCATCCCCCTGATAGTGCAGGATGGCTCCGCTGTCTAACGAGTAGCTCCCCTGGTTCTCTGAGGGCTTGGTGAGGCTGACCTGCCCGTTGATCTCGACATCGCCGTCCGTCTCCAGTTCGACGTCTATACTGGCTGAAGTGACGCTCATCTGTGCATGATTCCTGATTATTCCATCGCCCGACACATCTCTCTGAATGATCAGGCCTCCGACAACAGTGCTTTGGGCATCCACAGCTGCGGAAGCGGGTTCTCCAGAGCCGTTCAACAACAACCCATCCACGGTGCTGGCTTGCGTCAGGGTCAGGCTGCCACCTTGAATTTGTAGTATTGAGTTCGCGCCTAAATCCAGGCTCCGGATCTCGTGAAATTGAGAAACGATGATTATTCCACTGTTCGGCGGGATCACCACATCATCGTCTGGACCAGGTACTACAGGTGGATCCCAGTTGTTGGGATTGGAAAAGTCGTTGTCACCGCCTCCACCAGTCCACCCTCTTGGCATCGCGAGCGCGGGGCAATTTACCGTATCCTGAACCTCCACCTGCCCCGTCTTCGAGTCCCCGACCTGTGGATCGGACAGGGTGACAGAAGCCCGATTGACGATCAGTGTCTGATCGGGAACCGCGTCGACGACAACCAAAAAGCGGACAACGAGCGTCTCACCCGGTTCCAAGCTGCCCGTCCACGTAATCTTGTCCGAATCTGAATCGAAGACCCCGCCTCCGAGGATACCTCCTACCAAGGAGGTGCCTGCTGGGATGGGATCTTCGAGAGTGTAGTTCAGGCGGCCTCTCTGCTGTGGTGTGTTTGTGAGACGCATGCTGTAGGCGATGTTACTGCCCGGACACAGCGGTTGAGAGAACTCCCGGTTCTTGATGAGGGTGAAGACGAGATCGCCAGCATCCGGTCTGGGAGTGGCAGTCGAAGTGCTGGCAGGCGTGCTAGTCGCGGTCGGCGTCGCCGTACTCGTATTTGTCGTTGTCGGAGTGCCGGTGGGCGTTGCGGTATTGGTCGGCGTGCTGGTGGCTGTCGCCGTGGATGTAGCGGTAGCGGTCGGTAAAGCCGTCGGAGTACTGGTCGGCGTGGCCGTAGCGGTCGCCGTAGCCGTAGCGGTCGGTAAAGCCGTCGGAGTACTGGTCGGCGTGGCCGTGGCTGTCGCCGTAGCAGTTGCGGGCGGTAAAGCCGTCGGAGTACTGGTCGGCGTGG
>JAKZYH010000147.1:0-10439 GCA_047514575.1 Acidobacteriota bacterium | reverse complement strand
CGCAATCCGACGCGTTTTAGCCGACTTATGCCCTTCGCCAAGCCTTATCTCGCCCAAAAGCGCCACTCGCTACGATTCGGACCCGGCTAACCTATTGTCAATAAAGGATAATGGTTCGCTCTAAAAGAGCCGCACCCAAGTCATTTTGCACGAACCCCGAGACTGGCGATAAACACTCCGGATCAGATCCAACATTGTGCTCCGCAAGTTTTCGTTTCTACTTACCGTCCGCAAGAGACATCGCAGGCCGGGGGAACGCTGACGGAATCGTAAGCGGTAATCGAACCCATGAGATCCGATTTGATCAGACTGGGTAGATGCATCCAACGTCTGCATTGGGTTGCCGGATCTCGTCTGTTGGATACTTCTCCGGATTGGCAACCGCGACGACTCCGCAGCCGGGACCCCGAGTACTGTCAGGAAGTTCCGGCACCGACTCTCGGGTACCGGACAAATCTCTTGTAGCACCCGGAATTTCATTCTTCGTAACACATGGCGTCGAATCTTCATTATAATTGTGCGTGCCATTCGGTGTAAGAAAACGCGGACTCTGAAATTTGCGAAGGGCCGCGGGCTAATTGCGATTGGATATTGGTGATGGAACATATTCTCGTCATCGACGACGAGCGAAGCATGTTGGAGTTCTTGGAGCTGCTTCTGAGGAAGGAGGGCTACCAGGTTACACTTCTTGAAGACGGGCGGAAGGTCGACAATTGGGGTGACTACGACCTCGTTATTTCGGACCTTCGAATGCCTGACGTAGATGGATTGGAGCTGCTGAAGAAACTCCGAGAGGTGGATCCCGATGTGCCGTTCATATTTATCACCGCCTTCGCCTCGGCTCCGACGGCAATTGAGGCCTTGAAACTGGGTGCATTCGACTACATCACCAAACCCTTTCAGGTCAATGATTTCAAGAACCTTGTGAGGGAAGCGCTGCAAGCACGTCGCTGGAAGAAGAGAACTGGCCCACCCCAGCGCGAGGATCAACAGAGGTTCCAGTTGGTAGGGATCTCTCCTCCTATGCTCGAGATCTATAAACTGGTGGGGACAGTTTCGACCACCGATAGCACCGTCTTGATATCGGGCGAAAGTGGCACCGGTAAGGAACTGGTTGCCATGGCGATTCACAGAGCCAGCCCTCGAGCCAATACGCCCTTCGTATCGGTCAATTGTGGTGCTCTTCCCGAGACCTTGTTGGAAAGCGAACTTTTTGGGTACACTCGGGGAGCCTTCACCGGAGCCTTGAAGGACAAGAAAGGTCTTTTCGAGGAGGCCCATGGCGGCACGCTGTTTCTGGATGAGATCGCAGACATGTCGCCTCCGATGCAGGTCAAGCTTCTTCGGGCTCTTCAGAACAAGCAGATTCGACGCGTAGGTGGCACCGACGAGATTCTGATCGATACGCGGGTGATAGCGGCCACGAACCGGGATGTGGAGAAGGAGGTCGAGACGGGAGGCTTTCGAGAGGATCTCTATTATCGCCTGGCGGTTATCCCTATTCGAATTCCCCCGTTGAGAGAGAGAAAGACGGATATCATTCCCCTGGTACGCCACTTTATTCAGAAGCACAATCCGCAACTTGGTCGGAAAATCCAGGGCATCTCTAACGAAGCGTTGGAGTACATGGAAGCCTACGATTGGCCTGGGAATGTGAGAGAGCTGGAAAACACAGTTGAGCGGGCGATGACACTGGAGATGAGCGACCTCATCCGACAAGAGCGCCTTCCCGAGAAATTGCGGGGAGCCACATCCAACAATCGTGCTCCGGTTCCCGCCTTCAACCTTCGTGATGGTCTCGACCTGGAGGCCTACCTGAAGAAGGTGGAGCGACAGATAGTACAGCACGCCCTGGCGCTGGTAGAGGGCAATCAGACCCGAGCCGCAGGGGTTCTGGGACTCTCCTACCGGTCCCTTCGCCATCGAATGGAAACACTGGGGATCCGGAAGAAAGTCAGCAGTGAGCGGTGAGCACTGGATAGTGAGCAGACAGTGAACAGTGAGCAGTTTACAGTCTGCGGCGAACAGTCCAATCTTTTCCTGACGTGGTTTTCTCAGCAATGGGGGGGCCTCGGGTGTAGAGCCCATCTTCCTCGATCCATCAGAGCAAGATCTGGTTGTGTCACGCTTTGAGACCCAAGTTGTCGGACCATAGTCGAGACCTCAAAACGGATGACTGCTCATTGATCACTGTTAATCACTGTTCACTTGTTCACTGCTCACTCACTCCTCGCCGTCACGCGAGGTGTCCCATCAGGGTGAAGATTGGCAGGTAAAGGGAGATTACGATCCCGCCTATTACGATGCCGAGCCCAATGGTCAATAGTGGCTCCAGCAGTGTCAGAAGGTATTGAACCGACTGGTCGGCCTCCTCTTCATAGTATTCGGCTAACTGCAGGAGCATTGAGTCCAACCTACCGGTCTTCTCTCCTACGCTGATGACCTGGGCTGCCATCAGGGGCAAGAATCCTGTTTGCTGAAGGGGAGGCGCCAGTGTTTTTCCCTTCTCCACCTCTTCTCGACCTCCGAGAATCATTGCTTCAGCAGAGCTATTGCCCACGGTTCGAGCCGTGATTTCAAGAGCCTCCAGAATGGCGATCCCACTGCTCAACAGTGTGGACAAGGTGCGCGAAAAGCGAGCCAGGACCAATCTCCTCATGACTGGACCCAGGAGTGGTGTCTCCAACAAAGCCCGATCGATCACGGCCCTCCCTGGTTTAGTTCGATAGGAAAGGCCGGCTGCCAGGGCCAGCAGAACGGCGCTCAGGACGGCGATCCCGCCAAGTTTGCCCGCGAAGTCGCTCAGCTTGATCAGGACCAGTGTTGGGAGCGGCAGGGGGGCATTGAGGCCTTGAAAGAGAGTGGAGAAAACAGGAATCACCCAGATCATGATCACAAACAAAATGACCACGGCCGTCACCGCCACGACCGCGGGATAGATTGCTGCCGAGAAGACCGCTTTTTGCATCTTGTCGCGCTTCTCCAGGTAGATTGAGAGTCGGCCCAGGATCACGTCCAGGGCGCCGCTGATTTCTCCAGCGGCGATCATGTTCACGAAGAGGGAATCAAAGACCGCCGGGTGTCTGCCCATTCCCTCCGCGAGCGTTGATCCCGACTCAACGTCGTCGTGAACCTTTCCCAGGCAAGTACGGAAGTGTCCGTCCTGTTGCTGGTCGGTCAAGGTTTTCAGGCACTGCAGCAGCGGGAGCCCCGCGCTCAGCATGACGGCGAACTGGCGCGTAAACAGGGCCAGAGCCTTGGCTCTGACTCCGGCCCGGAGCCAGGTTCGTCTCGGGGGGCGCCTCTCCACGATCTGGATGGGCATGATCTCGTCCTGGCGTAGAGAGTTCGCGACCGCAGCAACAGAGTGGGCCCGGCGTTCCCCCGAAATCGGTGCTGAAGTTGCGTACCGCCGGCCCTTGAACTCGTATGTGGGCACAGGTGCTCGTCCTCTCTCCCCTGACCTCTCCTCTCGAGACATAACGGCTCAAAAGCAGAATCTGCGAAGGGGTTATCCCGTATTTCTCATCGCTGGTCTACTGCATCGCCGCAAACATCCGTCCTGGCTGCGTTACGCTCTGTCGGCCTCCTCGACGTACTGAGCGAGCACGACTGCGGGGGCTCGCCACGAGTGGTCTCGGTCGCAAGCCTTGCCAGGACGGCTTTTGCGGCGCCTCGCTACGACAAGCGATGAGAAATTCGGGTTATAGCGCTGACAAACTCAACCCGGGCGGATGCGGAACCAGGTCATTCAGCTCAGTGGGATTGAGAGACCTGGAAAGACAATCGCTGGGGGCTATCGCTCCCTCGAAAAGGAGTCTGCGAAGGCTCTGATTCATGGTGAGCATTCCGGTCTCGTCCTGCCCTGTCTGCATGGCCGAATAGATCTGGTGTATCTTGTTCTCACGGATCAGATTTCGGATTGCCGGGTTCGGGATCAAGATCTCGGTTGCGGCGACCTGCGCCGATCGGTCCGGCCGACGGATAAGCAGTTGGCAGATAACGCCTTCCAGGACCAGGGCAAGCGCAGACCGTGCCTGTGGCTGCTGCTGGGGAGGAAACATGTCGATCAAGCGATGGATAGTTCCAGGAGCGGAGCTGGTGTGAAGGCTGGCAAAGGTCAGATGTCCTGTTTCCGCGATGCGGAGGGTTGCCTCGGCCGTTTCCGGATCTCTCATCTCTCCCACCAGCACGACATCTGGGTCTTCTCTCAGAGCCATTCGCAAAGCCGAGGCAAAGGAGGGAGTGTCGGACGAGATCTCACGCTGATTGACGATGCTCGTCCTGTGGTGATGGAGAAACTCGATGGGATCCTCGATCGTAATAATGTGCTTGGGCTGCTTGCGATTGATCTGGTCGATCAGCGCTGCCAGGGTGGTCGATTTGCCGCAGCCGGTGGGCCCCGCTGCCAGGATCAAACCGTGAGGCCTTCGAGTGAGCTGCTCCAGGACAGGAGGAAGACCGAGCTCTTTGAGCTGCTTTATCTCAATTGGAATCAACCGAAAGACTGCCGCCGTGGACCCTCGCTGAGTAAAGACGTTGGCTCGAAATCGAGCCAACCCCTGGACCTCGAAACTGAAGTCGACTTCGCGCAGTTCAGAGTAGCTCAGACGCTGCTCATCCGTCATGACGCCTAGGGCGAGCTGCTCAGTATCGTGGGCGTTAAGAGGAGGATGGTCCAGCGATACCAGCTCTCCGTGGATGCGGACACGAGGGGAAGAACCGGCGCTGAGATGCAGGTCACTTCCCTCTAGGTTGTTCAGTCTGCCCAGGAGATCTACGAGGTTCACCGGTTCACCGCTACTCTGTCTCTCTCAGCACTTCTTCTAGAGTGGTGATACCGGACCGGATCTTGGCCAGACCGCTCTGGCGAAGTGTGACCATTCCTTCCCTTGTCGCCTCTTCTCGGATCTGGATCGTAGAGGCGCCAGACAGAATTAGTTTCTGAATGGACTCGGTAACTTCCATCACCTCGAAAAGCCCTGTTCTTCCTCGGTAGCCACTACCGTGGCACTCTTTGCAGCCCTTGCCACGATAGCTGATCAGCTCCTGCGCGACCGATTTCGGGGAGCCGACCCCGGCCAAGCTGGTTGCTGGTGTCTTGATCGGATTCTTGCAGTGGTTGCAGATCTTCCTGACCAGACGTTGGGCACAAAGCAGGTGCACCGAATTGGCGATCAGGTAGGGCTCGACCGCCATGTCCAGTAGGCGATTGACCGCGGACGAAGCATCGTTGGTGTGGAGGGTGCTGAGCACCAGGTGGCCAGTGAGAGCAGCCGTGATGGCGATCTCTGCCGTATCCAGGTCCCGTATCTCACCGACCATGATGATGTCTGGGTCTTGGCGTAGAAACGCCCTCAGGGCAGTCGCAAAAGTCAGGCCGACCCGCTCCTTCGTCTGTACCTGATTGATTCCCGGGAAGTGAAACTCGATGGGGTCTTCGACTGTCATGAGGTTGACCGTCGGCGTATTGAGTTGATTCAAGCAGGTATACAGCGTGCTGGTTTTGCCACTTCCAGTAGGTCCCGTCACCAGGACCATCCCGTGAGGTCGTCGGATCGCTTCGAGTAGGCGTCTGAGAGAGTCGGGTTCCAATCCTAGCTGGCCAAAGTCGAGCGGCAGATTTTCCCGGTCTAGGATTCTCAAGACGATCTTTTCACCGAAGAGCGTAGGTACGGTAGAGACGCGCAGGTCAATTTGTTTCCTGCGTCCACTTGTTTTGGCACAGACCCTGATCCGCCCATCTTGGGGTAGGCGTCGCTCGCCAATGTCCAGGTCGCCCATAACCTTGATTCGGGAGACGATCGCGTCGCGCGTGGGGTAGGGCGGGGTCATGACGCCGTAGAGGACGCCGTCGATCCGATATCGAACCCTGAACTCTCCTTCGTAGGTCTCCAGATGGATGTCGCTGGCTCCCTTGCGAACCGCATCCGCCATGATCAGGTTGACCAGCTTCACGATCGGAGCCTCATCTTGGGTGTGCTGAAACTTGGTAAGGTCGATGGCCGGCTCCCCTGACGTGAGCTCCAACTCGTACTCACCGGTTGAAGCCAGCTCTTCGTACACCCTCTTGATCTCGAGGGTCTGTTCGGTCCCGTAGTACTCCTCTAGCGCACTCTGGATGGAGGACTCGGTTGCAACTACCGGCTCGGTCCGTAGTCCGGTGATGAACTTGATTTCGTCTACGGCGATGACGTTCCTGGGATCACTGATCACTACGACGAGGGTCATCCCCACCTTGAGCAAGGGGAGTACCTGGTGCCGAATCGCCGTCCGTCTGGGGATTAGTCGGGTGGTATCCCGGTCGATCTTCAGGTACCGGAGGTCAACCCATGGGACACCGTGCTGGTGGCTGAGAACCCTGGCGCTGTCCTCATCTGAGACATAACCAAGGTGTGACAGGATCGACCCGAGACGGCCCCCCTGGCTGTCCTGGTGCTGTAGGGCTGAGCGCAGCTGGACCTCCGTCAAGAGGCTTTTGCGAATCAGCATTTCACCTATTGGAAGAGCCATAGATCCAAACCGACGAAAACAAAGAGTACGACACTAATAACGCCATTCAAGGTGAAAAACGCGAGATTAACGCGGCTCAGGTCCTGAGGGCTCACGAGCCGATGTTCGTACACCAATGTTCCTGTCACCAGGATCAGGCCGATCCAGCTGACCCAGGTCAGCTCGAAGAGAAGAAGGCAGTAGGAAAGCAGTGCCACCATTGCGACATGAAAGAGGCCAGAGAGCCGTAGGGATTTCTCGACTCCCAGCTTCCTCGGAATCGAATACAATCCCAATCGACGATCCACCGCAACATCCTGGCAGGCATAAATGATGTCGAATCCAGCCACCCACAAAAGGACGGCTGCTGCGATGATGAGCGGCTCCGGGTCCAGTCGTCCGCGAACGGCGACCCAACCTCCCATGGGGGCGACTGCGAGGCACAAGCCCAAGGCCAGATGCGAAAGGGAGGTAAAGCGTTTGGCGTAGCTGTAGAAGAGCACTGTCCCCAGGGCCAGGGGGGAAAGCACCAATGCCAAAGGGTTGAGCATCCAGGATGCAAGAAGAAACAGAGCCGCAGAGATGACCACGAAGAGGCCTGCGGCCTTCGGACTCACCAGTCCCAACGGAAGCGCGCGACTGGCCGTGCGCGGATTGAGGGAATCGTGGGTCCTATCCACCAGACGATTGAAGGCCATGGCCGCACTGCGCGCTCCGATCATTGCCAGGATGATCCAGAAACTGATCTCCCACCCAGGAAATCCCCGAGCGGCCAGAAAAGCACCAAGAAAGGCGAAGGGAAGGGCGAAAACGGTATGCTCGAACTTGATCATCTCCAGAAGGAGCAGGAGCGTCTTCATCAAGGGGAGGTTACAGGTCGCAGGTCGCAAGTCGCAAGTCGCACGTCTCTCAGCCCACAAGTCTCAGCCAAAGTCTGGCTGCTCGGTTGTCTTGAGCGACCAGTTTGCACGATGAGATCGCGGTGAAGGGACTTGCGACCTGCGACTTGCGACTCTTCCGGGGTTTACACTCGACCCTCGCCGTTTCTGCTATCCTGAGCAGCGATGGCCAAACTAATCGATCCTGTCCAGTTGGAAATCTATCGGCATCTCTTCACCTCAATTCCCGAAGAGATGGGTACTGCTCTGAAGCGAACTGCCTATTCCCCCAACATCAAGGAAAGGCGTGACTACTCTTGCGCCATCTTCGATGCGGACGGTCAGCTTGCTGCGATGGGGGACCATATGCCGGTCCACCTTGGGTCCATGCCGCTATCCGTGCAGGCTGCCATCTCCGCTCACGCCTTGGGTCCCGGTGACATCGTCATTCTCAACGACCCTTTCTGCGGGGGCACACACTTGCCGGATATCACGATGATTGCGCCGGTCTACGAACCTTCCGATGGTTTCTCCAAGCCCTCCTTCTATACTGCAACCCGGGCCCACCACTCGGACATCGGAGGGATGTCGCCTGGGTCCATGCCTCTGAGCCAGGAGATCTTTCAGGAAGGTCTCCGGATCCCTCCTCTCAAACTCTACCGAGCCGGTCAGCTCAATCGGGATCTGTTGAGTCTCTTGCTCTGGAACGTGAGAACACCGAAGGAGAGGGAAGGCGATCTGGCAGCCCAGGTGGGTGCGATCCGAGTCGGCGAAAAGCGCCTTCGAGAGTTGCTGGAGTCCAACGGCCGGCAGAAGGTCGAGCAACATTGTGCTGCCCTCCAGAGTTACTCAGAGAAGGTAATGAAGGATGTCATTTCCCGCATTCCCAATGGAAGGTACCAGGGTGAAGATCTGCTCGATGATGAAGGGGGGAACAGGCCGGGCTCAGAGCGATCGATTCGAATCAGAGTGACCATCACCGTTTCCGGGACGCGTCTGAAATTTGACTTCCGGGGCTCCGATGCCCAGGTAAAAGGATGCATGAACGCGGTTTACCCGATCACTCTATCTGCGGTTTACTATGTCTTGCGCTGTCTAGCCCCAGATGACGCTCCCGCCAGTGCCGGGTTGATGCGCCCCGTCAGCGTTACCGCTGAGCCTGGCACAATAGTAAATGCCCAGTATCCGGCCGCGACCGCGGGAGGAAATGTAGAGACCTCGCAGCGGATCGTGGATACCCTGCTGAAGGCACTGTCGTTGGCTCTCCCGGAGCTGGTCCCAGCCGCCAGCAGTGGGACCATGAACAATCTGACCCTGGGAGGAATCGATCCGATCAGCGGACAGAGCTTTTCCTACTACGAGACCATTGCAGGAGGTATGGGAGCCAGTCCTGAGCAGGATGGCGATAGTGGGGTTCATACCCATATGACCAACTCTCTCAATACTCCTATTGAAGCTCTGGAGCATGACTTTCCCTTTCAGGTGCGGGAATATCGCCTTCGAAATGGCTCTGGAGCCAAGGGGAAGTATCGGGGTGGTGACGGCATCATCCGAAGCCTGGAGGTGTTCACCGATTGCCAGGTCACGGTTCTCTCCGATCGACGAAAACATCCTCCCTATGGCCTCAACGGAGGAGGTGCTGGCAAGAGGGGCGCTAACTATCTGATCAGCAAGGGGCGGCGTAAACCCTTGCCTGGTAAAGTCTCAATCAATCTATCCAAGGGCGAAGCGATCCAGATCGAGAGCCCAGGTGGTGGTGGTTGGGGAGCGCGCCGCTAGTACCATGCGGGCATGCTCCACTCTGACGATATGACGGGGCTGAAGATTGCAGAAGTGACCCTGAGGGAGATTCGACTTCCCCTGGTGAACTTCTTCGAAACCAGTTTCGGACGCGTCTACGATCGTAGGGTCCTGCTGCTCGAGCTTCGCACCGACGCCTCAACCGGTTGGGGCGAATGCGTCGCTGACGACGCTCCCCGCTACAGCTACGAAACCGTCGATACCGCTTGGGCCATCCTGAAACGTTTCGTAGTGCCTTCCATTCTCGGCCGCACTTTCGAGGATCCGGATCAGCTCTCACAGATCCTCAAGCCAGTTCGTGGCCACTCCATGGCGAAGGCCTGCGTCGAGTCAGCCTTCTGGGACGCCCAGGCCAAGAGTCTCGGAGTGCCCCTGTGGAAACTCCTGGGAGGAACTCGGAGCAAGATTTCCTGCGGCGTTTCCATCGGGATCCAGGACAGCCCCGAAGATTTGTTGCGCAAGATCGAAGAAGAACTGCGATCGGGATATCAAAGGATAAAGATCAAGATCAAACCCGGCTGGGATATCGAAATAGTGAGAGAGGTGCGTCGCCGATTTCCAGAGATCCCGTTGATGGTCGATGCCAATTCAGCTTATACGGCCGCAGATTTCGATCGCTTGGGACAGCTGGACCAGTTCGATTTGATGATGATCGAGCAACCGCTGGCCCACGATGATGTTTTCCTGCACGGAAAACTCCAGGGCCAGCTTCAGACCCCGATCTGCCTGGATGAGTCCATTCGCCATAGTGCCGACGCCTTACAGGCAATCGAACTTGAGGCTTGCAGGATCATCAATATCAAGATGGGACGTCTCGGCGGCCACGCCGAGGCAAAGCGCACTCACGATCTATGTCAGGCCCACCAGATACCCGTCTGGTGTGGAGGAATGTTGGAGACCGGAATTGGTCGAGCCCACAACGTTGCACTCTCTACACTCCAGAACTTCACGCTGCCAGGAGACGTGACGGCAAGCCACCGCTACTTCCGTCGTGACACCATTCGGCCCCCGGTCGAAGTGACAGCAGACGGCCACATCATCCCCTCGAACGAACCTGGAATAGGCTACGAGCCGGATATCGACTGGATCAGAGAGAACATGGACGAGTATGAGGTTTTCATCGCGGACTGAGGTCGGCGACCCAATGAGGGTAGGCCACTACCACGATTTCCAGAGACAAGAGACGTGCAGACGTTCCGACGGATCGTTCAAGTTCAGGTCAGTCGCCCAGCACCTCATCGATCGATTCGGTCAGGATCTCTACGATGC
>JAKZYH010000146.1:0-15911 GCA_047514575.1 Acidobacteriota bacterium | reverse complement strand
GGCCATATCGAAGTCCTCGGTGCCTCCGCTTTCGTCCCGGAGGCGTCCTCCTTTTCCCTTTAGACGGACGCAGGCTCGGGATTCCCAACCGTCGGAAGACTTCCTGGTTGAGCCGGGGAGGGAACTGGTAGCGGAGCCTGCTGGCTTTGGCAGGTGGTGCCAGCCCGATGCCTGGTTCCTCTGTAAGGTATTCTTCAGAAGCCCGCGTACAACAGGACGTGCGAAGGCAGTTAGCGCGGCCCCACAGAGCCTAGAAACAGGCTCTTCGCCCTCGGGGCACCCCTATGGAACCCTGCTCAGGAGCCCACACGAGGGAATGTCAGGTGCTAGAGTTGGCGTGATAAAGCAGACACTCTGCGATGCTCAGGTCTTCTTCTGTATGAACGTCCATTGCCTTACGTTTAGCCATCAGGAAACCCACCATATCCTTGGCATAGTAGCTTTCGCTTGAAAGAAAATAGGGAGTCTGAAGAAAGGAGATGCCGGTGAGCTGATAGGACGGGGTTAGCTCTTGAGACTGCTTTGCGAGGTGGGCGAAATCCAATGCCGGCAACAAGAGCCCGTTCACAATCTTGAGACTTCTCTCCGGGTGATATTCAAGCTCAGCTATTCCATGAAGGACTTCTGCACCGGATTTCCTGAAAAGGTCGTAAGCGCAACGAAAATCATCCGCCGTTGTTAGCGGAAATGAGGGATTCGCAATGCAAACAAAGTCGTAGGTTTCGTTCTTCTGTTGGAGAAACTGGATCAGGTCTACTCCCACCCTGGACATGGGAACCTCGTCATGAGCCAACTCGATCGGACGCAGGTAGGGGATCTTGGCTCCTAGAAGGGTGGCAATGCTGGCAATTTCTTTGCTCTCGGTAGAAACGTATACATTCTCGAAGACCTGTGAAGCCAGGGCAGCCTCGATGATCCACCCCATCATGGGTCGTCCAGCCAAACGCCTGACGTTCTTTCGAGCGAGGCGCTTCGACCCACTTCTAGCTGGAACGATGCAGAGACCCCGCTTTTCGCCAACAGCCATTTCGATAGCCTTCGGGGGCAGACCTCAGTTCGGCGAGAGGTGGAGAGGATGCCCCAATTCGCCACATTTGTTCTGCCAGCGCCACTCACCCTGTAGCGTAAAGCCAGCCCAGTAATACGGATCCCGCCAGCGTGCTTCCCTCAACATTGAAAGCTGTGCTTCCCTCAGAGCCTGGCCAGGGCCTAGACACCGCTTGAAGATCGCGGCGTAGAAATGCTTCATTAGCACTTCGGTAGCCTCATCATCTACCTTCCACAGGCTGGCCACGACTCGTCTGGCTCCGGCATAGAGGAATCCTCGAGTCAGTCCGATCAATCCCTCTCCGCTGATCTCCCTTCCCAGGGCCGTTTGGCAGGCACTCAAGACCACCAGCTCCGCGGAGAGGTTCAGGTTGTAGATGTCACGCAGTCGCAGAAAGCCGTCCACCGGGTTTGCTTCTGCGTCGTAAAGCGAGAGTACGATTCCCGACAACTCTGGACGCTGGCTATCGAGGAGTCCATGTGTAGCGAAGTGAAGGAAGCGGTGGTCCTTCACACTGCCATTGATGACCTTCTCGCGATTGGCCTCAAAGCCGAGCCAGCGGGAAGTACCCTCTGCTGGTGCCAGCTTGGATATCGACACCGCTTCCTTGCCACTGTGCTCAAGTCGCCTGAACCTGCCAAGGCCGACGTCTGAGACAGCCCGCAGCATGCTTAGTGCCGTCAGTTCAGAGGAGAGGCCTGGCGCTGGTTTACTCTCTTCGGGTGATTTCGAAAGACGCGCATCCTCCATCGTGAAGACAGGATCGGCGAAGACCGCAAGTTGCCGGGACGGGGCGGATCTGCCCTCCGATCCGCTTCGAAGTATGCCGAGCGTCGAAGCCGATGGAAGCGTCATAACCTCGTGGTTGACAATCAGGGGGACGGAGGTGGCTCCGACTTGTCCAGGGTCATCCGTTGAACTATCCTCCTCCCGGCTCGGTATTGGGAGCGCTCCGAAGGGAACATACTGAAGCGTTCCATCGGCGACAACAACGATTCGTGCCCTCATCATCTCAGGGGGGACTTGGCCCAGAAGCGTCTCAGCCAGAGCCGCCGCCGTTGGGCTGAGACGCTGCGACGCCGCCTGGATCCGCTCCATCCGTTGCCCGGGGGACTCTCCTTCCCTGATGGAGCTCCGAGCCGTCACCAGCTCATAGGTTTCCTTTGCCGCTGCTTCCAGCTGCCGACGCGGTAGAAGCTCGAACGACCTGAGCTCGGTCTTGGTTACGGCCCATAGGTAGCTTCGTTCTTCACAGAGAAGGTACTCCAACAGAAGCGTGTCAGCATCGAGTACCTGATCTTGGATCTGCCGCAACTTCAGTGGCTGCGTATTCCCTGAATCCATATTCTCTCGACTTGAGCCCCGAAAGCGACCCGCCCCCCTTTCTGATTCTGAGTGGGGAAGACTCGCCATCTCCAAAAAGCTGCGCGCTCTAAGACGCTCACTCGCTTCGAAAGCCATCGCTTCCTCATCAGACTGCATCAAAAGGTCAACATATAGTCTGTGAACACGCTGCACTGTCGCAAAGTAAGTGGAACGAAGGTTGAATTCGACGACGTTGGCTCGGAGCTGTTCCGTCAACGAAATCGCTCTTGCAAGATGCTTGATTGCAACACCTGTTTTGCCTTGCTGACGATCGACGCGGGCCAGATTGTAGAGCGTAGAGATCTCCGTTGGGCGATCACCTGCTTTTCGACTGGAAGCCAGCGCTTCTTCTGCATGACTCGCCGCCTTGGCTAGATCGCCTAGTTGCATCAGAAGCTCGCTCTTCCGATTGAGCGTAGACGCGAGTCCTCGCCGATCGCCTTCCCGGCGAAAAAGTGTCAGTGCCCGATCGAAAGCCTTGGAAGCTGGCTGGATCTCACCGAGGGAGTATAGAACCCATCCAATTTCGCGTAGGATATAGGAAAGCGTCCGCTCGTCATTCAGTTTCTGATTTTCTATTTCTTGTCTTGCCCTTTCCAAGCTCTGGAGTGCCTGTTCAACTTCTCCCGTAAGAAACTGAGCCCTGCCCAGATCGAAGAGGTTCTGCGCAACCGCCTCAGGCTCATCACGCCGGGATAGTGACGCGGGGCAGTCTGCTACCTGTCGGAACAGCGCGACTGCTTTGCTGTAGTATTCTGTAGCTGTCGCGGGCTCTCCCAGACTTTCAAAGACATACCCCCGACCGCTGGAGATGTTTGCTCTCGTTGTGCGCTCGCCAAGAGGCGCCTTCAGGCGCTCCGCCCTATCGAAAAGATCCAGCGAGTTCTGCCAATTGCCTTCTCGCGACTCAAGTCGGGCCAGGGCGATCAACGTCCGCGCTTGTCCCCATCTCTGATCTGTCTCGCCCCACAGTTTCAGTGCCTGCTCGAAGACCGTTCGAGCGTCCTCGAACTCTCCGAGGTCTGAATGGCTCTGACCGATGTGCAACAGCGTTTCGGCTAGTTCCCTCGGACCGCCCGAGATTCGCCAAAGACGGAGGGCCTCTCCCCGGGTCGCGAGCGAAGCCCTTAGGTCGCCGGTCTCGTACTGCAAGAGTCCCATGCTGTTTTGGGATGTCGCCTCCTCCTCAATCAAACCGTTGTCACGACAAACCTGGATACTTTCCTGGAGGCGCGCGGAGGCTGTTTGAGGATCACCCATCAAGTGATGAGCATTTCCGAGCCTTCGGAGCACGTCCACCGCAAGACGGGCTTCCCCTAGATCTTTCCAAAGTGTGAGGGCCTTTAAGAACTTGCCAATCGCCTCTTGAATGTGGAGCGGGGTCTCGTCCCGATCTTGAAACGCAGACATCTCGATGAGTCTGTCACCTTGAGCCCGGAGAGACTGCGCTTCTAACAATTGCGAATCACGTTGCATTGCCTCCCGAATCTGCAGTAGCTTTAGCGTGGAACTGGAGAAGCTCCCGCAGATCTGCTCAGCCTTGACCTGAATTCGGTACTTACCTGGTAGGATCGCCCACCAAGAAACGGGAGTCACGAGATCCGCAGGGCAGAAGACGCTAGCAATCCGTTCACCGGAGGGGTTTGCTACCAGGACCCAGGCACTCCCCCCCCGCAGCCCAATCGAAGCGCTGACAAACTGCCTGGAGTCCAAGTCGACCCGGTAGGAGGTCTCCTTTCCAGGGACGAGCTGATCAACCTGAGTTTCGCCAAGGTCCAGGCCGGGAGACCAGCGGTCAAGGTAAAGCAGGAAGACACAGAGGATTGGTAGGGCGACGAGTAGGCCTATAGTGCTTCGGCGCAACCGGGTCATCGTGTCTGCCTAAGGGTCTGCGCAAAAATAACTTGGCATTTTGGCATCTCATGTTCACACCATCTTCGGCCGCTCCTCAATCGCGAAATCCTCAACGTAGACCGGGCTACGCCTGCGGTTTCGCTCAATCGCTCGCGGCCAAATCTAGTGCAAATCTGAGCGCCAATTCTACCAAGTTATTCTTGCGCAGACCCTAAGCGATCGACCGCGGGGACTTGTCCGGGCCGTCTACGCCGTGCTCCTGTTCTTGTTCGAGAGTTTCTCGTCCAGGCAGTCGCTCTTTCCGGGTCCGCAGTAGCTTTCAATCGGCGGATTCTTCATTGAAGCATACTTGCCGAGTGGAGAGAACCTGCCGATCGAAGAGGACCGGAAGCTCGGGGATTTGTCATCCGCTCCAGCTATTGTGCCTTGAGGGCTATCTTGGAGCCGTCCCTCCTCTGCGCCAACCTGGCGCGGCTCTCGCCGTGTCTCCTCTAGGTAACTGACTAGGAATCTGGCCCAACCTGTTGCAGCAGGGAACCAGAGTCTCTTATACCGAGACGTTTCTCCTACCCGGCGAGGGGGCTCTCCTGGCCCAGTTTTCATCTCACGGCGTCTGAGCGTCCCTCTCAGGAGTAAACTGTTGAGCCGCTGAATCTCTTTTGGAGATAGATCCTCCTCCCGCAACAACTCGGCCAACTCTCTGTGCTCCCCTTCATTTTTCAAGCCCTCCACGCTCCTGCGAAGCTCATCGAAGGCTCCCTTTTGAAGAAGGTTCGTGTCATTGATGAGTTGATTCAGGGCCTTGGCAATCAGTTCACGACTCTTGAATCCAAGCTTCATCTGGGGTGACCCTAGTCTCTGCCGCAGATCATCCTGTAACTCTGAAGAAGATATCAGGTCCAAAATCGACCCGGCCCCGGGATCAATCGGTTCAGTAAGCCCCTCTAGGAGCTCTCTGGGATCCCAGACGTCTTCTGGGAAGAGTTCGGAGGTCAGCGCCAGACTCTTCTTGTCTTCAAACCAGGGAAAGTAGATCGATAGGCCATAGGAGTGCTGATAGGCGACTCCGCAGGAGTGAGATTTAATGACGCTTGACTCCGCCACTCTTATTACCTGTTCGCATGCCCCATATATGCTCGAATTACACATCTCCAGTTCTTTCATAGCTTGAACCAACCGACAACAGAAATCGATCAGATCAACGTATTCGTCCATCTTGTAGGATTGGGCATACCAGTGTCCCAGCAGGATAAGGTTCTTGATCTTTGCGTCTTCGGTTCCTTTTGTGAGGACTTCTGCCAAAACCTTTATTGCCTCGACGAGCTCATCGAATTTGTACAGCTTGGTAGCTGCGAGATCTACGGAAGCTCCAGCTGCAGAGACGTAGTCCTTATATTGAGCGACGTACTCACTTACGATCTGCTCGGCTAGTTCACATGGCTTGGGCTTCGCATTTACCAGTTCGAGTATTCTCCCCGCCGGCCAACCGGCACTCGGCTCGAACCCCTCCGCAGCGACCATCAGCTCGGCTACATTCCGGAACTCATAGCCAAGCTCGACCGAACTCATTGCACAAGAATCGAAGCCCAGAACGGCCAATTTGTTTTCCCCGCAGGCCTCCTCGAGAGCCCACCTCAGACGTGGAATACTGACGTATCTGGGCGGGTTCTGGTCGTAGAGTAACCGGGTTCCCTCTGCGGCGCTTCCGTGTCCGGACAAGATCAGCATGTAATTATCTGCTTTGTGCTTCTCGATTCCGCCCTTGACGAACTTGAGGATAGAGGTGGCGTAGGAGGCACCCTCGTTCGTGGTGGTCTCAGTGGATTCAACGGGCTCGCTAATCTCAAGAAGTCCCTTCTCGCCGTTGATTTTCTTGTCTGCCTTCGACTGGATATCAAAAAGGCAGGTCGGCACGTTTCTCGCAGCGGAGTCATATTTGACAACTACCTTCACACCTGTTCCCACACCGATCTTCTGCATCTCCTTCAAGGAACGTACACAATCGTTGCTCAAATCGTTGTCCCCAGCCATATAGACAAGAACTGTCCAAGTATTACCTGACATGATTAAACTCCTTATTCTGGTTGCTGCAAATCGACGCGAAAGTAATAGTCGGCCACTCGAGTGTCGGAACCTCCATCTTGACGTACGCCTTCCAAAGTCAGCCGATAGGTTCCCTCCGAAAGGAGAGAACTCGAGAAACGCAAGACCACCGTCTGAGTTGGGTCGGATTCTGTCGAAGAGTCGGCCGATTGGTCGAGCTCAGATTTTGCGCTTGGCCACTCCCGTAACCCCCCGATGTCGAGCAGACTCTCCTCCGAGCCGACCGCACGTAGGGCAACCCCGTAGCTTTCAAAGGGAATCCGGGGGGCAAACAGAAGATTCAAATGAACCCAGAGCTGGTCCTTCCCAATCCAGAACACCGGGTCACACCCCGAAGCATCGCGCAAGCCAGGCGAGGGAGAAAGAGTTTGTTCGAAAAGGTGCTGCTGAGGCAGCGCGCCGCTCGCTTCGGGTTGCGAAAAACTCATGGCGATTTGATGTTGCATCTGGTCCTGCTCTTCCAACCATTCCTCCCGTTCGCTCCTCAAGATTTCCAACTCCGCCTCCAGCCCGGACCTCTCCAGGAAAGCATAGGAAGCCACTAGAAGGATTAGCATCGCCGCTGCGGCCAACCCTGCTCGAGCAACCGGGCTCAGACTGGTCCACAGTCCTTGATTCCTCGAATCCTGCTCGACCCCATCAACCTCTTCAGAGAACCGAACGGTTTCAGCAAAAACTTCGTAGCAGTCTTCACAAGAGTCCAAGTGCTCCAGTAAATGTTCTCTCGATCCGGGGTCTGTTTGGCCGTCGGCCAGGGCAGCCAACTCCTCAAGATCCGGACATTGGTCCGACGACTTCATTCCCTGTCTTCCCCTCCGCATATGCCGAGGGCGCCCTTGCTTCTCTTAGACGGACGCCGCGGCCGTTTTCCGACTTCTGATCTATTCGATGTCAGCCAATGGAAGCATGGGGGCGCTTCGGCGACACTGCGATCAAGCCCCCTCACCGATCAGGCATCCACCAGAAACTCAACGATTTGAGCACGTCTCAGTCCCTGTGCTTCGAGCAATCTGCAGAGTTCTTTCAGGACCGTTTCCTTTCGCCGGTAGAAGACTTTTCTCTCTTCTCCAAGCACGGATGCGATCCGCGTCCAATTGAGACCTTCCTCGATACGAAGTCTCAGCATTAGCCGATCCCGGACAGTTAGTTGCTGCAGCGCCTGTCTAACTGCCTGTTGGATCTCTGCCCTTTGTTGATTCCTCTGCTGCTCAATCAACTCCTGGTCAGGCGTAGCGCTGGTTGCGGGCAGTGTTTCAAGTTCATCGCTGCCCACGAACTGTCGCTTAGTGCGCACGGGCAAGCGCGCCGCCAATGCCTCGAGTTCTGTCTTGTCTGGCGAGGGATCGGAAGTCCGGCAGATCTCCTCCATCGCCTCCTCATGGGAATAACCGTCTCGGTGGAGCAGTGCTTCCAGCCGAATCGCGTGATCGCCCAAGCGCTTTGCGGCGGCGGAAGGACGCCATTTTCCCCATTTCTGGTTCCGGTAATCGAGTCCAAGGCGGGTGATGACTGTGACCAGATAAGTCTTCAACTGTGCCTGCCCGCGGAACTCTCTCAGGATGCCGTAGTCATTCTCGATCATCCTGATATTGACGATGGAGCCAAAATCCTCGCGATCGTCCTCGCTGAACCCCTGCTTGCGGCACACGTAGTCAACGACGGTCTGGATCAGGTCGACGTGACGAAGAAAAAGCTTCTGGGACAAATCACCAAAACCTTTGGTTGGGCTGTCACTCGACCCGAAAATCCTGTCCTCGCGATCGGTGGCCGACCCCTCGGGTCAGACTAAGGGTCTGGGAACAGAAGAGGAGACCCCGTCTAGCCGACCTTGCCAACCAAGCGCGTCCGCTAGACCGATCTTTTCCTTTTCAGCTTGTTATCGACTCAGGTCTAGGGCGACGCTGCTCGACTCGGATCGATTTTGGCACAGTACTTCGTGCTTCGTCAAAACGCGAGCCAGTTGTACTGCTAAGTATTCCTAAGCCATAAATCGGAAGGAGTAGAGGTTCGCGTCCTTCATGAGGAAACGCAGTCGAATAGGCTTCTCACCGAGGCGGCTCAGCATCATGGGGTCAGGACGCTCCCAGCCGACCGTGCCAGCGATCTGGTCGCCAAAGATCAGCGGAGACTGCTCTAGCTTGAAACCGGGAATGGGATTGCCCTCTGCGTCCTGGATTTCAATCCGGATACTGCCGGCCGCAGATGTGGAATAGTTCAGCACCAGATTGTCGCCATCGATCAGCAGGGGTCGAGTCAGAAGCTCCCCACCGGAGAAAGGAGCGTTCACAGACGCAAACCCGTCGGTGCGCAAGACGAATCGTTCAAGGTGAATGCTGGGGTAGCTGTAGTGTCTACCAACGTAGAGGGAGATTTCGTTCTCACTTGTCTGGAGAATCCCTGCCACAGCAGCGTTGGTCCGCGAGACCCAGTTGCGCTCGTCGATACCCGGGCGGATGAGGGCCTCCTGAGGGGAACCCCAATCGACTCCGTCCCGCGATGCTAGCAGGAGCGTCTCGGAGACGCCCGGAATGAGCGCGTCCGCGTGATAGCGCCTCCAGGGCAGAAACCTCTGGGGAAAAGCGAGATAGATGTGGGGAGCCCGAAAATAGGGAGTGGCAGCGTTTGTGTACAGATGGTCTGCCGGTCTCACTTCTCCGCCAAAAAGTGCAGGGAACCGGTTCAGACCACTGCCTGAGATCCTTGGAAGTAGTTCGGGCGAAGGTGCGGACACCCTGGGCAATGTAGCGAAAATAGAAGACATAATGATCCTCGCTCTCGCACCAGAACAACACGTTGATGGAGTTGAAGGCGTTGGGCAGCGAGGTGATGAATAGGGGTTCATCTCGCCACTTTCTCCATCGGAGTCCGTCGGGCGAGACCCAGAGGACCACCCCCATCTCCTCCTCATCACTGGATCCGATGTGTACCTCAGCAACGGCCTTGTAACGCTCGCTCGGGTCGACTTCGGGCCTGGTGTCCAGGAAGGGAAATCCGACGGGATTTCCCAGAATGTTGTTCTCTTTGCAACCATCAAACTCATAAACCCCTACGACAGGCCTTGTCCACTCCACTCCGTCCCGACTTTCCGCGCAGCAAAGCAGGTGGGGATGATTCGGGACCAAGGTTTCTTCCGGTTTCAACTCTCCTGGTCCGAGGTAGTCGGATATGCTCCTTCCCACGTAGTACAGCCGGCAGAGCTCCCCATCCCGGAGCACTGTGAGCGGCAAGCTCGTGTTCCCCTCCCAGGGTTGGTCAAAGGAGAAAACGCTTCCGGCCGATTGGGGGATGTGGCGAAGAAATTCTAACCCCCGCATGGACTCAACCAGGTGATCGTCTAGAAATAGCTGCAACCGCGAACCCACTTCAATCGGGTCCCTGGAGTCAACCGGCTCCGTTGCCGGAACCTCACGGGCATTTGAGAGCCGGACCGTCGTCCTCATTCGTCCTCCGTGGAGCGAGGTCTGTTTGGTCCAGACTACATTGGTGAGCTTCAGGGATCAATTGCCACAGCTACCGAGAGCCACGGCATATTTGAGACTGAACGTTGCAGTCCCCCACCGATTCGTCGCCGAAAATCTCCGGTTCGATCTGTCGTTGACACCACCTCTCCGAGCGACGTCCCTGATTGATCGACCACCCGACTGCACCCGTTTTTCGACTCGAATTCCAGGCAGAAACTCTCGATCATTGATTCATCCGGTACCATCTCGATCAGATTTTCCCCTTTTCAAGATAGTCATGCCCCACAGGACTCCCGGTAACACGGTCAATCCAGCCATCCACCAGGTGATTTCTGACAGGCCCAGAGAGACGTCCAGTCCGGCACCCACAACTGCTGATCCGATCGCGCCCATCAGGGCGAAAACGGCAAACTCGGTGGCAAAGATTCTACCTTGAACCTGGTTGGGGACCGATTGCAGCAGAAGCTGGGTCGAGAAGACCCAGACGATGCTTCCCCCGAAGCCGCGAACGAAGGTGCCGCAGAGAAGCACTCCGAAACTGGATAGACTCGCCCCTATGGCGAGACCCAATGCGGCGGTGAGGTATCCACAGAAGATTCCGAGCCGCAAGAGCCTGTCCCGATCGCCTGTGAAGTATCGGGCGACGATGGGTCCAATTCCGCTGCCGACTCCCGTGGCCGCAAACAGAATGCCCAGGCTGACTCCACCTCCGACACCCATCACAAAGACTTCTCGTGCGATCGTTACCTGGACAACTTGAAACCCAGTGATGAAGAGCGCCACGGCCGCTTTGTGGAGAGCGATTGTAAAGACATCGGGATATCGTTTGAGGTAGCGCAGACCATCCATATATTGACTCACGCCTGCGCTAGCTGTCCTGCTCGACTTTTCAGGGACAAAGCCACCACCCGAACGGATCTGCGCGATGAATACGGCCGACGCCAGAAAGCTCAAGCCATCGATGACAAAGGCCGGATAGATGCCCCAGGTCCCAGAAACGATTCCACCGATGGCCGCCCCCAGGGCGAGCATGACGGACCAGGTGGTGGCCCCCAGTGCATTCGCCGCTCCCAGTCCACCCGGGGAAACGATCTCCTGCAGGATCGCGGTGCGTGCCGGGACGAAGAACCCGCTGATGCCCACCTGGATTGCAGTCAGCGTGTAGAAGAGCCAGATATGATTGGCGTCCCGAACCAAAAGGAAACCGAAGACAGCTGTGGCCCGACCGATGTCCGTCAGGATCAGGACGTGCTTACGACTGTAGCGGTCGGCGACGACCCCGGCGATCGGACTTACCAGGAACGGCGCCAACATCCGGATTACGAAGAGGCTCCCAACGGCGAAGCCGGACCCCGTCAAGAGTGCGATCAGCGACGCCGAAGCAATCAGGTTGAACCAATCCCCCAGAAGGCTCGAGATTTGACCCAACCAGAGATAACGGAAATTCCGGTTGCGGCGAATCAGTTCCCAGTATCCGACTTGCATATCCGTCTCTGCTCAAGTTGGGCACAGTCGAATGGTCCGGCTTGCAGCCGGGCTGGCGCTGAGTTGTCACTTGAAAACGCGGTTTGGGCCGCCGGGCCGAGCCGACCACCTCTCCACCAACCCTATCTTCGAGGGCGACCGTCGCCACCGAACGCAAAGGTCCCCGGGAGCTCTTTCGACGGGTCCAGGTCCTGGCCGCTGTGCTTTTCAAGCCAGGCCCTCAAGGGGACATCCTGTTCCTGGGGCAACTGAAAACCCATGGGTGAGGTTGCGTCTCCCAATAGCTGGCGGCGGATGGGATCACATTTCTCCAGTAGTCGAGCCGGCATTGTCATGTAGTCCATGGGACGCAGCCAGCGGTAGCCATAGCCGAAAAACAAGCTCTTGCGATCAATGGTTGACAGGTTCGGCCCCACCGCGTGTAGCGTGCGATTCTCGAAGAGTACGGCGCTGCCCGGGCGGGCCTGGATTTCGACGGTATTGTCCGGATCACGACCGTCTTGCTGGTGAGGCGGGTGACCGGGCCAGTGGTTGCTGCCGCGAACGAAACGGATGCCCCCTCGGCCCTTCTCACTCAGATCCGTGAGCCAGTAACCGACCTTGATGAACATTCGTGGCTGGCCTGTGTTCAGGTCGCTGGGAGCAGTTCCCCCGTCACGGTGCCAACCCGCCTGTTTGTAGTCGCGCGGTGTCCCGGCTGGGCTGGGGGGCCTGACAATGAGATGGGAGGTGATGAGCTGGATGTTGTGGTTCAGCAGCTGCACCACCAGGGGCACGGTCCTGTGCCAGTCCAACAGTTCCAGGAACACATCGTCTCGGCTCAGACAATTCCGCAACTGCCAGAAGTTGCGATCGTTCAAGCCCTCGTCAGCTAGACCCTCCCGGTAGAGTCGATCCGCCGCCGTCAGAAGTTTGGCCACAAGTTCCAGGGGGATGGCGTCAGGGATGACCAGGAATCCGTCGCGCTCGAAGGCCTCCCGCTGTTCCTCAGAGAAGGGGGTGAGTCGCATGGTTCTGCTAGGCGGCGCAGATTACTATCTTTCCAGCTTTTCCAGCCGTCTAAGACAGCTGCTAACGTTGGCGTAGAACCGCCGGTATCGCCGCTCGGCAGCGGTCGCATCTGTCTTGCAGGATTCAAAGAGCCGCGAGGAAGGTACCAAAAGGCGAATAGAGCCCCGAATCTTCAATTGTGGTTTCATCGCAACCTCTCTCTGAGTTCTCGATTAAATTCGCTGCCGACAAAACTAGCACTTTTCACGATTCTTGCATAATTGAACTGCCTCGCTGGAGAGCGCATCCGTATAGTGGTGGAAAGCCGCCTGAGCAATCAAAAAAGGGAACGCTCGAGAGGAGGAATCGTGTCTCAGAAAACGCTACTTTTTCTGGCAGGTGCGGCGATCGGGTTGGGCTGTGCTGCTTTCGGCGCGGACCTTCGATCAGAGTATCGACTCCTGGCAACCAATAAGACCTCAACCATGCAGAAGGAAATAGATGATGCGGCGGCGGCGGGCTTTCGATATAGGACAGTAATGGGCGGCGAGACCTCTTTTGGTGGTTCCGAAGTCGTCGTCATCATGTGGCAGGACCCGGAGAAAGCAGGTAAGCAGCGCTACCAATATAGACTGCTCGCCACATCTAAGACCTCCACTATGCAGAGGGAGCTGCAGGAGGCTGGAGATCAAGGTTTCGAGTACCGCGGCCAAACCGTCTTCAACACCGCCTTCGGAGGAGAGGAAGTCGTCATCATCCTGGAACGGGATCGCGAGCAGGAACTGCGCCGCTATAAATACACGCTGCTAGCCACCAAGAAAACCTCAACGATGCAGAAAGAACTGAGTCAGGCCGGAGAGGAAGGGTTCGAGCTGGTGGGAATGACGGTTGGCAAGACAGCTTTCGGCGGCAGTGAGCTTGTGTCTATTCTTCGCACGCCGATGGATCCGTAGGCGGTTCGGTCTGGCCGAAATCGATCGGACCAGCGATCGAATCGCCACCACTACCTGGAGAGTGTGGCGGCGGGAATAACGTGTTCCCGAAGGAACTGGCGCAGTCGCAGGATCGTGCTCAGGGGAGCTCCTATAAATTCGACTCCGAAGCCGCTGACGTTCCTGCCGCCCTTTAGATACCTTCCGGTGTGGACGACGTCACCGGTCAGGGCGAAGTTCTGCTTGTCGTCCTCCACACCAAAGACAAGGCCGATGCTCGATCCGATTGGGTAGAGGTTAGTGGATTCAACAAAGGCACCTCCCTCCGATAGATTCAGCACCCGGCCGGGCCGCTCTATCTCATCCCACCGAAAACGACAGGGAATATCTACCTCCCACCGGTCTTTGGTATCGGCTTCCATAGGTTCCCCATCTTCACCTCTGGCAGAGAGAAGAGGTTTCTGAGATTGCCTTTGTCGGGCAGTCGCCGCAGTAGCGGGGATGGACTCCATCCTGCAGACCCAGAGCGTAGAATCGTCTCAGTATGGAATCATCCGTGGCGTTCTTGGCTGCCTGTTCTCCCCAACTGTTTCGGCAGCGACTCTCCCTGGCTTTAGTCGGCGACCTTGACCCGGATCCCCTAAAACTCCTACAGTCAGTTGGATCAATCTAAAACCGTCGAATACCGAGGAAGGCAATATGCGCAATCCGACCCTGATTCTTGTCCTCGTCTTAGGCCTATTTCCGACTGATTTGGCTCACGCCCAGAAGATTCGAGAGGTGGGCACTGATCTCCAGCTGTTTCTCGACGACTGGCTGGTGGAAACGATGCAGCGAACCCGACGAGTTCTGCATCGTCCCCAGGCAAAGGAGATCGCGATCGAGCTGGATCGTCCCTGGGAAGGGGCTTACTTATACGATCCCAGCGTCCTCAAGGAGGGCAATCGTTACCGGATGTGGTACCGCGGTGGCGGAACCGAACGGCCTCACCTCTGGGGGTATGCAGAAAGCACCGATGGGATCCACTGGACCAAGCCCGAGTTGGGGCTGATCGAATACCGTGGATCCACCAAGAACAATCTAGTCTGGCCAGTGCCCGGCGTCACTTGTTCCACGCTTTCCGTCTTCATTGATGGCAATCCCTCCGCCAAGCCAGAGGAGCGCTACAAGAGCATCGCGACGGGCAAGGATCTAAACGCCGCAAACGACGGCCCGGTCATCTACGGTCTGGTCTCACCCGACGGACTGCGCTGGCGTCTGGTCCAGAAGAAGCACTTGATACGTCCTCCGGCGGGTGATCCCGCTTTGGACTCACACAACCTTTGCCTCTGGGATGATGCCCGCCAGCAGTACGTCATCTATGCACGTGGTTGGCATCGTCGGGGCGCGCGGCCGCCCAAAATTGAGATGATCAAGAAAGAGCTGGATCAGATCACGGTACGAACGCCCTCGGGAAAGGTAGTAACGGTGCCCAGGATACGGGATATTCGCCGCTTCACTTCTCCAGATTTCATGAATTGGTCCGAGCCCGAATACATCCAGTACCAGGTGGATCCCAGCAATCATCTCTACAAGAACTCGGCTATCCCTTACTTTCGCCGTCCCGATCACATCCTGATGTTCGCGAAACGATTCTTGCCGGACCGTGTCTTCGACCCCGATTGGCCTGAGCTCTACTGGGACGTGCCAGAAAATTGGCCGGACTGCTCGAAGGTGACGGTACCTGGCACCACCCAGATCTATGGCTGCGGGGGACTCTCAGACATTCTCTTCATGTTCAGCCGCGACGGCCTGCACTTTCGTCGCTTTCGAGAAGCCTTCATCCGCCCCGGACTTGACCGTTTGAATTGGCATGGAAGGGCGATTGAGGTTGGTCCTTCACTGGTTCCAAGCGGCGATGGAGAAATGTCGCTCTACTACGTCGAGAATTACGGCACACCCACCGTACGAATCCGGAGAGGCGCGTTGCGAACGGATGGGTTCGTTTCCCTGCAGGCTGACTACGATGGAGGCACGGTCACAACACGGCCCTTCACCTTCGAAGGGTCCCGCCTAAGGCTCAACTACTCCACCTCGGCGGCTGGAAGCATTCGGGTCGAGCTTCAAGACAGCGCTGGGAAGGCCCTGGCTGGATTCGGTCTGGAAGACTGCCCCATCATCTTCGGCGATGAATTGGAAAGAGTGGTTACCTGGAAGAGGGGACCGGATCTAATTAGCCTCGCCGGGCGAAGCGTCAGGTTGAAGTTCGAGATCAAGGATGGGGACCTGTTCTCGATGCGGTTTCAGTAGGCTACTCCGCGAAGCGGAAACTTCGAAAGTCGAAGGTACAAGATACAAGATACAAGGTACAAACAAGCTCCAAATCACAAGCATCAAATTCCAAACGATCGCCCACCATCACGTTCGGCGATCCGACAGAGCCGCGAACGACTTGAGCCGTTAGCAACATGAGGCCAAGTTCCGAGGAGAGAGCTGGAGAACTCTTCCCCACGGAGTGACGCACGATATCGCCTATCCTCGACCGAAGTTTCGTTCTCGAATGGGGCCAGGACTCCTAGGGGCGGGACTAAGCTGAAACTTGCTTGGCGGATTCGAGGGCAAGAAAGACGTAAACGATTGATTTGCTGATGGATGGACCTACTCTTGTACACCGAAGGTGTTACTGCGTGTAGC
>JAKZYH010000145.1:0-2926 GCA_047514575.1 Acidobacteriota bacterium | reverse complement strand
CTAACCCGCATTTCTCATCGCTGGTCTACTACGTCGCCGCAAACATCCGTCCTGGCTGCGTTACGCTCTGTCGGCCTCCTCGACGTACTGCACGAGGACGACTGCGGGGGCTCGCCACGAGTGGTCTCGGGCGCAAGCCTTGCCAGGACGGCTTTTGCGGCGACTCGCTACGACAAGCGATGAGAAATCCGGGCTAATCATCCTACTCGTTTCGGTTGCAGGCGAGTTCGGCTCGCTGCAGACTTGTCAGGCGTTAAGTTTTAGGTTTTAGCTCAGAACTTAAATCGCTTCAGGGGCAACTTTGTATAGCCCTCTTCGCCCTCCACAACCTGAATGACCTGGCTTGGAGGTGGTTCTACCAGGGTCTGTGTCTTGCCAGTCCGCGGCCAGAAGATCTCCAGGAGCTGAGCAGATTTTGCCTTTCCCAGCCCCACGGTCTGACGCAGGGGGTTGCCTCCGAAACTGCCCCCACTGTTGATGTGCCGATAGATGGATCGAGTCACCCCGTTCTCCTCAATCTGGACCCGGATTCGGGCCCCGATGGCAGATCGATTGGATCGGCGTCCCACCAGTTCGACGGCCATCCAGTTGTTACCCATTCCTGGGTTCTCAAAGAGGGCGTCGCTGAAGGCGTCTCCGGGAAAAGCACCTCCCATCTCCTCGAAGACATCCAGATCCCCGTCATGGTCGAGGTCGGCAAAGACGACGCCATGCCCTTTCTGCAGATGACCGAAGCCGCCTGGAATGGTCACGTCCGCGAACTTCTGGCCGCCAAGATTCAAGAACATGAGGTTGGGTACGATGCTGGCGAGGCTGGGATCGCCGGTCCCCAGATAGAAGTCCAAGTAGCCGTCGTTGTTTAGATCCCCAAAGTTGGAACCCATGGGCTGCATCGGAAAGGCCAGGCCACTCTGCTCGGTCACGTCCCGAAAGGCACCCTTACCGTCTCCCTGGTAAAGGCGAGCCTTCTCAAAGCCTGAGCGAACTCCCAGACGGTAGGCGGCCTGGTGACCAATGTGGCCGCTATAGGTGGGGACGAACAGGTCGAGAGCCCCATCGTTGTTGTAATCCCAGAACCACACCGAGAAGCTGTCTTGGGGATAGCCGACGCCCAGCTTGGAGGTGACATCCTCAAAGGTCCCATCCCCCCGGTTTCGGAAGAGACGATTCATAGCCTGGTAGTTGGAGACGTAGAGATCGGAAAACCGATCTCCGTCATAGTCTCCCCAGGAGACCCCCTTGGTGTAGGCATGGCCTTTCACGCCTGCCTCGGCAGCTACGTCTCGGAAGGTCCCGTCGCCCTGATTCTGGAACAGCTGCCAGGGAGCCTGGAGGGTGTTGTCGGTTTCGTTCCCGATGAAGAGATCCAGATCGCCGTCATTATCGTAGTCGGCCCAATCGGCTGTTTGGGTTGGGTAGAAGACTTCCGCCAATCCCGACTCGAAGGTCACGTCTTCGAAGCTGCCATCGCCCCGGTTGCGCAGGAGCGAGTTCGGATGCTGGCCGTCCTTCCCCGCCCAGGCTCCCCGCAGCACCAGGATGTCTGTGTTGCCATCGTTATCATAGTCGGCCTGCAGCAGGTTCAGTCCCCCCAGTAGACCTTCCAGTCCTGCCTGCTGAGTCCGGTCTGAGAAGGTTCCATCTCCGTTGTTGTTGAAAAAGTGCATGGGCCCGGAAATGTCCCAGGTCGAGGTAATGATATCCAGGTCTCCGTCGTGGTCGAAATCCTCGGCAGCAGCCCCCCCAGCCAGGTTGAAAGCCCCCAGCCCCACCTTCATGGCTATGTTGTGGAAGCGCGGAAACGGGACCTGTGATTCAGAGATCGACCACGGTATCCGGTAGCGCTCCGGCACCTGGTCGGGATGTTGATCCAGGGTCATGTAGGCTATGTTCAGGAGCCAGCGGGCCGGATAATTGTAACCGAAGAGAGCTTCGCGGGAGGAGTTCTCCAGAACCTCGGTGAAATACTGGACTGCCTTGGTGGAACCCTCCCGCAGCGTATGGATTCCTCCCCCACGGAGCGGGAGGATGCAGCTCTCAGCGTTGTGCTGCAGTGCGCAGTTCTGGGTTTCACCCTGACGCATGTACCCGACCCCGAGTTCGAAGATCGTCTGCTCCACCTTGGTTTCCAGAATATGAGGCCGGATCTCGGGCAGGAGCCGGTAGGCGGCTAAAAGGTGATCTATTCCAGCTTGCGACCTGCCCAGGCGCACTTCCGCAATTCCCAGTTCGAGCAGGACCTGCCAGCGGCTAAGAGCACTCCAGTATGCCGGAATAGTCACTTCCGAAGAGTTTTCCAGCTCCGCCAGCTCACGGCTCAGTTCCAGGGCGTCCCCCTCTCCCATATAGGGGTGTTCACGAGCACCCTCGATAGAGATCTCCTGGAGGACCTGGAGCATGCGTCGATGTCCGGGACCCCTGTCCGATATGGTGGTTTCCAGCGCCTTCTGCCCCGCGTCCTTGGACTTGTGATGGGTGTGGCCCGCACTGGAGTCCTGGGATAGGTTGGTCGGGTGGGAAGATGCCAGGGTTCCCCCAGATGCGAACAGGGTCGATGACCCTGCTGCGGTTAGCACGACTGCTGCAGATAGGCTGATCGCAGATCCAGTCAAGAGGACCAGTCGAGGAAAGCTCCCATTCATCCTATCTCGGGCCTCGTTATCGAAAACCTCTGGACTAGGTCCAGTATACCAGCCTCCGGAGAGGGCCTCGCAAGGGTCCGCAGGAGCGAGTGGAAACAACGCGGCATCGGCAGCATTGAGCGGATTGGACGTCAGGTTTCGAAAATCTGGCGATTAAGGTCAGATTGTAGGCATGTCTCGAGTCGAACTGGATAAGCACCGAATCACCAGACTGGACGGTCGACCCTTCTTTCTGATCGGCGCCCGCCACATGCCGGAAGGCGGCACCCCTGCGCTGTTGTACG
>JAKZYH010000144.1:0-9848 GCA_047514575.1 Acidobacteriota bacterium | reverse complement strand
CTCCGGAAATGGATATCTGCATCGCCAACGATGAAGCCGTCTCACGGTCCAAACACGCGGCGGTCGCATTCGAACCCGAACAGAAGAAGTTCTGGCTGCTACCGGGTGACGCTCAGGGACTGGTTTACCTCAACGGAGACGTAGTCCACACCCCAACCGAGCTGGACACGGACGATGTGGTCAAGGTCGGACAGACTAGTCTCATGTTCGTTCCCTTCTGTGGGGAACGATTTCAGTGGCAATAGCCAGATGGGTCATCCGACAGAGCCTTGGCCACTTTTCCCGGACTCCGAATGGCTTGCTTGCCTCCATCACAACATGACTCACAATAGCCACATCCGCTACAGACGATCTTCCTCCGTTGGATCATCCGTGAGCCACAATAGGGACACCACTCCTTGATTTCACAAGCCACTTCCAGCGTATCTGTTGAGTTTGCCATTGGCCGTCCTCTGCCGTCGGTTCCGCTATCTGGAGAATCTGCGCGACATACGTATTTTCCTACCTTACCTCAGCGGGGTGTCAGAAGACGGCTGCGCAACGGCGGAACACTTGCGACTCTTCCCGTCTTTGCTGACTCAAGATAGAGGACTTCCTACCGAATGAGATTCGTTCCCGGGAACGCGCAAGACATCGGAACCAGAGAGAGTCAACAGGATTCCTTCGCCTTCTCCCACCTGGGCGACGAGGAGTTTCGTGAACACGCGGGTCTACTGGCGCTCATCGCAGATGGGATGGGTGGCCTGGAACTGGGCGAAGCAGCCAGCCGTATCGCGACCAAGGCATTTCTTGCTGCTTATTCCTCAAAATCCCCTGAGGAAAGCATCCCGACCGCACTCGAGCGCGCTACCCAGGGAGCCAATTCGGCGGTCTACGAATTGGGGCGACAGGAAGGAATGGCCGGCGACATCGGCACTACCCTGGTGGCGGTAGTGGTCCATGAAGACTCGCTCTTCTGGATCGCAGTCGGGGACAGTCCGCTGCAGCTTCTTCGAAAGGGCGAGTTGACCGTCCTGACACTTGCACATACCTACGAGCTGATTCTGGATCGGAAGGCTCTCGAGGGACAGATCTCCGAGAAAGAGGCCCGTGAGGATCCGGAGCGCGAATACCTGATCAGCTATCTCGGCATGGAACAGGTCGGTGAATTTGACCGAAACTTGCGACCATTCTCCCTGAGACTGAATGACCGGGTGCTGCTATCGAGTGATGGCCTGACCAAGACACTCTCCCCCGAGGAAATCGCTGCCGAGCTGCAGGGAGAGTCCCAGGATAACTGTGAGGCTCTCGTCCAAAAGGTGTTGGCCCAGGGCCACACCCATCAGGACAATGTCACTGTCATTTCATTCAACGTCGAAGCCGAGGGCGCTGTTGGCTGCAGTGTTGATAGCACCAGTGACGAGGTAGCCGACTTGCCGGCGCAAACCGTGGTCAATGGAGAGACCGCCCCGACTTCTGTGAAGACCGAACCGATGCCGACTCCTCCACGTCCGAAACGAACCGGCCAGATCCTCGCCTGGTCCGCTCTGTTCGTCTTGCTGCTGCTAGGGTCCTGGTTTCTCTGGCAATACTCCCTGGATCAGTCTGAGGAAGATCAGAGTTCCCAGGATTCTGAGATCCACCCTGCCGTCGACTCGGATGAGACCCGTGGGGGCGACTATGAAGCGGGGTCAGCTCTTCCGGTAGAAAAACAGGTACCCCCTCCCTCAGAAGACTCCCCCGCTCCTGCGGAAGAAAGCACTATTACAGAGTGAGGCGATCGTCATGCGAACCAGCTCGACGAGTGTTCCTACTGGAAGACGCCTGGTCCTCGAACGGCACCTTTCTCCAGGATGGCAGCAGAGTGTCGGGCGGTCAGGTCGCGGAGATCCAGTCCGGCAGCCGATTCTACCTAGCCGACGAGAGCACCCTCTTCGAAGTCCTCCTGGAGTCCGATTGATGCGCTTTCTGACCGAGATGCTCACAGAGGTCGGGGGAAGACAGGTCAATGAAGATCGCTGCAACTTCCTGGAGGCCAACGGCACGACGTGCTGGGTCGTCACCGATGGTCTGGGAGGCCAGGGCGGAGGCGATGTAGCCAGTCAGCTGGCTACCGATGCAATACTTTCCCGCTTCCAGCAGGATGCCGGGGTCAGCTCTGAAGTCCTGCGTTCCAGCTTGCTGGAGGCCGATAGGGCGGTCGCCTCATATCAGGATAGGGAACCGAGATTGGCCGGCATGCGGACCACCGCCGTCGTCCTTCTTGCCAACCCTCAGCAGGCCCAATGGGCACACATCGGGGATTCCCGTCTTTACCACTTTCGCGGCGGCCAGGTGGTGTTTCAAACCGAGGATCACAGCGTGACGCAAGCCCTGGCAAAAGCGGGACAGATATCCCAGCGAGAGATCCGATTTCACGAAGATCGCTCCCGCCTGCTGCGAAGCCTAGGAGGCCTGGAGGAGCCGCGACTGAGCATGCTCGACGTACCCTTGTCCCTAGAGGCAGGGGACGCTTTCCTGATGGCGACCGACGGCTTCTGGGAGCACGTGACCGAAACCGAAATGGAAGTCGAGCTGGCCAAGTCTGCTGAGCCGGCAGGATGGCTGAGACGAATGCAAATCCGGCTGCGTCAACGGGCCGTCGGAGGATATGATAACTACACCGCGATTGGAGTGTTGGTTCAGGAGTAGTCAAAGTTAGGCTGAAACCTTGATTTGTAGATTCGTATGGAAGAAGGATGTAGCTCATTGATATAGCAATGGACTAGGTGTGGTTGAGACACGTTTCTACGCCGAAGTTACTGCGAGTAGCCCAGGGTTGCAATGCGAAGCGAGCTACCCTGGGTCTGAGGTGCGCCGCCTTCTCTACGCTGCAAGCGTTGTTGCCAAAACCTTTCCCGTCGGCAACAACCCCTTCGGGGTAGCACATCTTCTTGAACGACCTTGACCCAGGGTAGCTCGCTTCGCTCCGCATCGCCAACCCTGGGCTACTCGCAGTAACGCCTTCGGCGTAGGATCTTAGCCCCCTCTAGTGGAGGAGAAATTTCTTTCTCTAGCGAGGCTAGGGCTCCTGATGGCAGGACCAAGCTTCCTTGTCCGTGCTCCCGTCGAGGGGCAAAGGGCAAGGCGATGGATGCAAAAAGGGGAGGAACGGTTTGAATCCTGACGATCTCTGTATGGGTTGCCTCGAGGAAAGGGGCAATGAGAAAGTCTGTCCACGTTGTCAGTGGGAGGAGGGAACTCCAGGCGCCTCTCCGCTCTACCTGCCCCCCCGCACCGTGCTAGACAACCAGTATCTACTGGGCCGCGTCCTCGGTCACGGAGGATTCGGCATCACCTATCTGGCCTGGGATCTCACGTTACACCGGCGCCTGGCGATCAAGGAATATATGCCCCAGGGCATTGCTGGACGAGCCCCTGGGAATGCCAACGTATCGATCTACACCAACGAAGAAGACTACCAATGGGGCCTGGAACGCTTCCTGGACGAGGCTCGTGTCGTCGCCAAGTTTGCAGACCACCCCAATATCATGTCCATCATCAACCACTTCGCCGACAACGAAACCGCGTACATTGTGGCGGAGTACCTCGACGGCAGTACGCTCCTGGAATATACCGAAAACGAAGGGGGTACCATCCCCTATGAAACGGCCGCCAGAATCCTGATGCCCGTGATGGACGCCCTGCGCGAAGTCCATAAGTCGGGCATTCTCCACCGCGACATCAGTCCGGACAACGTCTGTATTACTCGAGCTGGATTGGTTAAGTTGCTCGATTTCGGAGCCGCACGCCAAGCCCTGGGACAGAAGAGCAAGAACCTTTCCGTCATCTTGAAGGAAGGTTACGCGCCGGAGGAGCAGTACCGCACCAAAGGAGACCAGGGGCCCTGGACTGACGTCTATGCCACCGCGGCCACCCTCTACCGAGTCATCACCGGGAAGATACCGCCTCCGGCAACCGATCGGGCCTATCAGGACGAACTCGAGCCTCCCTCTTCAATGGGGGTCGCTGTGCCTTCCGACGTGGAAGCGAACCTGCTCAAAGCGCTGGGGGTCCGTGCCGAGAATCGCTTCCAGTCGATGCAGGAATTTCAGGCAGCACTTCTGGGCCAAAGCGCAGCCAAGCCTCCCCCACCTCCACCACCTCTCCCGCCCCCCGTGCCTGACCCGATTCCAAAACCGACCCCAGCGCCGGTTCCGAAACCCAATCCCCTCCTAGAGTGGATCGGGCAGGTTCCTAAATGGATGTGGGCAGCTGGAGCCGCTGCCATAGTGATTCTTTTGCTGGCCTACTGGTTGGGCCCTGAGCCAGCAGGCCCTTCCGAGGCGGAAACTCCAGGAGTCGAACCCCAATTGGCTGGAATCTGGCAGAACATCTGGGCCGACGGGAATAATCGTTACGCCTGCCGGGCCCGACTCGATGTAGACGGACAATACGCCTACCTCTCCGGCTGTCACCCAAGCATCGGCAATGATCAAGGGATGATGCGAATCCTGGACGGCACTTTTCGCATTCTCTCGAGCAGCACGGGACGCACTGATTCGGGTACCTACCGCATTCTTAGCGCCACCCGCCTGGAGATGTCGTCCACTGTCAACGGGCTGACCACCCTCTGGGACCGAGTCCCCCAACAGTCTGCTGAGCCTCAACCGACTCCGCATCAGCAAGACCGGCAGCAACCGCCCCCGGCGCCTCAGGGTCCGCAACATGAGAGACTCACTGAGCAGGCGGACGAGCACGTCAGGAATGGACAAGCACTTCTCGCCCGGCCGCTGCTGCAGCAAGCTCTCGAGATCAGTCCCGACTACGCACGGGCTCATGCCCTGATGGGCTACCTCTTCATCTACTACGATAGTGACGTCAACAAGGGAGGCCACCACTATCGCAAGGCCTACGATCTTGGCGGTACCATCAGCTTCAGGCTGCTCCACGACCTGGGCGTGTTCAGAGGAAATCGCCAAGGGACACTCGAGGTCTCGACGGAAAGAGTGCTATTTCGATATGATGACGGCGTCGAGGTGTTCAACACCAGTCAATCCAGCGTTCGTGAAGCCAAGAAAAACAAGTTAAACAGGGATGAGGACTGGTTTCACATCGAGACTCGCAGGGATAACTATAACCTGGCTCCCACCAGCTCATCCGGCCCGCAGGAGGTGGATCTGATTTTCAGCTTCCTGCCAGGCTCCTGATCCAGGCGTTGATTGTTCGCCGACCCCATGAAATCGTGCCCAAGATGAGGAGAAGATAGATGAAGCTGACCTGGGAACTGCGAGACTACGACAGGGAATTCTTCGCCAAGGAACTGGATAGTTTCGTTCCAGACCGGATCTTCGACGCCCACGTTCACCTCTATGAGAGATGGCACTGGAAGAATCAGGTCCCTCTCGAAGCGGGACCGGAGACCGCGAGCCTCAAGGTTTTTCAGGACCAGATCCAATGGATCACCCCGGGTAGGGAGACTCATGCCCTCTTCTTCGGAGGAGGACTCTATGAGGACACCTACCGAGCCTCCAACGAATTCCTCGCAGCCGAGGTGGCGAAGGATCCAGCTTCACGGGGACAGCTGATCGTGTCTCCTCGCATGGACCCTGAGGAGGTCCGGCAGGAGAGCCGCCGCCTGGGCATGGTGGGCCTCAAGGTCTATCACCTGTTCGCGGACAGGGCCGACACCCAACAGGCAGAAATCGAGGAATTCCTGGTCGAAGAGCACGTCAGGATCGCGCACGAAGAGGGCTTTACCATCACGCTGCACATGGTCAAAAACCGGTCCCTGGCAGATCGCGGCAATCAGGAACGGATTCGATACTATTGCGAGACCTACCCCAACATCCGACTCATCCTGGCCCACACAGCGAGGGGCTTCAACCCCAGCCACACCATCGAGGGAATCGATTCACTCAAGGGATTGCCCAACGTCTGGTTCGATACCTCGGCAGTCACCGAGGCCGGTGGCATCGAAGCCATCGTGGATACGTTTGGCCACAAACGCCTGATCTGGGGATCCGACTATCCGATCAGTCATTCGCGCGGCCGCTGCATCGCCATAGGGGACGAATTCCTCTGGCTCAACGAAGACACCCTGGATTGGAAGACCATGTCGATAGTAGAGATAAGACCCTACCTGGTCGGTCTGGAATCGCTCCGCGCGCTGAAGCTGGCAGCCCGACGCCTACGCCTTTCAGATCCGCAGATCGAGGACATCTTCTACAATAACTCGCTGCAGATGCTTGGTCTTGGCTGAGTCGCTGATCTGTCAGAGCGTAACGCAGCCAGGACGGATGTTTGCGGCGACGCAGTAGACCAGCGATGAGAAATGCGGGTTAAGGCGGGTTAAGGCTGAGCCGCAGAATATCGAACAGGCGAATCTGGAAGGCCGGAGAGAGCAGGACCTCACTCTGAAGCTTGAAACGGAACCGGCCCTTCCAGCAAGCGCTTCTGCCGAGGCGTTGCCCTGGCCTCGAACCCGGCGGCAATTGGAGCCTGACCTTTCCAGCCGCTGTGAAAGGACGGGGCATACGAATAGAACAAGGTTCGGCGAACCTCGGAGCCTCTATTGTGGACGGCGCCGTGTGACAGATCCTCCGAAAAGATGATGCCGTCCCCGGCCCGGGTGGAAACTGGCCTGATTAGGGGATGATCCGGCTCGGGCACCTTGCCTACCAACGGATTCTGAAAGTTACTCTTGTGGCTGCCCGGAATCACGGCAAAGCAGCCATCTTCTACCTCGACATCAGTGAGGGTATAGGAGATCTTGACGCTAACGCAGCCGAACGCTCCGTTGTCGAAAGCGTACTCTGAGTAGGGCAACAGCTCTGCGTAACCGTGATGAAACGCAATCGCACCACCTGGGTTCCGACACATGAATGTCGCGCCATCCAGACGAAACGACTCCCCAATCATCGACTCTACGTAGGTGAGGACTGGAGCCCAGTCCATCAGATCCTCGAAGAGACCCCCAAACGCCAGAATATCGCAAGTGTAGTCACGGAGTCCTCCAGGCCCAGCCGTACCCAACGTGGCATAGGGGCTGCCTTCCGTGTAGCGCCGCTTCACTCCACGGGCCCCAGCTTCTTCGTCGCCCAAGGACTCAATCTCGTCCAACGCCCGATTCAGGCCGGAGACCATCGCCGGTGGGAGTACCTGATCGAGGACCAGGTAGCCCTGAAGATCAAACACGTACTTTTCTTCTGGTGTCATTTCCTCATGTCCTCCGGACTGCCCACGCCGGAGCTCAGATTATACGATAGACGCGGTCCGCCGGTATCCCAAGTTGTATTTCCCAACGCCGACCTCTGAGGCCCGGGGCTTGGGACGCCCCCCATCCTCCTGACTGCCGCGCAGCTTTAACAGCGGAACGATGCTCTGTTATGCTGGAGAGAAATATGTGGCAGGAAGCGGCACCAGACCAAGATGTACGGAAACATACGAAGATGCTGAAATCGAATGTCCGGCGAGCGGGAACACTCTGGGGCTGTCCCGGACTCCCCATACTTCTCTTTCTTCTCACACTTGCCACCACGGGCAAGGCCGTTGCCGAGACGCCCAAACTCCCGATTCCTGTCAGCGATCGACTGCCTCAAATTATAGGCGGCGCTCCTTCGGTACCCGAAAACTACCCCTGGATGGCGGCCCTTTTGGATACTGAGTTCCTCAACGACTCGGATCCTTTCTTGGCTCAGTACTGTGGAGCTACCGTCATTTCGGGGCGCTGGGCGCTCACGACCGCCCACTGTCTGTTCGACGCAGGTTTGACGGATCAGCTCGAGCCAAGCCAGATCAAGGTCCTGGTGGGGACGAACGACCTTCTCTCCGGCGAGGGCCAGGTGATCAATGTCGCGCGCGTAGTGCCCCACCCGGATTTCAATTCTGATCTGAACACCGTGGAGGCAGACATTGGCCTGATCGAGCTAGCAACTCCGGTATCCGTCGATCCGATTCCACTCAATCGGCTCGCCGACAACCCCTCAGTCTCTGAGGGAACTCTCGCCTGGATCACGGGCTGGGGCTCCAGGGAGTTCGACGGCGTACCCAGTGACTTCCCCACCGAACTGCACGAAGCCCAAGTCCCGCTGCTTTCCGTTTCGTCTTGCCAGGAACGCTATGCATCCAGCGGTCTGAGCATCCTCGACAGCCACCTATGTGCCGGATTCGCCGAAGGGGGAGTGGACACCTGCGTCGCTGACAGTGGGGGCCCGATATTCCTGTCAGACGGCGAGGGGGGATTCCTCCAGCTCGGCATCACCAGCGCCGGTGAAGGCTGCGCGGGAACCTTCCCCGGGGTGTACACCCGGATTTCCAGTTATATCCAGTGGATCGACGAGAACACCGCCAGCAGGCTCTACTTTGCTCAATTTGGCGATGGACAGGGATTCTCTTCCGAGGTGGTTCTGCTCAACCCCTCGTCGGTGGCCGGCATCAGCGGCACCGTCATCTTCCGAGACGGATCTGGGAATACCGTGGATCCCACGTCGATCCTGGCTCCAGGAGCCAGTCTGTTGGGGACCGACTCTGGGACGGATTTCGACCTCGCTCCCTTGGGATCCGTGACCTTCACGACCACGGGGACGAACTCTACTCTGATCTCGGGTTCCGCCGAAGTCGTAACGGACGGCGAGATCGCGGGCGTGATCCGATTCCGATCACCCGATGTTGGCATTGCTGGGGTCGGATCAAGTCAGGTCGCCAGTTCAGTGATCGCACCTGTGCGACGAAAAGGCGCGCTAAGCACCGGCGTGGCTATCCGAAACACGCTCCAGAGCGAGCTCGTCGTCAGCCTTAGCTTGAAGCAAGAGGACGGAGTCGAAATCGCCAACGGAAGCGCTCAACTCATGATTCCCGGCCAAGGACACAGGGCCAGCTTCCTGGAGGAACTCTTTCCGGAGGCGGACACGCAGGACTTCCAAGGAACGATTTGCGTCCGCTCAAGCAATGGGAGATTAGCGGTGGTGGCTATCGAACAGAGCCAAAGCGGGAGAATTCACCACGCTACCGGTGACGATCCTGGATTCGAACTAACCTGAAACTTGAAAATTCCAAGATACAAGAAACAAGATACAAACAAGCACCAAATCACAAGCACCAAGTTCCAAACGATCGCCTATCATCAACCCTTGGCGACCCAACAGAGCCGGAACGACTTGACTCGTTAGCAACATGAACCTAAGTTCCGAGGAGAGAGCCGGACAACAGCAGAATCTCCCACCATCAATGCCCGACCGAAGTTTCATTCTCGAATGGGGCCAGCACTCCTGGGGGCCCTACTAACCTGAAACTTCAAGAATTCGTCGCACGTCGGAACGTCCGAGGGTACCGCCAACGGTTGAACTACCAGCGTTACGAATAGGGAATTCTCCGGGAATTATACGCTTGACTCCACCAGTTAAATGGGGCATACTTCTCTTATCTGGAGGAAATATGAGCCGATCAACCATTAGCACCTTTCAACTTTTCGAACGTTTCCCCGGTCAGGAGTCTGCCAGGGTTTACCTGGAAAAGCGGAGATGGAACGGAAATGTTGTCTGCCCCCATTGCGGTTGTTATGGGCGCATCACGACTCGTAGAGGCAAACGCCTTGGCTATTACCGGTGCCGGGATTGTTCCCAGGAGTTCACCGTCCGCACTGGGACCATCTTTGAGCGGTCCCATGTTCCCCTGCACAAGTGGATCTATTCCATGTACATTGTCGTGACTGCCAGGAAAGGGGTATCGTCTCTACAACTGTCTAAGGAGATCGGAGTTAGGCAGGCAACGGCATGGTTCATGTTGGGTAGGTTACGGGAAGCCTGTGGAGACGACATTGGTAAGCTATCTGGCATCATCGAAATCGATGAGGCTTTCGTCGGTGGAAAAGAGAGAAACAAACACGCTCA
>JAKZYH010000143.1:0-4709 GCA_047514575.1 Acidobacteriota bacterium | reverse complement strand
TGGCGGTGGCCTCCAGGCCGCCGTGGGTCGAGCTAGGCTCGACCGCCTTACTTCGGCCTGGAGGCCAAACCCACGTCACAGACTGAATGTGGCGCATCTCCCTTCACTTGGAACTTCCCCTATCGTCCCCCCTTTGGGGACTTTTCCCACCATCCCCGATGGGGACACTAACTGGAAGGCCTACATTCGTAGCTTCTCCGGATCTTCGGTGTCGTGCTTGTCCTGATGATCTGTTCTCCTGAGCTGGGCGCAGAGGAGCCTCGAGCGGAACGCCGTCTCCCCATCCCCTACGCGATGATCTTATGAATTGGCTTGCCGTAGTCGATTTCGAGGCGCTTGTGACCGGGCACGTCCAGTTTCCGTGGGTCGAGCCCGAGCTGGTGCAGAACGGTGGCGTGAAGATCCGTGACGTAGTGGCGGTCCTCGATGGCGTGGTAGCCTAGCTCGTCGGTGGCGCCGTGGGTGATCCCACCCTTGATTCCGCCACCGGCCAGCCAGCAGGTGAAGGCCGGGGGATGGTGGTCGCGGCCTCCGGTCTGGCCCTGGACCCCTGGAGTGCGCCCGAATTCGGTCCCCCAGACCACCAGCGTCTCGTCCAGAAGACCTCTTTGTTTGAGATCCTTGAGTAGACCACCGATGGGATGGTCGACCTCAGAACAGGTGCGGCCATGGAGCTTCTTCAGGTGAAAGTGGGCGTCCCAGCCTATGGTGTCGGTTGAATAGCCGTGGATCACCTGGACAAAGCGCACGCCCCGCTCGACCAGGCGACGAGCGGTCAAGCAGATCTCCCCGAAGGGCTTGGTGACCTCGTTGTCTAGTCCATAGAGCTGCTGCGTCCGGGAGCTTTCGTCGGAGAACTTGAACAATTCGGGGACCGAGGTCTGCATCCGGAAAGCAAGCTCGTAGGCCTTGATGCGTGCCCGAATGGCTGAATCGTCGGGGTACTGAACGGCTTCCAGATGATTAAAACGTCGGAGCAGCGCAAACTCAGCCTCCTGTTCCTCTTTGTAGATGCCCTCGATCGGCCGTGAAAAGGGGAGAGGGTCGATCGGATTCACGTCGATGGTGATGCCGTTGTTCTCGGGCCCGAGATAGTTGCCCGAGACGCTGGCTGGACCTCCGTCGTGGGGAAGAATGCGTCCGCCGAGGACGATGAACTGAGGCAGGTTGTCGTTGAGCGAGCCCAGTCCATAGTGGACCCATGAGCCCAGCGACGGGAAGAGACCTTCGAAGATATGTCGGCCTGTATGGAATTGGGTCTGAGCGGCATGATTGTTGTCAGTGGTCCACATCGAGCGAACCACAGCGATATCGTCGATTGACTCGCTCACGTGGGGCCACCAGTCGCTCACCTCGATCCCGCTCTGACCCCGCTTGCCATAGCCCACCTGAAGGGGGAACAGTTTGTTATAGGATCCGCGGTTCCGACCGAAGAACTGCACCGTGTTCTTGTTGTACTTCGAGTCGAGGACGTGTTTGTAGGGCGTCTCGTCGATGCTCATGCCGGCGTACTTGTTGAGCGCCGGTTTGGGATCGAAGGTTTCCATCTGGCTGGCGCCACCCTGCATGAAGAGCCAGATGACGCTCTTGGCCTTGGGAGCGAAGTGAGGAAGACCGTCTGGCGGTGTCCACAATTCGCCGGAGCTGGGTGCTGCCACGCCGTCCCGATGGAGCATGGCGCCAAGGGCCATTCCAGTGACCCCCATGCCCAGATCGGAGAAGAAGGTTCTGCGATGGATGTTGAGGCAGCCCGGACCCCGCAATCTCGGTCTCCCTTTCATTCTCTGTTCCCCGATCTTCGCATTCTTCACCGAATTGTGACGAACTCGTTCCGATTGAACAAGACGTGCACCAGACTTTCCCGCGCTCTCAACCACGGCTCTGCCGAAGGCGGAACCTCTCCCGGGATGGCCGCTTCGAATCGGGTCAGCTTCTTCGGACCTGTCAAGAGGTTCGCCTGTCGCTGAAGATATTCCAGGCTGTCAGCCTTTTCCTCGGTTGAAGGGGCCCGTCCCAGAATGCGCTCGAAGCTGGCGGCTACGAAGTCGTTCGCATTCCTGCCTACTCGTGCCGAAGCCTTTCGTGCCAACAGGTGGGACAGGGTATAGCTGATCTCGCTGTTGGAGAGAGCCAGGGCTTGCTGGGGCACGATGCTCTCGTGACGACGGTAGCAGCCATCGGCATCGGCTTGGTCAAAGAGCTTCAGGAACTCCATGTTTTCATTGGGTGTGTGCGTGAAGTAGAGGCTCCTTCGGCGCGATCTCTGTCCCGTATAATGGTCGAGCTCGGCGCCGCCGATGGTGGGATCCAGCTCTCCCGCTGCCAACAACATGCTGTCGCGCACGGTCTCGGCTTCCATACGGCGCTGATTCATGCGCCAGAGATATCGATTATCGGGGTCGGTCACCAGATTGGGATGGTCTGCTCGACTCGTCCACGACTGCATGCGATAGGCATTGCTGGTGACCATCAAACGATGAATGTGTTTCATGCTCCAACCCTGTTCCATGAACTCGACGGAGAGCCAGTCCAGCAGTTCGGGATGGGAAGGGGCCTTTCCTGACAGGCCAAAGTTCTCCACGGTCGCCACGATGGGCTCGCCGAAATGACGCATCCAGATGTGGTTGATGGCGACTCGAGCCGTGAGCGGATTGTTCCTGCGCGTGATCCAACGGGCCAGTGCGGTGCGTCGTCCAGTGCTGGTTTTCGGGTAGAGCGTCCCGACGGGCGAGTATTCGTTCTTCCCCTTGCCCAGGGCCTGCTGAGCGGCTTTGACCCGCGCATTGGCGACGCTGATTCGCTTTTCGCGGGTTTTGATCAATGTCTCGCCGCTCGCTGGAGGAACTCGCAGGGCATCAGCCACCCTCTGTTGAGCCTCTAGAAGATTCATCTCAGCCTTGAGCAGCGTAGCCGAGCGTTCCGCCCTCCGTGCCACTTCAGCATAGTCCGCTGCCCTGGGATCCGGTGGATCGGCGTGACGGGCTCGATCAGCTATCAAGCGCGCCTCCAATGCGGGTAGGTTCTCCCGCCTCCAAGCTAGTTTCTTGTCTGATATTTCAAGTGCTTCCTGAGCTTGGCGTAGGGCGAGTTGCGGATCTGCAGGCTGCAATCCGTCGACCCAGTCGGCGATTCGGTCGATGACCTTCCGCGGCAGGGGAGGAGCTTCTGCGGGCATGCGGGGTTGTTTGTCGCCGCGGAGCCGACGAATGACGGAACTGATGCTGCTCTTGCCTGGAATGATCCCGGGGCCGCCTCTGGTACCTCCCTCGAGTAGTAGATCGAAGGTAAGCGGTCGAAAGTCGTTGCGAGCCACGTTGGGGCCGTGGCAGACGATGCAGTGTTTATCAAAGATCGGTTTGATCTCTTTCTCGAAAGTTTCTCGTCCTGCCTTCAGGGTCGTCGGGTTCGACTCCTCGCTTGCACGCAGCTGAGCGAGCACAACCTGCTGTTTGGCCTCGGCAGACTCCGCTTCTGCCGTTTCGATTTCCTCTTGGGCCTGCCGCAGTAGGTCGCGATGCACGAATGGTCGGATCGACGGAAGGTAGCTTTCCAGGGGCAACTCAACGGGCTCGATCTTCTCCCCTAAAGTACCAAGGATCTCGGGGACGGCGGGAGAGAGAGGGTTTGTTTTGTCAGGGTTCTTTTCGTCTCCCCGGATGAAGCGATAGGTTTCGGCAAAGATGGCCGGTCCAGTGCGGCTCGCGGCGCGGGGTTCTGAGTCGAAGGCGCGAGGCATCCCTGCCTTGAGAATATCTGGTTCGCCAGGCAAGGGATCGGTTCGGACATCGTGACGCTCGAAGAATGCACGGAAGCGATAGTACTCTTCTTGTGCGATTGGGTCCGTCTTGTGATCGTGGCAGCGGGCGCATTTCAAGGTGGTTGCCAGGAATCCAGAAGCGGCGTGCTCCACGGTCTCTCTGAGCCAGGCATTTCGATTCGGACCGAACCAGTTTCGGACCAGGTATCCGGTAGCACGCACGGTCTTGGGATCTGTGGGAGCGAGCTCGTCGCCGGCCAGCATTTCGAGGATCATGCGATCGTAGCTCTTGTCCTCGTTGAGCGACTCGATGATCCAGTCTCGCCAATGCCAGAGGTGTCGCTGACTGTTCTGAACCAGCCCGAATCCCCGTAGGCCGTACCAATCACTGTAGCGCCAGACATCCATCCAGTGCCGACCCCAGCGTTCCCCGTAGTGAGGGCTCTCCAGCAGTTGATCGACAACTTTCTCAAAGGCCCGGTCGGAGCGGTCTTCTAGAAAGGAGCGCAGCTGGTCCGGCGTCGGTGGAAGGCCGGTCAGATCCAGGTAGAGACGCCTCAGCAGCGTCCGCTTTGGTGCCTCGGGCATGGGCTCGAGAGAAAGCCGCTCGTGCTCGGCTGCCAGAAAGGTGTCGATCGGATTGCGCAGCCAGGCCCGGTTTTCGACCTGCGGGGGATCGGGTCTGGTGGGAGCTTGATAGGCCCAATGGTCGCTGCCGGGAAGGGGAGACTTCAGTTCCTCCGCCGAGGCGGTGCTGAGTTCGCTTGAATAGGGTGCCCCTGCATCGACCCAGGCCACCAGGTTTCGAATTTCGTCTTCCGAGAGCTGCTGGCCCTGGTAGGGCATGCCTGGCTCATGCTGGTGTCTAACCTTCTTGACTAGCAGGCTGGCTCCAGGATCCCCGGGAACGACCACGTCGGTGTGTTCATCGCTTCCCTGGAGGATTCTCTCA
>JAKZYH010000142.1:0-2777 GCA_047514575.1 Acidobacteriota bacterium | reverse complement strand
GCCGCCACCGATCGCCGCCCCTGCCATGAAGAGTCCGGGTCCCAGCATGGCTACCCAATTCCTCATTGTGAAAGCAGGCGGACGGGTCAGTTTCCCGACCCGCCAGGCCGGCATCCGAGTCGAACCCGGAGTTGGGGCTGTCGGGTGGTCGGCGCTGGTTTGACTACTCGGCCTGTTCATATCGGATTGTTCATACTTGATCCGCTACAACCAACTCAAGATCCCTGGTACGGCTGCTGCAACGATCCTCTCTCGCGTACCCCGAGGGTAAGCATTGTCACAGCGGGGAGCAAGGCCCACAGAGGGAGCAGCTCTTTCTGATCCTCGAGGAAAGTTATTTCTGGAACGACAGACCCGACTGAACTCGAGCGTAGCTTTGGTCCCCAGGCCGAAGTATTCTTCCTCTTTCGAGCCTTTGGCTCGATGCACGGCGGCCTGGAGACCGCCACCACGAAGGTGCGTGTAAGATCGGTTGGAGGTTGACGTTTCTAATATCCAGAGGAAGTCGTTCTGAGAACAGATCATGAAAGCACTGGAATTAGAAACCCTTGGCGACGCCGTGGTTGGATTGCAGCGACCTGGAAAGAGAATGTCCCGTCGTAGTTGGGTCTTTGCCCTGGCCGGCACGGGATTGGCAGGCTCAGCGCGGAATGCTATCTGGGCGAGGACCGAAGGGACTTCGGGGATCGTCGACGCCCACGTTCACGTCTGGACCTCTGATACCGAAAAGTATCCGCTAGCCGCGGGTTTTCGAAAGGAAGATCTGTGGTTCCCCAGCTTTTCGATCGAGGAACTGCTCACTCTCTACCGCCCAGCTGGGATTCGTCGTGCGAACCTGATCCAGATGACATGGTACGGCGTGGACCACAGCTACATTCTCGACGCCATCGCCTCGAGCCCGAAGCAGTTTGTGGGGACCGGGATCGTACCGGCCGTCACCGACGTCTCGCTAGCGAGTCCTGACCGTACCATGGTGGCCTTGGCCAAGGGCGGGATCTATGCCTTTCGTATCCGCGGTCAGAGCACTCGGCCTCCCCTGGGCGACAGCCCCCAGTGGATGGACCATCCGGGTTTCGAGAAGATGTTCAAAGCGGGAGCCGAGCACAACCTGGCCTTGAGCTTTCTCATGACTCCCGACGACTTGCCTGAGCTGGATCGGATGTGCAGCCGCCATCCCGAATGTCCCGTGATCGTCGACCACTTCTGCCTCATCGGTCGAAAGGGTGAGTTCATCGATCCCGAGGTTCAGGCCTTGTGCAAAATGGCCCGCCACCAACGGGTCATGATCAAAATCGGAGCCTTCTACGCCCTCGGCACCAAGAGTCCCCCCTATCTCGATATGCTTCCACTGATCGAGCGTGTCGTCGGGGCCTTCGGTCCCGAGCGCTGCATGTGGGAAAGCGACGCTCCTCTGCAGGCGAAGGCGCCCCACAGTTTCGAAGCTGCCGTGAACGTGATCCGCGACCATTCGGACTTCCTTTCCCCGGCGGATAAGAATCAGATTCTGGTGAAGACCGCCGAAGACTTCTTTTTCAATCGTTAGCAGCGGGGTACCTGACATGAGTGAGACGTTCAATCGGCGCAGCTTCTTTCGGTCCATGAGTGCCGTGGCAACCGCAAGCTCGGGGTCAAGCCTTGCCAGCACGAGTGGAGGCCCCGCAACTTCCTCTGGGGAACTGGGGACGCTGCCTATCTCCGTCTCACCGCTGGCCAGGGCGGGGGCTTCCTTTGTCAATCCCAAGAAGGTTCTGCTTTGGGAAAGGACTCGGAAGGAAATCCGCGAGTCCCTGGCGGGTGGGCGGTTGAAGGCCGCGATCCTTCCCACCGGATCGGTCGAGCAGCACAACGAGCACATGGCCCTGATCGCCGACGTGGCCATCTCGACGCTGATCTCGCAACAGGTGGCGCTGCAGCTCTACCCACGTGTCCTGGTCGCTCCCCCAAGCCCCTGTGGGTATGCCCCCTACCACATGGCTCGCAAAGGGACGATCACCCTGCGCAAAGAGACCTTCCAGGCCTATGTATTCGACGTCCTCGAGAGCCTGAAGGCGCACGGTATCCGAAACATCCTGGTGCTGAACGGACACGGAGGAAATCATCAGCCGCTCCAGGAGATGCTACCGGCCTGGCGTCGGAAACTGGGGATCAATCTCGACGCCGATTCCTACTGGAGCGCGATCCCCAAGGAGACCATGGATCAGATTATCGAATCCGAGAAACGAACCTCCCACGCCGGCGAGTTCGAGACCTCGATCTACCTGGCCGCGTTTCCAGACCGGGTGCACACTTTCACCATGGAGGAGTACGATCAGAGCGAATTGAACTATGAGTCGAACTTCCTGCCCGGCATCGAAAAATTTCTTGGCCGCGATCCGAGATCCCGACCAAAGGGCCTAAGAGGCGAGAACAGACGCGACCGCGCACGCCAGAAGGAAGCGCTGCTTGCTACCGCGGAGAAGGGCGAGACTATTTTGGCTACGGCGACACAGTTCTTTGCGAAAAGGCTCGAAAAGATGATCGCCGAGGCGGAGTGACGGTGGGTCGCGACCCTCCTATTCCGCAACCTTCTCAAGATGCCAGTGTATTCCACCCACCACGCCCTTGAGATTCTCGGGTACTTCTGGAAGGTGCGAGTAGTGGTAGACGGCCGTCAGGAAGCGACCCGGTGACAGCTCGACGGTGGGGGCGGTAAAGCCTACTCCGTGGGCGAGAACGAACTTGGTGGACTGATTCATCTGTTTGGTCCCGGACCGAGTTCCATCTACCCAGGTCCGTCC
>JAKZYH010000141.1:0-4640 GCA_047514575.1 Acidobacteriota bacterium | reverse complement strand
TAGGGGAAGTTCCAAGTGAAGGGAGATGCGCCACATTCAGTCTGTGACGTGGGTTTGGCCTCCAGGCCGAAGTAAGGCGGTCGAGCCGAGCTCGACCCACGGCGGCCTGGAGGCCACCGCCACGACGAAGACCAGCCGCGTGGTCGAATTCGATTCGACACCCTCCGAACCCCTCGGCTTGGAGCGGAGGGTCGGCCTCAGTGAACGCCGAAGGAAGGAGCGAGATTGTCCCTCTACCAATTGGTATAAGAGCCGTCGCTCCGGCGCCAGTGGGGTGCCTCCCAGTATTCGAACGGGTAGTCGGAGGCGGCCTCCTCGTTGAACTCCACTCCGAGTCCCGGTTCCTGGGGCAACGGGAAATGATCCCCTTCGAGGTCCATGCCGCGAGGGAATAGATCGTGAGGTCGTTCTCGCGACGTCCAGTTGTACTCCAGCAGCGAGAAGTTGGGGATCGCGCTGCAAAGGTGCACCGAGGCTGCAGTGGAAACCGGCCCCAGGGGATTATGCGGCATCACGTCGATATAGTGAGACTCGGCCATGGCCGCTACCTTCCGAGCTGCGGTGAACCCGCCTACATTGCACACGTCCAATCGAACGTAGTTGCAGAGGCCGCGCTCGATGAAGGGAGCGAAGACGTAGATGCCGGAGAACTCCTCGCCGATGGCAAACGGGATGTGGGTCATGGCCCTCAGGGCGGCGTAGGCATCGGGGCTCTCCGACCGGATGGGTTCTTCCAGAAACATGAGGTCGACGCCCTCCACCAGTTTGCAGAAGTGGGAGGCCTCGGCCACGCTCAGCCGGTGATGGAAGTCCACCGCCAGGCGGATTTCCGTTCCTACCAGATAGCGGATTGAGTGGAGTTCTCCACTGGTCCACTGAAGGGACTCCCAAGGATCGTATTTCTCGGCCCTCAGTTGGTCGAAACCCTCGTCGGGCATTTCAGGCACGAAACGAACCGTCTTCCAGCCCTTCTGCGCAAGGTCCTGCGCCTGTTCCGGCCAGGTCTCTCCTGCTCCAGCGGCTCCATCGGTAAAGCAGGTCACGTGTTTGCGGCTGGCTCCTCCCAGCAACTGCCACACGGGAACTTGTAGATGTTTCCCCAGGATGTCCCAAAGAGCGATGTCGATAGCAGAGGCGGCGGCGGTGAGGATCGTCCCTCCCTCGAAATATTGACCGCGGTACAGCGTCTGGTGGATATCCTCTATCTGCCGCGGATCTTTTCCGATCAGGAATTCACGAAAGTGGTCGATGGTTCCCCCCAGCGCCCGTTCCCTTCCAGACGTTCCAGCCTCTCCCAGGCCATGGATGCCGGCATCGGTCTCGACTTTCACGATGAACTGGCAGCGTATCCCAATCTTGAGAGCGAACCACTTGACGTTGGTGATCTTCATGACGCGAATGCTCCTCTGTCTTCATGACGCCAGTGCTTGGAAAACAGAATATTAGCCGATCTTGCGCGAAATGGCCTTGGCCTGGGTAAACAACAGCAGATAGTCGGGCCCTCCCGCCTTCGAATCGGTGCCGCTCATATTGAATCCCCCGAAGGGATGGGCTCCCACCAGGGCTCCCGTGCATTTTCGATTCACGTAGAGGTTGCCCACATGAAACTTGCGCTTGGCTTGTTCGATCTTCTTCTCGTTGTTGGTATACACGGCTCCGGTCAGACCGTACTGGCTGTCATTGGCAATATCGATGGCCTGACCGTAGTCTGCGGCCTTGATCACGGCCAGGACGGGCCCAAAGATCTCCTCTTGTGCGATGACAGCGTTGGGGGCGATGTCGGAAAGAATAGTCGGTTGTATGAAGAACCCCTCAGTGCTGTCCGGCTCGCCTCCCAGCAGGAGCCGGCCTTCCTGCTTTCCGACCCCGATGTAGCGGAGTATCGACTGGTGAGCCTTTTGGTTGATCACTGGGCCGAAGTTTACGTCGCCATTCTCTACACTGCCTGCGTGAATCAGTTCGTTTGTTTTTTCTTCGAGGATCTCCAGGAACCGGTTATAGATGGGCTCGACCACGATAGCCCGAGAGCAGGCGGAGCACTTTTGGCCCTGGAATCCGAAGGCAGAAGCGACTACGCCCTCGGCCGCTGTCTCGAGGTCGGTCTCCTCATCGACGATGATGGCGTCCTTGCCGCCCATCTCTGCGATCACCCGCTTGATCCAGATCTGGCCCGGCTGCGGTTTTGCTGCCGCTTCGTTGATGTGCAGGCCGACCTCCCTGGAACCCGTAAAGGCGATGAACCGCGTCCCTGGGTGCCGGACCAGGGTGTCACCGATCTCGCCGCCGCTGCCGGTGACGAAGTTGACGACGCCTGGGGGGAGGGAGGCTTCCTTGAAGATCTCGATCAGCTGGGCTGCGATCGTGGGTGAGTCACTCGACGGCTTGACGACGACCGTATTACCGCTCACGACGGCTGCAAGGGTCATGCCCGCCAAAATGGCGAGAGGAAAATTCCAGGGAGGGATGATCACCCCGACCCCGAGAGGGATGTATTCCAGCTCGCTCTCTTCAGAGGGGACCTGCGTGAGAGTGGGGGGATGTGACAGCCGCAGCATGGATCGGCAGTAGTATTCGCAGAAGTCAATCGCCTCCGCTACGTCCGCATCCGCCTCGACCCAGGACTTGCCCACTTCCACGACCATCCATGCCGCCAGCTCCAGCCTCCGCCGCTGCATGATTTGAGAGACTCTCAGCAGAGTCTCCACGCGTTCCTCGGATTTGGTTTGGCTCCAGGTCCGGAATGCACGATCCGCAGCGCCAATCGCGTGCTCTGCTATTTCTGGACCAGCTTTCTGGAACACTCCGACGACTTCTTTGCGGCGGGACGGGTTGAGCGAGTTGAACTTCTCGCCGGATCGTAGGGCCTCACCTCCGATGAGCAGCTCATATTCGGCCCCGAGATGATCACGTACCTCGGTGAGGGCGCTCTCCATCGCCTCCTGGTTTTCGGCCCTACCGAAATCCGTCAAGGCCTGATTCTTGAACTCGTCCAATCTCATGTCTTGCCTCCTTTCGACGCCGTGACACCCGGGAGCCGACGGATTCTGGGAACTGGGTCCAACGGCCGGCCTTGGCAGATATCCCGGTGATGTGCGATGTAGAGTTCCGGAGAGACTCCTCGGACACTGTTCTCATGATGCGAATTCCTGCTGGCGTGGTCAAGCAGACCTGTGCTTGCTGGTGTGCCGCCCCGATCCGGTATGGCTCCTGTTTAGTGAGCTAAACACATATTCTAGTAGGAGAGATCGGGGCCACCCGCTGTCGAAAGTCGCCTATGGTAAGCTGCCGGCATGCCGAATCTGAAACCCAAGAGGCGGGTGAGGGTGATCGGAGTACCCATGGATCTGGGTGCCGGGCGCCGAGGAGTGGATATGGGCCCTTCGGCGATCCGGATCGGGGGACTGCATCAAAGGCTGGAGCAGCTGGGTTGCCAGGTAGAAGATGCGGGGAATCTGGATGTCAGGATTCCAGAACAGACGGATTACGGCGAAGAGAAGCAGATGTTCTTGAACGAGATAGCCCAGGTTTGTCGCAGGCTGGCCCGGTCTGTGTTTGAGGCGCTCGAAGACGACTGTCTGCCTCTCGTCCTGGGAGGTGACCATTCTCTGGCGGCCGGCAGCGTCGCCGGCTGCGCCAGCTTTCACCGCGAGCGTGGTGAGAAGATCGGTTTGATCTGGATGGACGCCCACGCCGACATGAACCTTCCCGAAACCAGTCCTTCCGGGAATGTCCATGGCATGCCGCTGGCCGCCATCGTTGGACTGGGGCCTCCGGAACTCGGGGAGATCGAGGGGTTTTCTCCCAAGGTGGATCCGGCCAATGTCACCGTCGTCGGGGCCCGAAGCATCGACAGACGAGAAAGGGACAATATTGAGCGCAGCGGAGTTCGAGTGATCACGATGAAGGAACTCGACATGAGGAGAATGAACGGAGCCATGGAGGAGGCCTTGGAGCGAGCAACTCAGGGAACGGCGGGCTTCCACTGTAGTTTCGATCTGGATGTCGTCGATCCCCAGGTGGCTCCGGGTGTTGGAACACCCGTTCTCGGCGGGGTGACGTATCGAGAGAGCCACCTGGCGATGGAGATGGTAGCCGACTCGCAGAGGATGATTTCCCTTGAGTTGGTGGAGGTGAATCCGGTCATCGATCTGCAGAACGCTACCGGTTTACTCGGAGTTGAGTTGATCTCTTCGGCACTCGGCAAAAGGATACTCTGAGTTTTCTGCGGCCCTTCGGTCAACAGGTTTCAGGATCTTCTCCTGCTTGGGGGTTTCCCCCCCGCTCCCTAACTCTTGAGCGCTTGTATTATTGGTCACTCCATGAAAGGATGACGGCTTCTGGGTAGACGGGGAGGGATCGAACGGTAGCTCCGGAGAAGTTTAGATGCCAGGGGATGTGTTTTTCGGGGAAGGCAGTGAACCAGCAGTATTGCGAAGCCAAGTCCGACAGAGCCGCGAACGACGTGACTTGTCAGCAGTATGAGCCCCAGTTCCGAGGAGAGAGCTGGACAACAGCGAAATCTCCCATCGCGACCGAAGTTTCTTTCTCGAATGGCGCACAAGAATAAAAATCATGGTTTTGTCATGTTTTCGGGTCATCCGGTAAATGGGGAGGTGGGTGGTGCGCTTGCGATTCAGGTC
>JAKZYH010000140.1:0-6139 GCA_047514575.1 Acidobacteriota bacterium | reverse complement strand
TTGTCGAGGAGAAATGAACAACCCTTGTCTCTGGCGTCCCTGAAACGTTTCGTCCCTGCAAGCCTGAGAGTCATATCCCGACCTCCTCGTTAGTCGCCCGTGTCAGCGACGCGATCAGCCCTGGGGGCGTGATCGATACTCCTTCTCCTCACTGCTTGCAACCCTGGATTCGGAGCAGTACATTGGAGACACTTCAGGCAGGGACGATTGTATCCCACAGTCGAGCTGCTCACGAGGTAGGGCGGCGGTTGCTTTCGTTTCTTTCTAGACTCTGGACCGAGGGACCACAACCCATGAGGCGAAGGACTCATTCAGTGCTGCTGATCCTGCTCCTGGGGATGGGATGCAGCCCCGAGCCGCCCCCACCCCAGGGACAGTCGATCGAGATCGGTACCCATCCCCAGCTGCTCGTGGACGACTTTGCCATCGAGGTCCGGGACGCGGTCGAGAGACGGGTCAATGCCCTGCGAAAGCATCCCGCCAACCCCATCCTGAGGCCCGACCGTCCCTGGGAGGGGCGCTACGCAGTACCCTCGACGGTGCTGTACGACGACTCGGAGCAGCTTTTCAAGATGTGGTACGGGACCCTGGGGGAGCGCGGGAATCAAGATCAGAGGCAGAGCCGTTGGGCTTATGCTACTTCCCGGGATGGACTTGCCTGGGAAAAGCCCGAACTGGGGCTGGTGGACTACCGAGGCTCCCGCCGAAACAATCTCCTTCCCGGTGTCGAGGGAAGGGTCGTCATGGATCTCGCAGAAAAGGGCCCGTCCCGCAGGTTCAAAGCCCTGCGCTACGGCCGGACCGAGCCCGGTGGGTCTGAGGGCATCTGTGTTGCCTTCTCGGCGGATGGGTTGCGTTGGGATCCGTTTCCCGGGAATCCTCTTCTGACAGCTAGCGGGGTTACCCTCCATTGGGGCATCGGAGATACCCTCACCCTCTTCGGCTGGGATGAAAAGGTCGGAAGATACGTGTCCTACATGAACCCAAGCAGCGGTTTTAGAGACATCGGCCGCTCGGAGAGCACCGACTTCATCGACTGGAGGGTCCCCAACCCGGTCCTGGTGCGGGATGAAGAAGATCCGCCCGGCACACAGTTCTATGGAATGTCGGTCTTCCGCGACCGCGAGGTCTATTTCGGATTCCTTTGGGTGTATCATCCCGACTCGCTGATGATCGATGTCCAGTTGGCCCACAGCCGGGATGGAATCGGCTGGCGCCGCAGCGATCATCGCCATCCGATTCTCAGCTACGGTCTGCCGGATCAGTTCGATTCCCATGTCCTGATGGCCTTGGAGCCCCTCATCAGAGGGGATGAGATCTGGGTCTACTATGGCGCCGAGAACGAGGCCCACGCGCTGACGGAGCAGGACATTCCGCTTAGAACTCATCCACTTGGGGACACTCCCATCCCGTTGGCAAGCAGTCCTGGTTGGAGGAGAGACGGGGGTACGGAGGCTTGGCGACGATTCGGCGCGACGGCCTGGTTTCGCTCGACAGCGATGCCCCCGAAGGAGTGGTTATCACCAAGCCGTTTGTGTGCCGGGGGAAGCAGTTGTTGATCAACGCCGATGCCTCTCGGGGCCGGATTCGGGTGGAGCTGCTGGACGAGATGGGGGTCGCGCTGCCGGGTTTCGAAGCGGGTCGCTCGGATCCCCTCCACGGAGATTCAGTGAGCCAGCTGGCTCGTTGGGACGGCGAGTCGGATCTTACTTCTTTGGAAGGTCGAAAGATCAAGCTTCGTTTGCTGATGTCCCACTCGAAACTCTTTTCCTTCCGCTTCGCCGCCGGCGATGGTGCTCCATGATGGTCAGATTAGCCTTTCCCTTATGTTGCCGAGTAAACCCCAACAGGCGTGCTGGATTCTCGAGGAAGAGAATTGCGGTCGAAGACTCGGAAGATTCTGCTGCTGTCCGCTCTCTCCTCGGAACTTGGCCTCGCATTGCCAGCTGCTCAAGTCGTGCGCGGCTCTGTTTGGCTTCTGCGTGCCTTGAGGCTGCTGGTCGGAGGCCATTTCGGCGCACTGGCCAGGGAGAAACGTGCGACCTGTTTGCGTCCGGTCTCTTGATGTTTGTCCTTGCTTTTTTTCCGGCCTGCAGCTCCTCTGGGCTTCCCACAGTTGCTACCGGTCCGGCGAGTGCCTTGGGCACTGCAGCTATCACGGTCAATGGCAGAGTGAATCCGCATGCGCTGGCGACTCACTACTATTTCGAGTATGGCAGCTCGACCGCCTACGGCAGGAAGACGCCTTCCCGTGAGCTTCCCCCGCGTCTGGCTGCGTACTACCACGAAAGCTGGGATGACGGTCCCGGAGGGTGGACGACCTGGGGAGTCGAGCAGTCGCTGCACCGGGATGGCGGACACAGCAACGGATTCTTGAGGGTTTCCGAGCCCACCACCCTCAACGACTACAACCACAGGATGGCTGGAGTCCTCCATCTGGCCAAGTTCTTCTACTCAGGACCGGTCTACCAAAGTGCCTACCTGGGTGGCGGAGATCCTGATTTCAGGGGAGCCCGGGTTCGTCTCTGGGTTCGCGGGAATGACTGGAAGCCGAACGGGTCCGAGCTGATCTGGTGGACCCAAAGTCAGAGCAATATCGAGTCGGGCAATGAGAGAGGCGTCTTCAGACGGGCCAATTGGGGCTATACCGGGTTTACCCTGACCGACCATCTCCGAGACGGCAATTGGAATCGGGTCGAGTACCGGCTTCTCAACGACACCAGCCAGTGGACGTATGGGGGGAGCAACCTGGGTTCGGATGGGCGCAAGTACTATTCATACTGGCCCATCGATCAGGCACAGGGACATCTCAACTGCAACTTCTTCCATCTGCTGGCCTTCGTCGACCCGCATAATCCTCCCACTGGATCCATCGATTTCGATGAGTTCGAAGTCGCCTATCGCAACGAGTCTCTGGTCTTTCCCAGTAACGGAGGGAAGCTGATCGACTGGCCCCGAGATTCCGAAGCAGATCCCGCCGCGCTGACGGATGGATGGCGTCATGGCGAGGGCCGCATGTGGAGGAGTCAGGAGAATCCCTCTGGTCCCCAGGAGTTCACCTACTCTTTCGAATCTGAGGTCACCGTCGATACGGTTCAACTGCACCAGAACCCAGAGTGGCCGGGCAAGGACGTGGAGGTTCTGGTCTCGATAGATGGAAACTCCTACCAATCAATCCTGAAACGACCCTTCCCCAAGAAGAGAGATGTCGGCCCCAATTTCGACTTTGTCATGGAGCGGGGACTCGCCAGCAAAGCGCGATACTTGAGAGTTCGTCTCTCTTCCGGCGACCAGGGTCGCTACTGGGGGTTGGGGGAAATCGAGGTTTTCGGCAGGGGTGCTACCATGATCCCCGATGACGATGACTACTATGTGAATACCGATCTTTACGGTGTCAAGCCGGGTGAGACTTGTCACTATCGGCTGGTGGCGACCAATAGTCTCGGCAGCAGCTATGGAAAAGATCGAACCTTTACCGTTCCGGCGACAGATCAACCGCGGGTCCTGACGGGGAAATCGAGTCGTATCTCCAGCTCCACCGCGACGCTGCAGGGAAGAGTCAATCCCATGGGTGTGCCGACTTATTTCTGGTTTGAGTACGGCACCGACGAGGTGTACGGATCGAAGACCAAGATCCGATATGCGGGTCTCGAGCAGACTCCACGGACGGTGTTCGAGACGTTAAATGAACTGGGATCGGGAACGACATACTACTACCGGACAGTAGCAGTCAACGGCAGCGGAACCGGGCACGGAGATGCAGCGAAGTTCAGCACAACAACATCGTCCTCGTCGGCAGGGAGATAGATAGGCGCCGGATGAATCCCGTGCGCTCTTGCGGCGTTGGGTTACAATGTGGCACGTGCGAAAGTGGCGGAATTGGCAGACGCGCCAGATTTAGGATCTGGTGGGCGAGAGTCCGTGGGGGTTCGAGTCCCCCCTTTCGCACCAAGTGAAATCAACAACTTAGGGAGAGTCTTCCCACCTGATCTCAAATCTACTCCTTAGTCTGTTGCCTGTTTTTTGCCTGCGTCATTTCGCCCTTGGTACCCGGTGCTTTCGTCCTCCTGCCTCTGGACCTCCAAAATCGTCCGGCTAGCATGAGCTGGGGCGAAGTGAGCGTAGCGCATCGTCGTATGAATGTCGGCGTGGCCCAGAAGCTCCTGGACGGTTCGCAGGTCGACACCTCCACAGACCCACTGGGTGGCACGAAAGTGCCTCAGGTCGTGAAGGCCGACCCACTCCAGATCCGCCAGCCGCTTGCCCTTGGTAAACGACTCCCGGGGATCTCGCCAGGGTTGGCGCGCCTCAACGCGTACGAAGACGTACGGGGAGTCAATCATCCGAACCAAGGGGTCCAGCCACCTCAGGGCATAGTTGGAGAGGGGAATGTGCCGGACCTTGTTGCTTTTGGCACCTTCCACCGAGAGGATCTGCTGACCCTGACTGTCTCGGCTGATGTGCCGCCACTGAAGCCTCAGGCCTTCACTCTTGCGCAAGCCCGTCTCCCCCAGCAGTGCCACGTAGGCCCCGATGGTTTGATCCACCGAAGCCACGCACCTGACGAGGCGACGCTCTTCCTCGAGAGTCAGGACGCGAAAAGCTCGCTCTTCCTCGGGAAGCATCCGAAAGCGAACCAGGGGGTGCATCTCCAGGTGCTCCTGATCGATAGCAAAGCTCAGCAAGTTCTTCAGGACTGCCACGCCTCGGTTGACCGTGGCTGGCGAGACTTCCTTCAAGCGCTTTTCAACGAACTCATGGGCATGGATGCGACGCAGCTCTTTGAGTCGCACCGAACCCAGAATCCGTACGATCGAGCGCAAAGCCTGCTCTTTGAAATCGGGGCGCCGGTTGTGCGTGCGGCAGTACCGCTCCAGGTATTCCGGGGCAAACTCAGCAATCGTGGGGTTGTCTTTTTCCCTCCTTCCAGATAACTCCGCCTTCATCTCTTGCCAACGATCCATCACGATGGCTTCTTCGATCCGCGCCATCAACTTTTTCGCCACGGTGAGATTGGGGCAATAGTGCCTTGACCGGGACTGATCGGGCCAGTATTTAGAGACCACGATCCGCTCTCGCCCGTGGCAGTGACCAGGGAGTTGGCAACTATTGCCGCCCCGCCGGCCAGATAGAACGGGTGTCGAACCCACCGGTAGGGGCCTGTCGTCACCAGGGTGTGATCTCTTCTCGTCACAACGGTATCGGTGATGTTTTTGCCGAGGCTGTCGAAGACCCAGATCAGAAGCGCGCCAGTACAGGCGCCGATCCCGACCCCACCCCAGCGCGCCCACGCCGGAAGTCCGACTTGCGACCATCGCATCCAGTCCGGGTCGATCATGAAGGCCACGAGCCCCGCCATGCTTGCCAGTCCTAGGGGCCGCAGCGTGGCCAGGATAAAAATCCCCTCCTGGCTTCGATCGAGCCGTTCACCGCTGGCCTGAGATTTCAACCGATGGTACAAGGCGATGGGACACACAGAACAAAAACCCACGATCAGGATGAGCCGGAAGATCTGATCGTCGTATAGCACGGTCCCACCTTTATCTGATCCCCAATTCTTACCCCAGTAGTATCACCAGCGGCAAGCGTGTAAAAAATCACTCTAAGGGTCATGGCCGAAAAAATGGCCGGAGCCGCTCACTCCGGGATCCCCAGAATCTTCTTGGTAAGGGAGCCGATCCAGGTATCACTTGCGCCCTGATCCCCCTTGCCGGGAAACCAGGCGGCTAACCGAGAATACAAACCTCGACCTAAGGCCTCGGAAGGAACCCGTCTACTCGCCCAAGGTACTAGTTTCCCGGCTCACTTCACACGTTGACGCCAAGCAAGCCACTTTAGTACGACTGCGGAGACCTCGGTCGCAAGCCTTGCCAGGACGGCGGCTCCGCCGCCTCGCTACAGCTGCTTGAGAAATCCGGGTTGATGACGGACCACGCGATAGGCGTATCAGCACAAAAAGATACAGCTCCGGAGGTACTTCCGAAGCCGTATCGTGCTGGTTCGAGCCGCCGGTCAGCCTTTGCCCTGTTACTTCATGGCCATGACTTTGTCGACCTTTTTGTGCTCGCTGACGGCGGAGCCTTTCAATCCGTTTACCTCATTCGCTGAGACTGACTCACCGTTCAACATGATCTGGGTG
>JAKZYH010000139.1:0-4576 GCA_047514575.1 Acidobacteriota bacterium | reverse complement strand
CGGGTGATCTCAATACCGGTCTGGGCGACCTCTTTTCGATGGTGGCGCTTTCCTCCCAATTCCAGTCGTTGCGTTCCCCATACAATAAACTCCTGATCGCTGAAGAATCCGATATCGTCGGCACCCAGCGGCAGACCCTCTCCGCTGAAATTCAGCTGTGGGTTGGGCCACACGGCAGCTTGCTGATAGTGTCCCCCAGCAGCGTCGATCCGATCTTTGACTGCCTGCAACGCTGGGTTCCGTGCCAGATATAGTGCCTCGGTTCTCTCCAGAGTGAGAGGAGTCTGAGTCCAGACGAAGGGCATTACTACGTAATGTAGAACATATACCCGAAAAATTTTCCGCATCAGCTGAACCATCCAAGCAGGGTCTCCATTGCGTGATGAACCTCTGAGAAAAAGAGAATGGATAATAGCCAGAAGATCGGCAGGAGGATCGATAACATTTTGACCCAAGTGTCATTCACCGTGTCGTTCAGCAGAAGTTCCAGTCGAGTTCGCAATGCTTCATCGTCAGTGCTCGCGTAATGTAGGAGGGTAGCCTGTGCCAACCGGCCCTGATTAGCTCTCTTCAGTTTCAGAATTGTCTGGGCCACTAGAGTTTTCGAGAATCCGGCCTGTACCGTGGCTCGATCACACTCCGTTTCAACCGCCAGCTGCCAGCGACGCCGGATTGGCTTCATCCCTGGAAAACACTTCTCGCTCCATGCCAGAATCAGCGAACGTAACGGATCTCGCCTCTTAAGGTGTACTTGTTCGTGGACGAGGACAGCTTCCCGTTCTGCCGGCTGCAGCAGCTTGACGGCTTTGGTCGTTAGATAGACTCGGGGGGAAAAAAGTCCAGTAGTGAATGCTGCTGCCACCTTACTCGGGATAAGGTGAAACTCGCTGTTAGGTTGAGAGGCCTGGCAAAGCTGAACACACAGTCGGCGGCTGGAGAGATGAAGTCGCGCCGCTTGGAACGCCATCCAACATCCGCCTGAGACAAGTGCCAGCCAGAAGAGAAAGCCACCAGGCGGCGATTGTGCGATGTGAGTGAGACATAAATGGGGGTGCCCCTGATGTAGTGGACAGTGATCGAAGAGCCATCCCCCGAGGCTTAGCCAGCCAGAACCGACCGAAAAGCCAAAAAACGAAATGCCGACAATAGAGGGTGCGACACCGATTCCGAACCAGAAAGCGCTGGGGAACTGCCGACGAACCGGCCCCAGTTTTCGTACTACGGGGTAGGCACATATTGAGAATGCCCAGGCCGACAGCAACCCAATGAGTCCCGAGGAAAGACCCAGGTAAATGATCGAATCAACTCTCATGGTCGTCTCTGCTTGATCAACTCTTCCAGTTCTTTCAAGAGGTCTTCATCGCCAGCGACTAGATCCACGAAGGTCGACAGAGTCGGGCGGGAGCCCTCCTTGAGCAAGCCTTCCAGAACATCACGCGTAACACTCTTGTTAAACTCCGTTTCAGTGATCCCGGGGCTGTAGAGGAAAGCTCTTCCTTCGAGCTGGCGTTTCAGGAATCCCTTCTTGTACAGCCGGTCCAAGATCGTGACGATCGTTGTGTAGGCCAACTGCCGCTGATCGGCCAATCGGTTGAGAACCTCGCGCGCCGTACACTCCGGACTTCGCCAGACTTCTTTGATCACCGCGCTTTCCAGTTCTCCGAGAACCTGGGCGACACCTTTACTCGATGGCTTGAACGAGAATTTCATGGCAAGTCCGAATTCTACGCCCTGTAGAAGATAGGGTCAAGAGGTCGGCGGGGAACTCAATAGCGACGCCGATCGCCTTTCTTCATTCGGTCCGGCGCACGCTGCTGTCGGTCAGAGCCCTGAAGTCGCTGCCGGTTGGTTTCTGGAAGATCCGAAGGTCAAACTCGGGGGCGATGGCCAGTATGTGGTCAAAAATATCGGCCTGTATGCGCTCGTAATTCGCCCATGCCTGATCCCTGCTGAAACAGTAGATCTGGATGGGCAGACCCTCGGCCATAGCCTCCAGGTGTCGCACCAGCAGGGTCATATCACCATTGATCTCGGGGTGATTCTCGAGGTAACTCTGGATGTAGGCGCGAAACGTCCCCACGTTGGTGAGATGGCGGGCGTTGGCGACGTCCGACATGTCGATGCCGCGCTCCTGATTCCACCTGGCCAGTTCTTGGCTTTTCTCCTCCACATAATCAGCGATGTACTTGACGCGCTTGAAGCGCTCGAGCATCTCGGGAGTACAGCGCTTTATCGTGTTGAGGTCCACGTAGATCGAGCGCTTGATGCGGCGGCCACCCGATTCGGACATTCCCCGCCAGTTCTTGAAGGAATCTGTGATGAGTGCGTAGGTCGGGATCGTCGTGATGGTCTTGTCCCAGTTCTGGACTTTGACGGTGGTCAGGGCAACTTCCACGACATCGCCGTCGGCTCCGTACTTGGGCATTTCAATCCAATCGCCCTTGGCGAGCATCCGATTGGCGGAGAGCTGGATCCCAGCCACAAAACCAAGAATCGCATCCTTGAAGACCAGGATGAGGACCGAGGCCAGAACGCCCATTCCACTCAGGAGATAGACCGGAGACTTGCGGAGCAGTGTCGAGATTACGACGATAGCGGCGAAGATGTAGAGAATGAGTTTCGCGACCTGCACGAAGCCCTTGAGCGGGATCTCGCGGGACACAGGAAAGTCGTTGTAGATTTCCAAGGCCGCGTTGAGCACCGCGTCGAGGGCAAGGAGCGCCACCACGACCATGTAGATCTGAGCCGTCCCGAGGACAATCTGAACGGCCACATCCCAACCCCTCAAAGCAGTGGACGCGAGAAGGTAGATCACGATGGCGGGCGCCAGGTTGGCAGCCCAGAAGAGGGCTTTGCTGCTCACGATCTTGTCGTCCCACTGAGCCTTGGTTTTGAGAGCTATTCGCTCAACGATCCTTAGAACGATTCGACTGGCGATGAAGAAGGTGACCAAACTCAGGATCAGGACCACGACGAAAGCGATGAGACGTGCCGCCGAATGAGCGACAGGTTCACTCGCTCCCCAGGTGAGAATGAATTGTTCCAGTGTTTCCAGCATGATTTACTTGAGGGTTAAGTACCTTTCGAGGCTGGCGACTTCGCGCTTCAGTGTGGTGTCCTAGGCGCGATAGCTCCTGCCTTCGCCGAGCTTCTCGGCAATCTTGTAGTGGGAGATGCTTTGCCCTATCAACGGGTTCTCCAGACCAACAGAACCTACATCGAGAATACTAGATCTTTGAATCCGGAAGGGCAATCTCAGCGGATGGCGTATACGTATATAAGTTGGGTGAGCTGAGAGTGGTGTTCTCCGACCAGGTACTTCGCAACCAGCATGGTGTTGCCTGGTATTCGGCGAAAGATTGTTCAGTTGAACTGAAACCAAAACGCGCGGAGGCGCGAGTGCCGGCGACGGATGAGCTGGACATGTGGTCCCGGGTGATCCGAGCACCGGCGACGGGCACGAGCGAATCGAGACAGCACTAGTGTGACTCGAGAACTGCTCCTTCTGATAGAAATTCCAGTTTCCGAAGCTGGCGCCGAACTGGTCCTTTATCTGATAAGTGAAGTCTTCCGCCCAAGAGTAGCGGCTCAACCCAAACTCCGGTAGACAGTCTACCTCCCCAGACTGGAAACTGGAGTTGTCTCTATTTGTGTCAAGTTGTGGCGGACATTCGGCAAGAATTTGGCAACTACGAATTATGAAGGGCGGAACTCGTTCCTTCTCCGACTCCTGAGAGCCCCCAGTGCCAACAGTCGGAAGAATGGAGGACGGCTTTGGAAACTGCCGGGCTCGGTGCAACAAGAAGAAATCGTCACCGAGCGAAGTGGAGGGCAATTAGGCCCGGTGCTGCTGACCGACGATGGTATCGATTGGGGCTTGGAGTTCCTCCAGCAAATGTACGCGGATTCCTGGCAAGAATGAACGGGTCATCTTGCTGAAGAAAATCTCGACCAGATTGAGCCAGCAGCCGTGGGGATCGACCCGAGAGCAGGACTCGAGGCCGACGGGCTGTGCTCAGTCATGGGTGCCGAACTTGAGCCTCAGGATCTTGTCGTCGTGGGGGCGGAGATCGGCACGACCATCGGTGTTGCTGGTCAAGACGTAGAGGTGTCCGTCCGGGCCCACAGTGACATCTCGGAGACGACCATAGATCCCTGCCCGGGGTGTGAGGGCGAACCAGCGCTCGATCCGGCGCACCTCGTAGTCTTCGCTGAAACGGATGCGGACCAGGGCCTGGCTCGCCAGCGTCGCCACGAACAGATCCCCTCGGTAGAAGGTCATCCCACAAGGGGGAACGGACTTGTTCTTCCACATCACAATCGGATCGCGGAACTCGTCCAGGCCAGGGGCTCCCACTACCTTGGGCCATCCATAGTTTCCGCCAGCCACCACTTGGTTGATCTCATCCCGATGTCTCACCTTCCCTTCCACGTCAGCGCCAGAGGGTCCGTGCTCGGAGTTGAAAAAGGCGCCGGTTTCGGGATCCCAGGCAAGTCCTTGAACTACACGGTGACCATAGGAAAAGACAGGCGAGCCGGGGAAGGGGTTGTCCTCGGGGATGCGGCCATCCGGATG
>JAKZYH010000138.1:0-7256 GCA_047514575.1 Acidobacteriota bacterium | reverse complement strand
CATCCGTCCTGGCTGCGTTACGCTCTGTCGGCCTCCTCGACGTACTGCACGAGTACGACTGCGGGGGCCTCGGTCGCAAGCCTTGCCAGGACGGCTTTTGCGGCGCCTCGCTACGACAAGCGATGAGAAATCCGGGTTAGCAGCTGTATCCGCTGTCCACGGCGAGGTTCAGCTTCGAAGGTCCGTCAATACTGCCCCAAATAGGTATCGACCTCCCATTGAGAGACCGAGTCGTGGTAGGCCTTCCATTCTTCTCGCTTGACCTGCACATAGTACTCGCCGTAGGGAGAGCCCAGGGCCTCCATCAGTACCGGATCTTGTTCCAAGGCGTCTATTGCCTCGCTCAGGTTGGTGGGCAGTAGATCGATTCCGTTGGCTTTGATTTCCTCTATCGGGACTTCGTATAGGTTACGGTCGTTGCGGTCTCCCGCCGACAGCTCGTTTTCGATTCCGTCGAGCCCCGCGGCGAGGATGGCTGTGGCTGCCAGATAGGGATTGACGGCTCCGTCCACGGTGCGAACCTCCACCCTCCCTGGGCCAGGGATGCGCAGCATCTGGGTTCGGTTGCTTGCTCCATAGGTAACGAACACGGGGGCCCAGGTCGCCCCCGACCGAGGGGCTCCCCGGATCAGGCGCTTGTAGGAGTTCACTGTCGGTGATGTGACCGCGGCCAGAGCCCGGGCGTGTTTCTTCAATCCTCCGATGAAATGGTAGGCCTGTTGCGAGAGCCCGTTTTCGTCGTCCTCATCCAGAAAGAGATTCGTATCCGAGTCGGCGTCCCAGAGACTGGTGTGGAAATGGGCTCCGTTGCCGGTCAGGTGGGCGAAGGGCTTGGGCATGAAGGTGGCGGCGAGCCCTCTCTCTTCGGCACAGGCCTTGACCATCCAGCGGTAGAAGGTGTGGCGATCGGCGGTGCACAGTGCCGTGGAATAGGTCCAGTTGATCTCGAATTGGCAGTTGGCGTCTTCGTGGTCGTTGGCATAGGGTTCCCAGCCCAGCTCGTCCAGATAGGTAAGCAGGGTCGTCATCAGGTCCAGGCTGCGATTCAGGGCGCTGAGGTCGTAGCAGGGCTTTCCCAAAGTGTCGAGGGAATCGTAGGGTTGGTACCTCCCTTCCTCGTCTCTTCGAAGCAGGAAGAACTCAGGCTCGACGCCCGTCTTGAGGACGTAGCCCTTCTCCCGGGCGCTTTCCAGTTGGCGCTCGAGGATGGTTCGTGGACAGTAGGGCCAAGGCGCTTCATCGACCTGGATGTTGGAAGCGACCCAGGCCACATTCTTGCGCCAGGGGACCGGCGTCAGGCTGTCGAAATCGGGGATGGCCGCCATGTCGGTGTCGTGGGGGCCCTGCCCCATATTGCCTGCCGCGAAGCCGGCAAAGCCTGCGCTCCCCTCCGCCATATCGCGCAGGAACTTCGCCGGGACCAGCTTGGCCTTGGGCATGCCTCCCATTTCCACGAATGAGCAGAGGAAGAACTCGATACCCTTGTCCTCAACCAACTTTGCTACTTGATCAATTTCAGTCATCTTCAACTCCTCGATCGCTTGCTAGCAACCGGTACTTTGTGAATCCCTGAAAGGATTCCTTCTTTCAGGCCAGGGTTTCCGTCTACCGTATCTGCGAGAACATACTCGTTTGCTGAAATCTGCACATCAATCGAGGTTAATCCCAACGGGGTTAACTATCGACTTCAAGCCTTGGAAAAGGCTGGACTCAAAACTTGAACGGTCGCCCGTTTCACTGGTCAAGGACCCTAATGAGAAACGGCGGCCGAAGCCTTCTCCCCTACCAGCTGGTTCTCGTAGAATCTATTCAAGGTAAAAGGCCGGATCAGCTGGGGCCGTTTTCCGGTTGCGATCAGTTCGGCGAGACATTTGCCGGCCGCGGGTCCAGCTTTGAATCCGTAGGTACCCCAGCCGACGTCGAGATAGAAGCCTTCCAAATCGGGCACTTCACTGATGATGGGACTGTAGTCCGGCGTCATGTCGCAGATACCAGCCCACTGACGTAGCACATTCACATCTCTGAGACAAGGAAAGAGTTGCAGCGTGTGCGAGGCCATCGACTCCAGTGTCGGCAGCGTCGAGCGCAAACTGTAAGACGGATAGGGATCAATCTCGGCTCCCAGCACAAACTCGCCTCGGGGCGTCTGGTTGATGTAGACATGGAGGTTGGCAGAGACGATCACCTTGTCGAGGAGGGGCTGCAACGGCTCGGTTACGCAGGCCTGGAGCGGATGACTCACGATGGGCAGCTCCAGTCCGACCATGCGAGCAATCAGCGAACACCATCCCGAGGTGGCGTTGACCACCGCCTCCGTCTTGATGGTGCCCCGATTGGTTTGGACGGAAGTAATGCGCCCGTCTGCCTGACCGATCCCCAGCACCTCGGTATGGGGGTGGATCTCGACTCCCATCTTGCCAGCTTCGCGGGCGTAACCCCAGACCACGGCGTCGTGTCGAATGATGCCTCCGGGGGGATGATACAGTGCTGCCTGAATCGGGTACCGAGGGGCCGACGAAATATCGATGGCCGGCACCATTCGCTTGATCTCCTCCGGCTCGATCATGCGGCTGTCCACACCCATCACCTTGTTGGCTTCGGCGCGAACCTGCAGGCCGTTTATCGTCGAATCACTGTGAGCCAGTGTGAGATGGCCCTGCTGAGAGAAAAGGAGATTGTATTTGAGGGCGGAAGAGAGCTCCTCATAGAGGCGGAGACTCTCGGCGTAGAAAGGTATGGCCTCCGCGGTGCGATAATTGGCTCGCAGAATGGCGGTGTTCCGGCCGCTGTTTCCCGATCCCAGGTAACCCTTTTCCAGCAGGGCCACGTTGGTGACTCCCTGCTTGGCCAGATAGTAGGCGGTCGCCAATCCGTGAATGCCGGCACCGACGATCACGACATCATAGGTCTCCTTCAGAGACTCGCGCTTCCACATGCGATCGAAACGAAACAGTCGAAGCACGCTTCAGTCCTCCAGAAGCCCGATTGCGCCGCGTCCGTAGGGTCTCATCTGGAATTCCTTCCCGGCCTCTTTGATTGCGTCCCATAGGTAGGATCCGCATTCGCTGCTGAACAGGACCTCATATCCGGGCAGTCCATACTGATCCCGGCGTACCAGAAAGGCCTGGATGCCAGCCATCGGCCCACACTTGCAACGGAGATCCGGGAAGGTGGACTCTCTCAGGTCGAAGGCCCCCAGCTTGCACAGCACCGAGGCCGACCTGGGGCCGCTCAACCGCAGGTTGGTGAGACCGTCAGTGCGATCGAGCAAGTGGGAACAGTTCTCACCACTACACTGCTTCTTGATGTGAGAGAGGATGATCGGATTATCCTCTCTCGAAACCAACAGGGCATGCTTGTAACTGATCCGGCACAACCAGCCGGAATCCGTGGCCACCACCTGGCCAGGAACGGGAACATCGACTGCTGAAGGATCGGTGGACGATCCGAGATCGGCACCCTTGATCTCCCATTTTCTGTTGGCACTGGCATCAGTCAACCCCACTGACGAACGTACCGTCTCTGACTCTTGCTCGGCATCGCCGAAGTGAAGCGGGAGATGCCAGCCCTCGGACTCCACCATCACAGCACCCAACTCGAGCAACTCGTGGTAGACGGATGTCCGCCGGATTGGACTCCAGGAAATCGTTGCGTTCATTCTCTGAGTCGGGCTCCTGTTGGATCGTAGAAGGGATCCTGATGCACCTGGGCAGACACCAGGGTGTCATGGTGGGAGATATCGAAGTTGGCACCATCCTCGGCCAGTTCTTCGGGTACCCAGGCCATACCGACGCAGCAATTCAGAATGGGACTCATCCGCGCGCTGGTCACCCGACCGACCGGCGTCTGGGCTGCTACTACCGCGCTCCCCTCCTTCACCAGCTCTTCGGTGACGAAGCCAACCAGGCGGTTACGGAGACCTTCGCTCTGAACCAGATTCAAGAAGTGTCGCCCTATGAAGTCTTCCTTCTGGAACTTCACCACCCACCCCATGTCGGACTCCAGCGGATTGCTGAGGGCATCGGTGTCCTGGCCCACGATCAAGTGCTTCTTCTCCAGCCGGAGGATCCTCTGGGTTTCCACGCCGAAGGGCAGGATCCCGAATTCTTCCCCGGCTTCCATCAGGGTGTCCCAGAGATACTCCCCGTAACTGGACGGGACGTGGATCTCCCACCCGGTCTCGCCCACGAATCCAATTCGCAGCAGGCGCGATGGGATGCCTGCTACCTCCCCCTGCTCGAAGCGTATGTACTTGAAGGCATCCGGGGAAATGTCGACATCGGTCAGCTTGCTCAACACCTCTCGCGCTTTGGGTCCGGCCAGGTTGACGGCCGCGAAATCGCCGGTCACGTTGGTGACATGGGCACAGTATCTGTAGACGACCGCCCACCATTCCATCCAGCTCTCGATGAAGGAGATGTTGCCGGTGGTAGTGGTGATGTAATAGTGATCTTCGGCGATACGGCTAACGGTGCCATCGTCGACGATGATCCCATCCTCACCGCAGATGACGCCGTAACGAATTCTGCCCACCTTCAACGTAGAGAAGATGTGGGTGTAGATCAGATCCAGCAGCTGCGGCGCGTCCCGGCCCTGGACCTCGAGCTTCCCCAGGGTGGTAACGTCTATGATTCCCACTCGCTTTCGGACCGCCTCCCACTCGGACTCAGGGCTGGTGTAGGTGTGGGGACGCTTCCATTCCCCTAGATCCATTTGTTGAGCTCCGGCCTCCAGGTGTTTCTGGTGCATCGGAGTCAGCTTGACCGGATGATGATGCGGACCAGCAAGGACCCCGAGGGGAACGGGGTGAACCGGAGGTCGAGAGGTGGTGGTGCCGGGAGTAGTCAGGTCCCGATCAAGTGCCTGGGCACAGCTTCCAGCGACCAGCATCGAACACATTCGTCCCTGGCACGGCCCCATGGAAGAGGTCGTGTAGCGCTTCAGGAGCTCCATCTCGTCGAAACCTTCGGCGATGGCATTGTTGATGTCTTTGCGAGTGACGTCCTCACACAGACAGACCACCTGTTTCTCGGCACTCGAGGTGGTGAACAAGAGGGACGGAACAACGGCCTCTCGCCAGCGCACAATTCCCTGATTCAGGCTATCCTTCAGGTTCTGAAGCTGTCCCCTTAAATCATCCGCCAACGGATGCATTGATGCTGCTGCCTCCAGTCCGGCGATTCGCCCCTGCAGGAGGATAAGGCCTGGGTCCTGGAGACCGCCGACGTGCCCGGCGGCGCTGAAGTCGGAGGGGATGCTGTCGAGAACATTCTGATTCAGGTCGGGATCGAAGCGAACCTTCCCTCCATTTTGTCGCAGGAGCTCCACCGAAGGAGACCGCCCGGTGGAGAGACAGACCAGATCACAAGGGAAGCTTTTCGACTCCTCCAGGTCCAGATCGCCGTCAGCATCAACAGGAGCCACCTCCAGGGCGCGTACCTCCGAGCGGCCTTTGGCTGCTACCGGAGCGAAGCAGGGCAGATGCGGAATCTGGAGCTCTCTCAACTGCTGGACGACGGCCGAATCAGACGACTCCAGACGCTGATCGACGGCAGCCACCACCGAAACCCCAGCCTCCCGTAGTTCCACCGCCAAGGCCAGATCCTCGTCGTTGGAGGCAACCACCACGGCGCGTTTCCCCGGTTTAATCCGGTACAGGTTGAGCAGTTTGCGAACCCCGCTGCCCAACATGATGCCGGGGAGATCGTTGTTCTTGAACAATCCAGGAAACTCAAAGCTTCCGGTTGCGACTATCACGCGATCGGCGCGCAGGTGAACCGATCGATCGGCGAGGGCTACACCGATAAGGTTGCCTTCATAGCCGCCGAAGGCCCGGGCCGAACTCAGCACCCGGATGCGTTCATTGTTCTTCACCCTTTCGGCCAGAGACCGAGCGAGTTCAAAGCCCTCCCCTGTCTGGCCGCTGGTGGGATCTTCCAACGTTGCCCGTCGAAATCGCAGGTGCCCACCCAGTTCCGGCTGTTCGTCAACCAACACCACCTCGGCGCCTGCATCAGCCGCCCCCTGTGCCGCCGCCAGCCCAGCCGGCCCGCCGCCGATGACGGCTACCTCGGTAAACAGATGCTCTTGTTCGTAGTGGCCGGCGGTGGACTGTGACGAGTCCACCCTACCCAAACCGGCTACCCGTCGGATGAGGGGCTCGGCGAGCTTCCAGAGCCAGCGCGCCCGATACAGGGTCTTGTAATAGAATCCCACCGGCAGCAGAAAATCCACCTTCTCGATCAGGGACATCGCATCCCAGCGCAGTGAAGGCCAGCAGTGCTGCGGTACTACCTGATCCCCTTCCTCAACCGGCCGGGTACAGACCCGCACGTTGGGGACGCCGTTGACATTCATGAGGCAGTTGGGGCAGTTCCCGGAGACGCAGAGCAGACCCCTGGGTCGATGGTATTTGAAGCTGCGCGAGAAGATTCGTAACCCGGAGGCTAGAAGGGCGGAACCGACGGTGTCTCCGGGATGAGCCTGAAGGGTTTTCCCGTCAAACTGGAAGGAAACGCGTTCGCTGCGATCGATGACTTCAACCGGGTGAGAATCCAGCCTGTCCATGTTCCTGCGCTACTCTGGATGCTCGGCGTCCAAGGAGGAGCCTCTCTTCTTCAGCTCCTCGGGCCAGAAGGTCTCGATTACCCGGTTGGTAGATGTCTCTCGAGAGGCCAGAAACCAGAGCTGGCAGCCACTGGAATGGTACCACCACTCGATCTGCTCTCCCTCTGAGTTTTTTCGGAAGTACAAATAGCCCGCCCATTCTCGGTCGGGCGCATCTCCGCTGGGGCGCCTCTGGTATTCACCACCGAATTGAAATTCGTAGACCGATCTGGGACCGCAGTTGGGGCAGGCAATCAAGAACGACAAGATCTAGTCCTCGGGCTGGATCATTCAGATGGAACGCTTGTCGGGGAGCAAGACCACGCTTGGGCCCTTCATCAGGGCCCGCTCCCTTACAGTCACGGCTCTGTCAACTGGCGATTCTTCCATAATTTCCTAGCCAATAAAGTTTCAGCTTATCCCCGCCACCGGCTGCGGACCGCCGGATCATTCGAAAAAGAAACTTCGGCCGGCGTGGCGGTGGCTTCCAAGCCGCCGTATTCCTTCCCTCGAGCCTTTGGCTCGAAAAACGGCGGCCTGGAGGCCACCGCCAGTGCGCCTGTGAAGGCGTTTGATCAGAAGGGTGCAAGTCCCTTCCAGGCTAACGTTACCGGCCTGAAGTCGACAGTGGTAACTGCGTTTCCATGAGG
>JAKZYH010000137.1:0-5750 GCA_047514575.1 Acidobacteriota bacterium | reverse complement strand
CGAATTCGATTCGACATCCTCCGAACCCCTCGGCTTGGAGCCGAGGGTCGGCCTCAGTCCGGACCAGTACAAAACGCTGTGCTAGACCTCGGACCAGGACCTTCGAATCTGGAGCTCGATCAAGTAGCGCTCGTGCTCTGTCCGTGCTTGTGCGAGCGCCTCGTCCAGAAATCGCTGGGCCTGCTCTGAAGAGCCCGCCCGCGCGTAAAGGTTGGCCAGAACGGCTGCAACTTCAGGAGTGTGAGGTAGCTTGCGCTCTTCATGCAGCGCCTCCACAAGAGGTATGGCTTCGGCGGGAGTCGAGCGATATGAGATGGCGACGGCGCGGTTGAGCTCCACAATCGGTGACGGCTGTACCAGGAGCAGCCGATCGTAGAGATTGCAAATCGAGTCCCAATCTGTGTCCGAGAAAGTCGTCGCAGAGCAATGGCGGGCCGCAATCGCCGCTTCCAGGTGAAAGCGGCTCGCCACCACCGTTTCCATCCTTGATGAATCTCTCAGGTAGCCGAATCCCTGGCTAATCAAATCCCAGTCCCAGCGTGATCGGTCTTGCAGGTCGAGCGGGATCAGACGCCCATCCTGATCGACCCGAGATTCGAAGCGGGCTGCGTTGAAGCTCATCAGCGCCAGGATGGCCACGGTCTCGCTGCTGGATAGGGCGGCCTCGTCCACAACCAACTTCGTGAGTCTCATGGCCTCCCGGCAAAGGTCCAACAGAATGGGTTTCTCGCTGGTTGACTGGTAGCCCTCGCAGAACAGCAGATACAACCCGGTGTGCAGTATTTCGCGTGCGGCAGGAAGTTCCTCGGCCGTGGGGAGGGCGAACTCCGCACCGCGCAGCTTCCGTCGGGTTCGGTAGAGCCGCTTGTTGATCGTTGTTTCGGTGGTAAGCAAAGCCCGGGCGATAGCAGGTACGCTCAGGCCACACATCGTCTTCAGGATCAGGGTTACCTGGCTCTCGGGCGTGAGCGACCGGTGACAGCAGAGGAAGATCATGCGCAGCTGATCGTCGTGAACCCAGGACTCTTCGAAGGCTTCATCCACGGTCGACGTGAGCGTCCAATCGCTGTCGAGATACTTGGCGAGGTCGCTGGCGAAGGTGGTGCGAGTCCGCTCTCGACGGATGGCATCAATAGCTCGATTGCGAGCAGTCGTCAGCAGCCAGGCCGCTGGATTTTCGGGGATCCCTCGTTCGGACCAGACGCTCAAGGCCACCACGAAAGATTCCTGTACCACATCCTCGGCCAAGCCTAGATTCTGCGGCCCGAAGATGCGGGTGAGCACAGAGATCAGGCGGCCAGACTCACGCCGGAAGAGGGTCTCGATCTCGAGCTGACTTCTATGACTCATGGTCAGACTAGGACTGGCGAGCTGCCTTATACCGCAGACGTCAGAGAGGTCAACCCCAACGGGGTTGCGGCGTACAGCCCAGGGTTTCTGAACCCTGGGTAAAGAGCCATCCCTTTTTGATCCCAACCCTGTAGGGGTTGTGGCGGGCGCGACGGCGTCGAGGGCGCGAAACGACGACGAAGCCACCGGCCTGTCCCGTCGCCATCCGCAGGGCAGATGGGGGTTGCGGACGATCTCTGCGTTAGTCGTCGTCGAAGATAGCCAATCATCGTCTTCCTCCTCCCGCCTTGATCTTGCCTCGCAAGCCCCATCTGCAAACCCGTCATTCTACGTGTGACAGGGTACTAGGCTTTGGACATTGCCGACGCTGCTGCTACTTGAATTTCAGGGAATATAGATCGGCATCCTTCATGACAAACCTCAGACGTACTGGCTTCCCGGCAATCCTGGCCAGCGGCTTGTCTGAAGTGTTCTGGGCATGACTTCGCTCCCACCTCACCATACCTTCTATCTCATCTCCCCAGATCAGCGGTGATTCCTCTAGAGCGAAGCCGGGCAGGGGGTTGCCACCGACATCCTGGATCTCCAAGCGGATGCTGCCGGCAGCCGAGGTGGCAAAGTTGAGGATCAGGTTGTCCCCCCGGAAGATTAGTGGTTTCGTGACCATCTCGCCGCCGGAATAGCCGGAATGCACCGAGACGAAGCCGTCGGTTCGCAAGACCAGCCGCTCCAGGTGGTTGGTTGGCGTCGCTCGATGCCGCTCGACGTAGAGCGAAATCTCATCCTCGGCGGTTGACACGATCCCGCGAGCTGGCGTGTTGGTCCGCTGGGGCCAGTTGCGAGGGTCGAGACCAGGCCGGATGAACGATTCCAGGAAACGGCGATCCCAGTGGACACCATCACGACTGCTCATGAAGACGCCGTCGGAAGCCCCTGGGACTGGTGCGTCCGGGTAAAGCTGGCGCCAGGGAAGAAAGCGTCTGGGCAGGGCCAGGTAGAGGTGAGGAGCCCGAAAGTAGGCAACGGTGCCGTTCGTGTACAGGTGTTCGAGCGGTGTCTCTCCAAAGTCTCCCCACTCGCCCGGAGTCCAGTCGAGGAAGTCCTTGGACTTGGAATATTTGATGGTACGAACGCCGTGGCGGAAATCTCGGTACAGGGCCACGTAGTGCCTTCGTACCGAGTCCCAGAAGACCACGTTCAGAGAATCGAATTTACCGTCGGTGAGAAGCGGTTCCTCCCGGAGTTGCTTCCACTGAATGCCATCCTGGGAGACATACCCCAGCAGCACTGGTTTTCCTTCAACCCGGCCACTGCCCACGGCCTTATAGCGCTGGTCAGGGAGTGCGGCAGGATTGGTGTCCTTGAAGGGTGAGAAGTTGTGCCCACCGGAGCCCGTCCACACGATATTGTTGTTCTTCGAGCCATTGAATTCGTAGAGGCCTATTGAAGGCCGCTTCCAGCTGATCCCGTCGAGGCTCTCGGCGTAGCATGCTACCTGAGGGTGTTCCGGAACCACCACTTCTCCCAGCTTTGACAGCGAGGGAACGAGGTAGCCGGTAGAGCTGGCGCCTCGGTAGTACATCCGGTAGCGCCCACCGTCCTGAAAGACGGTCACATAGCCGCTATTTCCCCCTTCCCAGTCTCGATCGAAGGAGAGGACCCTCTCCGCTGGCCGGGGAGAATGAAGCTTCGCCTCGACTCCCTCCATGGACTCGATCAGATAGTCGTCCACGAACAGCTCCAGGCGGGAGCCGATGTCGAGCGGCTCCTGGGAAGCAGGCCGCTCCGCTGATGGAGCTGCCGCAGCCAAGGGAAACACGAGGGAAACCACCCACGGAGATGCCCATCTCATTTTCATCGCCCATCCTCTTTTTCTATCAGACGACGCAGCAGGCCGCGAATCCGGGATCCTAACCGACAGATCTGCAGAGAGGATACGCACTCCCGATTTGCGAAGCAATTGTGCCCGCTGCGCCCGCTGCTCGTGCTGTTCGCAATTGAAGACTACTGGGAACCAAAAGCACCGGGAGTTCGGGAGAGTTGTTTCCAGCGCCACTTGGTCTGGGATACTATTGTCTCCGTGAAGTTGTCCAACCATGGAGGTTTTTCCAATGCCCAATACGCGTTTTCCCCTGTTGGCCCTGCTCTCGAGCTCTTTGGTGTTTACGGCTGCCCTCACATTCGCCAGCGGAGAGGAGGGTGAGGTGCCTGATGCACTCGACTTCACCATGATTTCCCTGGACGGGGGGCAGGTAGAGCTGCGGGATTATCTTGGTCACGTCGTTATGATCGTCAACGTGGCAAGTGAATGCGGCCTTACCCCTCAGTATGCCCAACTTCAGGCACTACACCAGAAGTATTCTGATCGTGGTTTGGCGGTTCTGGGCTTTCCCTGTAATCAGTTCGGCGGTCAAGAGCCTGGGAACGCAGCAGAAATCCGTACGTTCTGCACCAAGAACTACGGCGTCGACTTCGACATGTTTGCCAAGATCGACGTCAATGGCGAGGACGCGGCCGACCTGTACAAACATCTCAAGTCGCTGGAGACGACTCCCGAAGGGTCTGGCGAGATCAGCTGGAACTTCGAGAAGTTCCTGCTCAGCCGCGGAGGAGAGCTCGTCGCAAGGTTCGCACCCCGAACTCGACCCGACGATGTTTCTGTGGTGGAGTCCATCGAGCGCGAACTGGCTGCTCAGTAGTCCCGTACGGTTTATCCTCATTCGACGAGGATTGTCGGTACCGCAGTTCTCTTTCACGACCCGCAGGAATTGATCGATCTTTCACTGCGGGCTCTGTGACGAAATCCTGGTTCCGAGCCCGGATTATCCCCTGTGCTCCGCTGCAGTCGCATTGAGCGGGGGTGTCGTCGGGCCTGATCCATGTACTGCCGGAACGGCAATCCATGCCTGATCTTGAAGCGCTTGAATCGAAAGCGTCTACAACTCCGGTTGAGTTGCACCCTCGTTTCCGATCAGAAGCCGCTACCTGGGGCCTCTGGTCAAACTCCAGAAAAATCCTTCAGATGAGCCCAAGCGGCGGTTCCCCGCAGGCTCTGCCATGATGGTGTAGGCGGAGAAGAACCGATCCTTGCCCACGGCGATCGTGTTGTAGGCGATGATGTCGGTAAATCGGGTGGACTTGTTCAGATACGGGGTCCCCGCTCGGGATCCATCTACCCAGGTTCTCCCACCATCCAGGCTGATTCGTGTGCAGCGGCGCGCCGTCGGAGGCACCAGGTCGTGGTAGTAGCCGGTGTTGTGGCTCACGACGACTACGTCGTCCGGGCTCCAGTAAATGGTCCCGCGGTGAGCATAGAATCCAGTGTAGCTGTCAGGGAGCTCCCGAAAAGTGCGGCCTCCGTCACCGGATTCCAGCAAGACCGATCCCTTATAGGGATAGATTCCACCGGATTCGCCGGGTGCCGGAGCACCCGTCAGTCGCGCCACCTCGTGCGGATCCTCTCCGGGCAGCACCTGACGCTGCTTCCTGGCCAGAGCCAGAATACGTTTGGGGTCCGCGGGGTCGACGGCGTAGTCGGTCTCGGTGGCATGTTGATGCACGACCGTGGCGTCGGCCCAGGTCTTGCCACCGTCCAGGCTTCGGACCATCACATCCCGTATTCCCGGTCTGGACTGGTCCTGCTGCATCCAGTCATCCCAGTCTGGGTAGCGCATGCTCATGGAGAACGCCATGGCGCCGTCAGCTCTGGCGATGAAGTTGGGGTAACACCAAGCCACCTGGCCCACGGTATAGGGATCCTGATCACCACCAGCTGAAAAATGTCTGAAGTCGAAGGGAGCGCTCTTCCAGCTCTCGCCACCGTCGTTGGAGGTCGCCACAAAAATCTGGCGGTCGTGATACCGTAGCTCCTCCCCACCTTGGGAGCGTGGATTCCCCTGGTGGATCAACCAGAGCTTACCGTCGGAGCTGATTCCAAAGCCGGCAGCATGTTGTCCTTCGGGGATTTCCGGAGAAAAACGGATGGGAAGGATGGTCCAGGTCCTACCGTCGTCACGACTTCTCACGAGACTCCTCGAGGAATCCGTACTCTGCGTGTTCAAATAGATGCTCCCGTCTGGATGCCGCACCATCTTCATCATGCTGGGGCCGCGGCCGACGGGAAGGATCTGGACCACCTTTCCGGTCTGGACTCGAATTCGGTGATCGTCCAGGGCGGAAGAAAGAAGTGGGGTGAAGGTTCTCGCCAAGATCAGGATCGCGATGAGGGCTCTCATCATGTGGACCTCCATTGTAAGGACTTAGGGTCTGTCAGGAAATAACAGATACACTTTGCTGGGGTCCCCAGGGACGCTGGCTAGGCGGGAGCGACGCGCATACCCGCTGCGGTATGTAAGGAGCGAGTAACAACGCCAGCGTCTCTGCGGACCCCAGCCCGGAGG
>JAKZYH010000136.1:0-4526 GCA_047514575.1 Acidobacteriota bacterium | reverse complement strand
TCCTGATCCTCTGCCTGCCAGTGGCGCATTTCAGAATCACTGAGCCGACGTCTGGGCAGTACTTCCAGGGTACTACCTGGATCCAGTCCGACAGCCACCTGGGGGACAAGGCGGCGACGCTTTGGCGGCACTACCGGAGCTTCTTTTCCTATCGATTTCTCTTCGAAGCGGGCGACCCCCTGATCCGACACTCGGCTCCGGGACACGGTGAGCTGCATAAGACGCTTTTCCCTTTCGTCTTGGCGGGTCTGATTTCCTTGCTGATGCCTCCCACTCGATTCAACCTACTGTTGCTAGTCTGGGTGGTGCTGTACCCGCTGGGGGCGTCCTTGATGAACGAGATCCCGTCTGCGACCCGAGCCTTTATCGGGAGTCCGCTGGCTCCTCTCTTGGCCGCCTTCGGCTTTCATCGTTTCGGCGATCTTCTGTCGCGGGTCAAACCAGCGCTGCTCAAGACAGCTCTGCCGCTACTTCTGTTGCTGGTTGCCACCTTGGGCTTGGTCTATGAGACCGTGCGCTACCTGCAGATCTACTACGGCCCCTTCCACCAGGCATCGGCGCGGGGATACGGCGGCTTTCAGTTCGGGTATCGGGATGTCATCCAATACATGGAAGATCATCGAGATTCGCATTTTCAGCGCCTGCTGACCGCCAATATGGTCAATCAACCGTGGATCTTTGCGAACTTCTATACCCAGACCGACCCCCGGGTCTGGTCAAGGGACCATCGAAACGGCTATCGCATTCTGGTTCCGCAGGAATATCGGTTATATGACTTGGACGAGCCCACACTGTATTCGTTGCGGGAGTCGGAACTCGCTTATTTCGATGATTTTACAGTCAGGAAAGAGGTCGTGGCACCGGATGGAGAAGTTGAATTTGTGGTAGCTGAAGTGAGACAGAGGAAAGATTTCTTGACCCACTGGTCGGCACGTGGACTGTTTCGGTACAGAATCCCCAGAGCTGTGGCACGCTCGGCCCCCCGGATCGAGTCGGATGATTCGCTTGAGTGGCGGCCGATGCGAAACCAATACGTCACGCTCGACTTCAATCGCTTCTACGCCGCCGAAGCAGACGGCAATCCGGAGCGGTGTTGTGCAGAGGCCGTCACCTATGTCCGACTCGGAGAGGATCCCTTCGAAGCGCGAATCGAGGTCTTCGGATCTGACGATTCTCTCGCCCTATGGGTCAATCGGAGGCTGGTCGTAAACCATCAGAAACTGACTCCACAGCCATTGGTTGAGCCGGTGACAGCTGTTGGAGGCTGGAACGAGATCTCCATCCGCAGCTGTGAGTCAGTCGGCGATTGGTTCGCCGCAATCCGACTCTCCGATGTGGACGGGAAGAATCTGGTGGGACTTCAGCAACGAGAGAGTTCCAACGAGTCCATCGCTGCCTGGGCAGAGCGGAAGGCGCAGGAGTCTGCGGCGACTCCTGGAGAGACAGACGCTAGCGCCTTTGAGGGGGCTCCCCTGGTAGAGGGCTTTTCCCGGGTCGTCAGGTCCGACCAGCGCTCCGATGACTATCCGGGGCATCGGGGTAACGGGCCGTCGTTCTGGGCCTATCATCGAGTGGAGAAGCAGGAGGTGGTTTGGCGGGCTGCGGCCCATGACTCGGATGAGGCCCGTGTCTATGCCTTTACCGCGTCCAGTGGCGAAGATCCAGGTACCGCGGCAATATCAATCGAAGGTACACCTCGGCTTCGCTTTCAAACTGGGGTGGATGAGGGAGTGCTCAATTGGTCCGAAGGTGGGTTTCAGCTCGAGTTCTTTCCGGTTGCTCGAGCAGGCGGGTTGTCAGGCTATTACTTGCTCTCGGTACCGGCAGGGATTGTACCCCCGAATGCCGAGCCCGAATTCTCGGTGTCCTTCTTGGAGGGGGGCGCGGTGACCTGGTTCATGGTCAAGGGATACCGAGACACGATAGTCCAGGAGAGCTTGTTTTGAGACGATCCCTTTTGATTGAGAGCCTCTGTCTGAGAGGGGAGATCGAGATCAATTGATCAGCGTCCTCAGCATCGTGGGTACTCGCCCCGAAGTGATCAAGTTGGCTCCCTTGATACGGGCCTTGGAACAAGCAGAGCAAATAAGGTCCACGCTGCTGGCAACGGCCCAGCATCGGGGGATGCTCGATCAAGCGCTCGAGACCTTCGGTCTCTCTCCGGATGTGGATCTGGACTTGACCAGCGCCAATCAGTCTCTGACCGATTTCGCTGCTTCGGTCTTGGCTGGAGTCGGTCGGTTCCTGGACCAACACCGACCGGACCTGGTACTCGTCCAGGGGGACACGACCACGGTTGCTGCGGCAGCGTTGGCGGCGTTCTATCAAAGGGTCCCGCTCGGCCATGTCGAAGCAGGTCTCCGAACCGAGGATCGTCAGGATCCCTTCCCGGAAGAGATCAACCGAAGACTCGCGAGTCTTCTGGCCTCCTATCATTTCGCTCCTACGGAGTCAGCCAGAAAAGCACTGTTGAAGGAAGGTGTCGCGGATCCAGATATCTTGGTGTCTGGGAACACCGTGGTCGACTCCCTTCAATGGATTCTCTCCCGTGTCTCCGCGTCTGGCCCAGCCGGCTTCAGCCCCGAAACGACTGAGGAGTTCTCGGGCGTTTCCCGAACCATCCTGGTCACGGCTCACCGGCGGGAGAACCTTGGCCTTCCCTTGGAGCGCATTTGTGAGGCACTCCGCCGGTTGGTGGAAAGAAACCCGGATGTCGTGGTCGTCTACCCCGTCCATCGGAATCCTGCCGTCTGGGAGCCGGTGCACCGTCTTCTTTCGAACCACGATCGGATTCACCTGATTTCCCCACAGTCCTATGAAGACTTCGTGATGCTATTGAATCGGTGTCATTTCGTATTGACAGATTCAGGAGGCGTTCAAGAGGAAGCGCCTGCTATGGCAAAGGCGACTCTGGTTTTGAGGGAGAAAACGGAACGTCCAGAAGGGATAGCAGCGGGTACCGCGAAGCTGGTCGGCACTCAGGTGGATCGCATCCTCAGCGAATCAGAGCGACTGTTAACGGACGAAGCCGAATACCGGAAAATGGCCCGGGCAAGCTGTCCCTACGGCGATGGAAGAGCCGCCCAGCGGATCGTCGAGTACATTCTTCGGATACGTGTTGGATCTTGAGGGAATCTGATCTCGTCGAAAGGGGATAGCTGCGACCCATGGTCAGAGTAGGCTCACAGATTTGTCGTCTCAATCGTTACTGCATTCGGACGCAGGAGAGATCTGGTCCAGGCTCCTCTTCTAGCATAGGTTGAGCTAAGATGCAGGGCGATGCATTCTGGGCTCGTATTCTATTTCGTGGTTCAGTTGGTCAGCCTTTCGGTTCTTCCTCTCACCTTTCGTTTCTTCGCTCAGTTCCAGGATCGGGGCTACTCCCTCAACAAGGCGCTCGGAGTTCTTCTTGCCAGCCTGCTTTTCTGGCTCGGCACCAGCTATGGGCTGCTCCGTAACGAGGTCGGAGGTGCCTGGCTAGCCCTCCTGGTTTTGGCTTCGGCGGCAGCTTTCGTAACTTTCTCCAGACAGGAAGGTTGGAAGCTGGGTTCCTGGGTTCGCTCCAACTACCCGATCATCCTCGTCTGTGAGCTTCTCTTTCTGGGTGCCTTCGTGGGCTGGGCGCTGGTCCGATCCTACGACCCAGGCATACAGCATACCGAGCAGCCCATGGATCTGATGTTCATGAACGCGATCTGGAGCAGCCCCACGTTTCCTCCCCGTGATCCCTGGCTGGCCGGCTACGCCATCAGCTACTACTACTTCGGCTACTGGATGCTCAACACCCTGGGACAGCTAGCAAACCTTCCTCCCGAGATTACGTACAATCTGGGGCAAGCTTGTTGGTACGGACTTCTGCTACTGGGCAGTTTCGGGATTGGCTACAACCTGTGGGCACGCCGCCTCGGAAAGAACGTCGACAAGGAATCGACGTCTACGGTAGCTGCCTACTGCTGTGGTTTGCTGTCCGCGCTGCTGGTGGGTTTTATGGGAAACCTGCAGATTCTTTTGGAGCTGGCCCACAGTGCCGGCTGGCACATCCAGAAGCTCGCATCCTGGTTCGACGTGCACAATTTTCCGCCCTCGGCTGTCGATAGCGGCGGTGATCCCTGGTGGTGGTGGCGTGCCAGCCGAGTGGTTCAGGACTCCACCTGGAACGGTCAGCATATCGAGGTCATCGATGAGTTTCCCGCGTTCAGCTACGTCTTGGGTGATAATCATCCCCATTTATTGGCGATGCCATTCGTGCTTCTCGCAGTGGGCCTGGGTTTGAATCTGTTCCTTGCTCGGGCGCGTTCCCCTCGGCAGGAAGGGCCCAACCCTGTGTCGCTGGCTTGGCGGGATATACTCCGGTTCATCCCTTGGGGCAGCCCCGGTTTGCTGTTCTTCATCGGCTGCAGCGGGGCACTCTTCTTTCTGAACTCCTGGGACTATCCTGGGGGCTGGCTGCTCCTGGTCCTCTGCCTTTTCAGTGCTCTCCGATTTAGTATGGGTGGAGCCGATTTTCTGCTTCACACCCTGTGGAC
>JAKZYH010000135.1:0-12632 GCA_047514575.1 Acidobacteriota bacterium | reverse complement strand
ATCCTGGACCAGTGTGGCCGGGTGGTAGAAACCCATGGGCTGGTTGTTCAACAGGCAAGCATAGAAAACGGCCGGATGATGGGTCTTCAGGTAAGCACTGGCGTAGGCAAGGAGAGCAAAGCTGGCGGAGTGCGATTCCGGGAATCCGTAGAGGGCAAAGGAACTGATGTGGCGAATGATCGCTTCGGCCGGCTTGCCCACGATACCCTTCTCTTGCATTCCTTGACGGAGTCTGACCTCAATTTTCTGCATGCGTTCCTGGGAGCGCTTGAAGCCCATCGCCCGACGTAGTTCTTCGGCTTCTCCCCCACTGAACCCGGCGGCCACCATGGCGATGCGCAAGAGCTGCTCCTGAAAGATGGGGACTCCCAATGTTCGTTTCAGGATCGGCTCCAGGGAAGGGTGGGGGTAGGTCACCGCTTCCAGGCCCGCCCGGCGCTTCAAGTAGGGATGGACCATTTTCCCCACGATAGGGCCTGGGCGAATAATGGCGATTTCTACTACCAGATCGTAGAATCGCCGCGGTTTCAGGCGCGGTAGAGTCGCCATCTGGGCCCGGCTTTCGACCTGAAACACCCCAATCGTATCTGCCTTCTGAAGCATCGCATAGACTTCGGGATCGTCTTCAGGCAGGTGGGCAAGATCCAGCTCTCCTCCTCTTTGGTGGATCAGCTCCAGCGAATCCTGAAGGACCGACATCATCCCCAGGCCCAGTAGATCGACCTTGATAATCCCCAGATCCGCACAGTCGTCCTTGTCCCACTGGACGATGGTGCGTCCGGGCATGGAAGCATTCTCCAGAGGTACCACGGAATCCAGACGTCCCTGGGCAATGACCATTCCTCCGGAGTGCTGACCCAGGTGACGTGGCAGGTCCTGAATCTCCTTCCAGAGCTGGACAAACTTCTCCACCCGTGGCGAAGCAAAATCCAGACCCGCATGCTGCAGCCTTTTGAAGGAAACCTCCTCAGGACCTTCCAGCCCCCAGGTCATGAGAAGACGGGAGAGTCGTTCCAGGATCTGGGGAGGGAATTTGAGGGCCTTGCCAATCTCACGGGCCGCACTGCGTTGTCGATAGGTAATGACGTTGGCGGTCATGGCCGCGCCGCGCCTTCCGTATCGTTCGTACACATACTGGATTACCCGCTCTCGTCGATCACCACTGGGGAGATCCAGATCGATGTCGGGCCATTCTCCTCGTTCTTCGGAAAGGAACCGCTCGAATAGCAGGTCCATGCCCACTGGGTCGACGGCGGTGATTCCCAAGCTATAGCAAACTGCGCTATTGGCGGCCGATCCCCGACCTTGAGAGAGGATGTCCTGCTCACGACAGAACCTCACGATGTCCCAGACGATCAGGAAGTAGCCGGCCAGGTCCAGCTTCTCGATCAGATTCAGCTCGTGGGCGATCTGTGTGCGAGCACGCCTGTGATAGGGGCGATAGCGCTGCCGGGCTCCTGCCTCGGTCAATTCGCGAAGATAGCTCATCATGTTGTGACCTTGCGGAACTGGGTAATCAGGGAAGCGGTAGCCCAGGTCCTTCAAGGTGAAGTCGAGTCGTTGGGCTAGTTCGACAGAGTTTGCCAACGCCTCAGGGAGGTCCCGGAACAGCCGCTTCATCCGATTGGGATCCTTGAGGTAGCATTCTGCGTTCCGACTCAAGAGTTTTCCGGCAGAATCCAGATCGGTTTTGTGACGGATGCAGGTCAGTACATCCAGTAGTGGACGGCGCTCTGATTGGGTGTAGCGCACTCCGTTGGTGGCCAGCAATGGCAAACGGTGTCGTGAAGCAGTTTCAATCAGGTATCGGTTAACGTTCTCTTCGCCGCGATCAAGATGTCGTTGTAGTTCCACGTACACGCCATCCGGGCCGAAGATGTGCTTCAATCTCTCGAGGCATTGGCCGGCCAATTCCGGTCCTTCCTGTTGCAGCACACCTCTCAATAATCCATTCTCTCCCCCGGTCAGACACACGACCCCGGAGGTGTGATCTTCGAATTCTCGAAGATGAAGCTCCCCTTTTCCTTTCTCCGAACGCAGCTGCATCTGTGTGATGAGGCGGGAGAGCTTCTGGTAGCCCTCCCAATTCTCTACCAGCAATGGCAGCTGGTAGGAGTGGGGAGACTTGGATCCAGCGACGGTGATCTGGGTTCCGACCAGAGGACGCACTCCGACCTCACGACAGGCTTTATAAAAGCGAGGTGCCCCACAGAACCCATCCCGATCGATCAAGGCCAGAGCCGGATAGTCCAGCCGGGCTGCCTCCTCTGCCAGGTGCTCTGGAAGGGAGGAGCCTTCAAGAAAACTGAAGGCACTGCAACTGTGAAGTTCTATGTAGGATGTCAATGTAGCTTTGGCCTCCAGGCCGAAGTCTTCTTCTTTCGAGCCCTTGGCTCGAGGTACGGCGGCTTGGAGCCCACCGCTACGACCTCACCTGTTGCCGATCATCGAAGTCACGTCAGTCATAGATCCCATCGACGAACCAGCCGCTTCTATCGTGATCCCAGAAAACCCGGCACACCGCACCGTTGGTGAACTCGATGTCCCATTGATCGTGTGACCATCCCTTTGTCTCAGAAGTTCCGGTCCACCACTCGCCCGAAGAACGCCAGGGTCCAGCCCGGACCAAGATCTGGCTTGGACGAATCGACGCAGGGACTGGAGGTCGAATTCTTCGCAGCGAAAGTGGAGCGCGTTCAATACCTGGTCCGATGGGGGCAAAGGTAGAGATCTCCCCTTTTGGACTATCTATTGGAGCCGGTTTCCTCTTCTTCCTCTTCTGTTTCCTGGGCTCGGCGAGTTGAAAGGGCCGGATTCGCACTGCGTCAGGACGGTGGCTATCCAACGAGGTTGGGGAACCGACGTTTCCATCGCCCACTAGAGCCTGCAATCGAGCTAACGTACGGGGGAGCATTTCCGGGTTGGAAGCTGCTTTAGGTTGGAAAAGATGGTGCTGCGGAGTGCGTGCTCGGGTCGGCTCTGCTTGAAGAAGAATTTCGAGTATGGCCGCCTGAGGTGGATCCGACTGTAGTTTCAAACGGAGAATCGAGAGCAAGGTCTTGGGATCCTTCATGGGATACGCCAGTTGGAGTCGTCGTTCGTAAGAAGACCGATTGTCCAGTTTCAGAATCAAACGGATTGAATCCGTGGCCTTACCGTGAGTCTGCAGCCGGGCACAGAGGCGACCTAGAAGCGTATTGAAGATGAAGGCAAGTGATTCCAAAGAATCGACTGACCAATCCAGCGATTCTCGCTCCTCAAAATGGGGTTCTGCTATTCCTGGAAAAAAAGGTTCGGTGTCTTCACCACGGGCCATCCTTCGTAGATGAAGTCCTACTTCTCCCAGGCGGAGAGATAACTCTCGTTCGGGAAGATTTGCCAGCTGCCCCATGGTCCGAATCCCCCAGTGATCGAGGACTCTGAAAAGGTCGGGATGGGCTCCCGCGTACGGGAAAAGTGGCTGGATCGGGAATGTGGCCGCAAACTCCCGCTCTTTGCCGGCAGGAACAATGCTACCCGACCGAAACCGGGCCGCGAGGAAGGCCGCCGTACGAGTTGAAGCCACTCCTGTCTTCAAGATAACGGACCTATCGCTACGCTCGATCAACTGCTCCAGAATGTCGCTTTCGATCCGTGCAGAGACTTCTATGAAAACTCCATCAGGAGGGCAGAGGGCCACCCGGGGTGAGAGGGACTGCGCCACTGGAAGCGTGAGTGACAGATCAGAGCTAAAAACGGCAATAAAACGTGGCATGACCGTGGTGCTTCCCCCGCAGTAACTGGGCTTCCGTCCAAATGCCGTAGAAATAAGGGGTGAGGCTGGCAAGAGAGGGGGATGAATCCTCGCCCGAAGTAAAGCACCACTGCGCCTTGCACCTTCTGAGAGAGACGGTCACCGAGGCCGCACTGCCAGCAGTGGACTCTTGACCGATGATCAGCAGCAGTGTAGAAGTTCCCTGAAGTGAGCGCTGGAGTCTGAACCAGGACGAAAGAGGAGCTCTCTTGACCCTGACTCGTTTAAAAGGATTCTCAGCCGGGATCAGATCGAGTACCAGTACCCCAAATCTTCCCGTAGGTGCAAGGATATCTGCGGCTTTGAACGCCTTCTGCTGTGAGGCTCCGCAGCGGACCCAGAGAAGCTGCTTCAGTTTTACGCCGGCCTCGATCGCGAAACGGGGATCCAATGAATCAAAAGCGTCGATATAGACGACGAGTTCCTCCTTGGCGATTGCTTGAGCCAGGATCGAAAGGATCAGTCCAGTGCGTCCACTGGAAGCGGTTCCTACAATTTCGCTGATCTTTCCTCGTGGAAGTCCTCCTTCCAAAACAGTGTCCAATACCTCGATCCCAGTGGATAAGCAGGTCACTGCCTCCATTGGATCCGGTTGGGCACTCAATGGGATTGGTAAATTTTCAAGCGCCCCAATCCGTCTTTCTTTCATCTCTTCACCTTTTGTTCACCTAGAATATCCATGCTGTTGCTCCCTGTCAACTTTTGCGGGATCATCAGGTCGGCAAGCACATCTTCCGCGATTCGTGCTTGGTCTTTACCTCTTTGACAGAGTCCCGAGAACCCTCTAAACTGCGCAAAGCGAAAAATGAACTTAACTGTCAAGCGGTTCCCGATTCTATTGTCCCTCCTGCTTTTACTCGGGGCTGCGTGTACCACGAGGTCCAAGGTTGCCCGGCCTGGTCTCAGGGCTCCAGTTGGGCAGACCCTGGTAGGCGGACCTCCTCGGTTCCAGTGGGCAGACCATCTTGTCTATCAGGGCCACGGGCCACTTCCGATCGATCTCGCAGGAGTTCCGCCGCGTGTCTACGATCCTAACAATCAGCTGGCCGTGGGGCGTGGGAGGGCGCGAATTGAATCTCCTCTGTCGAAAGAAGAGACGGCCCGTCTGAGAGCGCTGGCCAAACGGCTTCCACCCAGCGGCAGCATTCAATTCACGGCGCTATCTGTACAGGCTCCTGTAGTGGGCATCGCCTTCGATAGCCTCGACGCCAACGACTGCTGTGGAGGCGGACTGAATGTGCCGCCGGATCCCGAGTTGGCTGTCGGTCCGAACCACATCATCGCCGTGGTCAACGTGGCCTTCGAAATCTATGACAAAGCTGGGAACGTTCTCCAGGGACCAACCACTTTCTCCAGCTTCTTCGCAGGTACTCCTGGCTGCAGCAACACCGGAGTCTTTGATCCGAACGTGCTCTACGACGAAGCCGAAAATCGCTTCATCCTGGGAATCGACGGCAATGGTACCGACTACTGTGTGGCGGCCTCCCAGGGTCCTGATCCCACAGCCTTGTGGAACCGCTACGGCTTCGCCACCGACATCGGCGGAGCCTCCTTTGACTTCCCGCATGCTGGCGTGGGGCGAGACGCGATCTACATGGGATCCAACCAGTTCCTGGGAGGGTTTCTGGAAGGCCGGGTTTTCGCCTTGGACAAGTTTGCCATGTATTCGGGTAACCCTCTAACGGTCAGCTCCCGCAGCACCGGCGACGATAGCACGCCGCAGCCGATGAACCTACATGGCTTTTTGCAGGGCACCTGGCCCGTGGCTGGACCTCATTACATCATGACGGAAGTCTACGATGGGGCACTCCACTCCGTCTGGTCCTGGGACGATCCGTTTGGGGCCGACCTCTTCGGCAAAGTGGGCGACGTCGATCTGAACGCGGCCACGGGAGTGACGGCCGGTTTCCCGATCGACGTCCCTCAGGCAGGATCCAGCGACGAGCTCCAGGCCAACGACTGGCGCGGACTCGACACCGAATACCGAAATGGCAAGATCTGGATGACCAACACCATCGCCTGCAACCCAGGCGGAGGCACGGTCGACTGCATCCGCTGGGCGCAGATCGATCCTGCAGGACCGACGGTGCTGGATGCCGGCGTCTTCTCGAGTCCCGGCGAATTCCGCTTCTTTCCCGATCTGGCCGTCAATGACTGCGACGACATGGCGGTCGGCTACACCAAGAGTAGCAGCGTCATGTTTCCGGCTGTTTGGATGACGGGCCGAGAGAGCGGCGATCTGCCGGGCACATTGCAGTCGGAAGTGGAGGTCAAAGCCGGGGAAATCTCCTACGATTCTTTTCAGACGACTCCTCACCGCTGGGGGGACTACAGCGGCATGACCATCGACCCGGATGGCCAGACCTTCTGGTATCTAGGCCAATACAGCAAGGACATCTCCAATTTCGGCACGACTACGTGGGGGAACTTCATCGGCTCCTCCCTCTATCCTGACTGTGCCGGACCAGTCCCTCCGGGGAAGGCTGGCAACCCCGATCCTGCGAACGGTGCGGCGGATGTCGACGTCGACTCAGACCTGAGCTGGACGGCCGGTTCTGGGGCTGATTCCCACGACGTGTACTTCGGCACCAATCCCAGCCCTGCTGCGCCAGAGTTCCAGGGGAATCAGACCGGGGGCACTTTCGCTTTACCCACCCTCGATCACAATGTGACCTACTACTGGCAAATCGGCAAGGTGAACGGCCAAGGCACCACCACAGGCGATGTCTGGAGTTTCACCACCGTTGAGGAGACTGCGCCCGATGTGGTGACGATCACGGAGGCCAAATACAACGTAGGGAAGGATGAACTGAGGGTCAAGGCGACCAGCAGCGATCAGCCCCAGCCTGTTCTCACCGTCATCGGCTACGGCGAGATGACCTTCAAGAGGAACAAGTACGAGCTGAAAATCAAGCCCTTGGCGCCTTTGCCGATTCCCTCCACGGTGACGGTCGTGTCCAGTTTCGGCGGCTCGGATACGTCTGCGGTCGAAGGAGCGCCGGCTCCGCCCCTGCCCGGCCAAGCCAGCAACCCAGATCCAGCCGACGGAGCCGTCAACGTTTCCGTCAGCGCGACGCTCAGCTGGACCGCCGCCTCCAACACGGACTCTCACGACGTCTACTTCGGCACCAATTCGCCACCGCCGTTCCAGGGCAATCAGGCGGGCACCACCTTCGGCCCGGGCTTGCTGTCCAACGACACCATCTACTACTGGCGCATCGATGAGGTGAACGCCAACGGGACCACTCAGGGAGACGTCTGGAGTTTCACCACCGAGCCCCTACCTGGCCCACCCGGACCGGCGGCAGCCCCGGTCCCAGCCGACGGTGCCACCGGTGTCTCCATCGATGTGGACTTGAGCTGGACCGCCGGTTCGGGAGCAGCTTCGCACGACGTCTATTTCGGTACCAATCCGACGCCGGCATTTCAGGGGAACCAGGCCACCAATTCGTTCGATCCCGGGACCCTCGCGTTCGATACGACCTACTACTGGCGGATCGACGAGGTGAACGGATTCGGCACCACCCCGGGTGACTCTTGGAGCTTCACGACCGCAACCGAACCCCAGGGCGACGTGGTAACGATTACCAAGGCGGAGTGGAAAGCCAGCAGGCAGGAGCTGAAGGTGAATGCCACTAGCAGCGAACAGCCTGATGCGGAGCTAACACTCGTTGGGTTCGGACAGATGACCTTCAAGAAAAACAAATACGAATTCAAGATCAAGAAGGTGGATAATCCTGGAACGGTAACAGTCACGTCCAACCTGGGCGGCTCCGACACGGCGACCGTGAAAGTAAGGTGAGGGGCCATCGCCTTTTTCTACTGGCTCTGAGTCAGATGAAGCGCCAGTCTCTCCGACACGTCACCAGAATATCGACTACGCCTCCATCTTGATCCACCGCTCGCCTTGGGATTCGTTTTGTATCCTGTACCCTCTATCAATCCGTCTGTCTTTCATCTCTTCACCTTTTGTTCACCTAAAATATCCATGCTATTGCCCCCTGTCAACTTTTGCGGGATCATATGGGGCGTGAATGGAGGAGACATGCAAAATAGACTTTTTGGCTGTTTCCAGGCGGTTCAAGCATGAGCTTTCTAATCTCGGTAGGAGCTTTATGGCGGCGGGAGATCGTTCGTTTCTACCGCCAGCCGGGACGTCTCATAGGGGCTCTTGGAACTCCCTTGGTTTTCTGGTTCCTGATCGGATCTGGTGTGGGAGAAACCTTCCGGCCTTCTTCAGCTTCCGACAGTCTCAGTTACCTGTCCTACTTCTATCCTGGCACCATCGTTCTGATCCTGCTTTTCACGGCGATCTTTTCGACGATCTCCTTGATTGAAGATCGTCGAGAGGGTTTTCTACTCTCTGCCCTGGTAGCTCCCATCTCTCGCATGGGTCTGGTTCTGGGGAAGATTCTAGGGGGGACAACCCTGGCTTTCCTTCAAGGATTTGTGTTTGTCCTGCTGGCTCCCCTGGTTGGGATTCCGCTGGACTTGAAGAAGATCCTGATGGTCGCAGTGATCCTCTTTTTGATGGCCTTTTCGTTGACCTGCCTCGGATTTGCCATCGCCTGGCAAAGCGAATCCACCCAGGGGTATCACTCGATTATGAACCTGTTTCTATTTCCCATGTGGCTCCTTTCCGGAGCCCTTTTTCCGCTTGCAGGAGCCTCTGCCTGGGTACAGGTCATCATGACCCTGAATCCGCTCACCTACGAGTTCTCGGCTCTGTGGCAGGTACTTTTTTGGAGTACGCCGGAAGTTGAGCTTGGCCTGCCGTCCTTCTCGATCTCTCTGGCTGCTACACTGGGTTTTGGACTGATTACCTTCGCCATCTGTTTCTGGTTGGCTCGACGTCCAAGCCTGCGAGGCCTTGGATGATGGGTATTACCGATCTGCCGGCGCTCAACGCGACCCTCAATGCCGTCAGCGCCATGTTCCTGATCTTGGGTTACTTCTTCATTCGCACCAAACAGGTCAATCGTCACAGGGCAGCGATGTTGGCTGCCTTCTCGACCTCGATTCTTTTTCTTGTTTCCTATCTGGTCTACCACTACCACGTCGGGTCCAAACCCTTTCCCGGTCAGGGTTGGATCCGCGGCTTCTACTTTGCCATCCTGATCTCGCACGTGGTTCTTGCTGCCGTGATCGGCCCACTGGCCATAGCAACCTTGACCTTGGCCTGGAAGGAGCGCTTCCAGACTCACCGCAGGTTGGCCCGATGGACACTTCCGCTGTGGCTCTATGTCTCGCTGACAGGCATCGTGGTCTACCTGATGATCTACCAGATCTATGGATAGGCGAGCCCTTGGGACACCCCGAATCCGTCCACTACGAGCTTTGAACGCGTCGGCATGAGCAGGTGGGCTGCGCTGAAGTCTCACCTTATTCTTGTCGCCATCCTTCTAATCTGCACTGTACTGCCTTCCATGTTCTGGCATGATGTCTGGTTTGGCCGGAGCCTGGACGATCAGGAGCTAGCCGAGTATCTGACGGATGAGGCGAGCCCCCGAAAGATCCAGCATGCCCTGGCGCAGCTGGGCGAACGAATGGATCGGGGTGAGGAACTTTCGAATGTCTGGTATCAACGGATCTTGGAGCTGGGCAAACACAAGCAAGTCGAGATACGGACCCTTTCTGCCTGGATCATGGGCAAAGGGACGGATCAAGCGGTGTTCCACCAGAAATTGCTCCAGATGTTAGGTGACCCTCATCCCCTGATTCGAAGGAATGCCGCCCTTTCACTGGTCCGGTTCGGCGACTCGAACGGACGCCCGGAGCTTCAGGCAATGCTAGGGTCCTTCGTGGTCGAGAGTCTCTTCGAAGGGAAGCTCTCCTTTCAGGTAGAGGAGAAGGACTGGGCGGACAGTGGCTCGGGCCTTGCCCGGATTATCACGAAGGCTGGGGTCGAGAATGTTGTTGCTCCGGTTTCGGGACAAGTTGAGAGCAGACTGGTACCGGATGACTCCCAGGTGAAAGGTGGGACAAAGCTGCTTGTGCTCCTGCCCGACCCGGAGCATGTCTGGGAATCATTGCGGGCCTACTATCTGGTTGGGACCCTCGAGGATTTGCCCCTTGTTGAATCTCTTCGGGAGCGAACAGAGTACGGGGAGACACTTCAGCGTCAGATTGAATTGACCCGTGAGGCTATTCTCGAGAGAGTCCAGGGAACAGTGAGCAGTGAGCAGTGACGCCGTTCCGCGCATCGTTTGGAACTTGGTGCTTGTGATTTGGAATTTGTTTGTATCTTGTTTCTTGTACCTTGGGATTTTCAAGATTCCGATCAGTACGGTAGCGAACCGTGCTCGGTCTCGTAGTCTGCGCGCTTGACCATATCGATCGCGTCCCAGGGACAACCGTCCAGGAAGGCCCCTTCGGGACCCTTGCCGGTGCAGAGCTTGCACCCGATACAGAGGAGGCTGTCGACCTCGATTCGGCCAAAAGGAGGATGGTCCTCGTCTGGAATCCAGACCATGCAATTCTTTACCGGACAGTAGTCAACACAGGCCGGCGATCCGGCGCACCCTGTGCAAGCGGAGTTTATGACCGCGATCAAAGCTGGCTTGCGCTTCCGGGCCTCGTCGAGTTTGATCGTTCCTTGATGCTTCAGTTGATCGACTGCCATCATTGCCTCACAGGTTCATTCTCTTGAAGAGGGAAATTCAACTTTCCGACTCGGTGCTCTCAGCCGCGGGTGCGGTTGGCTTCTTGGCGCTCGGTTTCGGGTCGGCATCCGGATCGAACCAGGACACCTCGTGGTCTTCGAGTTCCGCCTCGACCATCTTGGCGATGCCCTCCCGATCCTTCTCCGCTCCGTAAACGCCGTCCGCTCCAAAAAAGGACAAGGTGCGGTAATAGGGGTTCCTGGCGAGACTGCCACCTCCCTCTATTCCGAACTCGCCCCCGGCATCGAAAAAACCGGCCTCGTCGAGGCCTGCTTTCGTCTGCGCGATAATCCTTTCTTCCACCCCGGACTCCTCGGGTTGGTAGTTCAAGGCTCGAACGATCCTCTGCTGCTCTCCCTTCAGTTCCAGCGAGAAAACCAGATACCTGAAGACCACACCGCTGTCCAGCAGCTGCACGCCCTGAATTTCAGTCAGCTCCATCCAAAACTCCGTCAGGATGAATTGCCCAGCCAGACGTTGCGTAGGCTGCTAGCTAGGTCGCGAGCACGGCGGCCACAATACCTATCAGGAACAGCGCCATACCCGCCTTGAAGACAAAGTCAAAGAAGCGCCCACCCAAATTCGACAAGCCCACCACAGTAAGCAGGAGCGTCCCCACGATCATCAGTGACAGTCCCAACCAAATCGGCAGCACGCATCTTCCTCCACTAACCTGGACCTGTTTCTTCTTATAGAAATTTCACTCAAATGTCAAAGATTTCCAGCCGGTGCGGCCCTCTAATCGAAGGAAGCGCGACCATCATCGCATTTCTGGATTGGAGCACCAGATTACAAGGTGCTGGAGCTGACTCGGGACGAGCCGGCTCGATCGGAATACCCAAGCGGTTTTCTGCCCGCAGGATCCCGGAAGATCCCATAGTCAGACGAGGACTAACTCCTCTTCTTCAACCTGACGCTTCGACCGGATTGAGCCCAGCTGCTTTCTCGCAGCCTTCGTCCTCTTGGAGCCGGTCTGGTAGTAGTGAGGGTGCTGCGCTTTGGTAGCGCTGTATAACTCGTTCCAGCAATCAGCACAGCTCTCCACGTGAGTAAGGAACTCAAGCCGATCGTCGAGCTCCAGTTGATCTGAAAGGAAGGAACCGAGTTTCGCTCTGTCACAACTTCGGGTCATCGTCACTTTTCTATACTCTCCCTGATTTGATTCATCACCTAAGACACTGGCTGAGGCGCAAAAGTTTCAAACTATTTGATATCGTCCTGAATCGAGTGCTCTCTGACTTACCAGAACCAACCCAACAATCGCCTGGGTCGATCGATTGTCAGGCCCCGATCAGAGCCCCTCGTCAGCCCCTTTGCTGGTTTGCTCTGAGCTCCGACGGTTTGCTATCGTAGGAGCCTATGATCAGCGCGATTCAGATTCGTAAGGGAATGGTCATCATTCACCAGGGAGAGCCCCATCGGGTACTCGACCAGCACCATCGAAATCCTGGTAAAGGTCCCGCCTTCGTTCGAGTGTTGATGCGACAACTCAAGAGTGGAGCCTCCTACGAGCATCGATACAGTTCTGGAGAACAAGTCAAACGAGCCATTCTCGATCAGCGGCAGATGGAGTTTCTTTACCGTGATGGTCCCCTTTTCCACTTCATGGATACGGAAAACTATGAGCAGATCGCGCTCGATGAGGAGGCCCTCGGAGACAGTCGGAAGTTTCTCAAAGAGGGTGCTACCATCGATGTCGAGTTTTTCGATGGGCAAGCAATTGGTCTCGAGATGCCTCCTGCGGTGGAGCTGAAAGTCATCGAGACCGAACCTGAGCTCAAAGGAGCGACCGCGAGCAACTCCCCCAAGCCAGCTACCCTCGAAACAGGCGTCGTGATTCAAGTCCCGCCCTTCATTCGACAGGGAGAGCTGGTGCGTGTCGATCCGACTGAAGGTCGGTACCTCGAGCGAGCCAAGTGACAATTCCAAGGTACAAAAAACAAGATACAAACAAGCTCCAAATCCCAAGCACCAAAGGAAAAATCTGGGACACTTATCAGTTAAGCATATTTTTATCAATAGGTTAAATTCTTTTCTTCGTAAATATTCGGTAAACCCATCCCTGCGCCGACCCCCTCAGATTCTGCTGGACACAGGATTTTCAGTTGTGTATATAGGGGGTCATGGGAGTCGCGCGAGGTCCAGCGAGGCAAGCCAGAAAGAATCGGGAGTCCTCG
>JAKZYH010000134.1:0-4133 GCA_047514575.1 Acidobacteriota bacterium | reverse complement strand
TCCGACAGAGCCGCGAACGACTTGAGCCGCTAGCAAAATGAGCCCAGGTTCCGAGGAGAGAGCCGGACAACTCTTCCCCACGGAGTGACCTTCCCCACGGAGTGACGCACAAATCCCCAGTAGCCGGAAGTTTCTTTCTCGCATGGGCCAGCGCTCCTGGGGGCGGGACTGACCTGAAGCTTCATTCGCAAACGTGGCTTCGGTCTCCAGGCCGAAGGTCCTCTTCCTTCGAGCCTTTGGCTCGGACGGCGGCCTGGAGCCCACCGCCACGCCCTGACGCGAAGTTGCTTTCCTCTACGATCCGGCGCAGCCGCTGGCGGGGCTAACCTGCAACTTCACTTTCAGACTGGGATGGAAAAAGGACCTGACCTGTTGATCTATCGTGGGCTCGGGCGTTCTGAATCGGTTGTCGGAAAATCGTGGTCAGAAGCTGTATCGCTCGGTAACCTCAGGCCACCTGGCGCTTAAGTCGTCATAGACGACAGAGGGCGCCGAACGGTGAAACGCGCCTACATCCAGGTCAACGTCTGCCATCCGCTCTGTCCCTGGAACACTCTCATTGAGTACGAACTGGAGATGGGGATCATCACCGGTCTGCCGGAAACTGCGGATCAACCCATACTTCGCGTGCGTGTCGACCGCCTCTCCCTTGTCCTGCTCGAAGGCGAGTTCCTCCGAAGTCAGGATGCCCTCAATATCATCCCGAACACCTTCGTCCAGGACGACGTGCATCCGCCAACCGGTGGCTTCTCGGACCGTACCGTCTGGAATGTCATCTTCGATCCTGGCCCCGCCAAGTTCTTTCACGCGGTCGACGAAGGAACTGATCGGCGCTCCCTCAAATCGTGTCTGACTGAGGGCGTAGCTGACCTGAAAAAAGGTGGCGCAGCGATTGTCATCGAGTGAATCCCAAGCACTCTCCCCGTTGGGGCGATAGGTTTCAAAGAGGCGCCGTTGCTCCTCGTCCAGTTCACCATAGGAGGGAAGGACTCTACACTTGTGCTCCAACTCAACCGCAATCGTATGCGGATCGGAATCTGTCTTGGGCAGTACCAGTTCATTCGTAAAAAAATCCTCGAAGTCGGAGACCTCGCGACTCAGCTGATACCTCCCAGGCATGACATCCACGGTGAAACTCTTGTTGTCAGGCTTCAAATTCCGCCCGTTCCTGATCAGCCCGGATTTCTCTGTTTCGAGGATGTAGACCAGGATAGGATCCTCGATAGGTCTGCCCCGCTGGCTCTGCAGTTCGAACCGATACCTCGGCATCGTCTAGATCCTTTCTCTTCAAGGCCCAGTGTGCACGTACTGGGCAACTTGGGAATCAATACCTCATTGAAAGCGCAGCGAGTACAAGTCCGCGTCCTTGATCAGGAACCGTAGCCGTACCACTTTTCCGGACAGCCTCTTCAGCGGCTCTTCTGATGTGGCCTGACTATGGCTCCGCTTCCAGCGGACCGTATGCTCGATCTCATCTCCCCAGATCAGCGGAGACTCCGCCAGGCTGAACCCAGGAAGCGGACTGCCGTCTTCATCCTGGATCTCGAGTCGAATGCTGCCCGCCGCCGAGGTGGAAAAGTTCAGGACCAGGTTGCTGCCCTCGAACTTGAACGGCCTGGTCAGGACCTCTCCCCCCGAGTATCGCGCCCGGAGCGAGGCAAAACCGTCGGTGCGAAGCGTCATGCGTTCCATGTGGATACTGGGAGATTTGTAATTGCGAAGCACGTAGAGCGAGATCTCATCCTCGCCTGTCTCCACCACACCCGTCGACGTCGCATTGTTACGATTGATCCAGTTCTTAGGATCCCGGCCCGGCCTTATGAAGGACTCCAGAAAGGTGCGTTCCCAGTGCAAACCGTCCCGGCTGGTCATGAACACCGTATCTGAAGACCCGTTCTCCGGAGCGTCGGCGATGCGGGTTCGCCAAGGGACGAAGCGCTTGGGAAAACCGAGGAAGATGTGGGGCGCTCGGAAGTAGGGGGTAATTCCATTGGTATAGAAGTGGTCTCGGGGAGCCCCACCCAGATCGATATCCTCCAGATCGCTCCAGTGCAAAAAGTCGGGCGAGGTGGCACGACCAATAGCGCGAATCGTTGGCCCGCGCCGGTTGTTGGGATCCTGCCAGCGGGACGGATACCAGACACGAAGATAGGCCACGTATTCGCTTCGGGCGCTGTCCCAGAGGAAAGCATCTCCGCCGTAGTCGGTGGGAGGTTGAGTCAACAGAGCCTTCTCGCGGATGGGTTTCCCGTGGATTCCGTCTGCCGAGACCATCCCCACTACCCGTTTCTTCGGCCGGTTGGGCGTTCCCGAGGCCAGAGCCTTGTAACGGTGCTCGGCTGGGGCCGCCGGGTTGGTGTCGCGAAACACCATGAAGTTATGGGTACCGAAGTCGTCCCAGATGATGTTGTTGTCCTTGGAGCCCTGAAACTCCACGATTCCCAGAGAAGGCTTCGTCCAGATCCTTCCGTCACGACTCTCGGCGTAACAGGTCACCTCCTTGTGCTCAGGAACAAGGGTCTCTCCTGAGGTAGCCAACGACGGAGCCATCGCCGAGGGCAGGCTGTGGCCTCGGTAGTACATCCGATACAGACCATCTCCATGCACCACCGATACATAGAAACAGGTAGTACCCTCCCAGGGCTTGTAGAAATCCAGGACCTTGCCCGCTGAGGAGGGGGTATGGAGCTTCAGATCAACCTCCCCGGTCATGGAGTCGATCAGATAATCGTCCACAAAAAGCTCCAAACGCGTACCGATATCCAAGGGCATTTCTGCGTTGTGGTGCTCGGCCCTCAGAAGCTGCCCACTGGCCACAAGTAGTGCGAGACACGACAGCAGGTTCCAATGAGGCATGGGGGTCTCTCCTTTTCGGTTGAACCAGGGGAACGTTCCCGGAGTCTATCCCCGACATCTATCCGGGTCAAGAAAGTCGCCCCTCTTACCCTTGCCTCTGCCCCTGCCAACTCCGACTTTGCCTTTGCCTTTATCCTTGCCCCTGCACTAGGATCATCTCGCTCTGGCCGAAACGTTCAGACCTCGTGAATGCTGACAGGACTGCTCACTACCCTCGATGCGAACCAATGGATGACGATCAGGGCAGAGGGAGAGGTTAGGATAAGACGATGCCCTATATCCACAGTGTCAGCTGTGCCTTGCCTGACCACTACTACGACCAGGAGACCTTGATAGCAGGCCTGCTCGAACAATGGTCGCAGCGCTATTTCAACCCGGACCGGATCGCCGCCTTCCACCGCCACGTCCTGGTCGGTGGACGACACCTTGCTTTGCCTCTCGAGGACTATAAAAACCTTACTGGGCTGCAAGCTCGCAATGACGCCTGGATTGAAGTTTCGCTCGATCTTGCCGAGAGAACGGTCTCGGATTTACTGGAACGCAGCGGTATCCAAGCCCGGGATATTGGATTGCTTGCCAGCTCCACCGTGACTGGCATCGCCGTTCCCAGTCTGGAAGCGCGACTGATGAACCGGCTGCCGTTTGCAGGCAGCACGAAACGCCTGCCTATCTTCGGGCTGGGATGCCTCGCCGGTGTCGCGGGTATTCACAGGGCCGCCGACTATCTCCGTGGTTATCCTCACGAAGCAGCCATTTTTCTCACGGTTGAACTCTGCTCGCTGACGCTGCAGCGCGAGGATCTCAGCGTCGCCAACATCATTTCTTCGGGCCTCTTCGGAGACGGAGGGGCAGCTGTCCTACTGCTTGGGGATGACCATCCGCTGGCTCCCGACGCTCCGATGGGACTACTTGCCTGGCAGTCGGCTTTCTTTCCCGGGACCGAGCGCATCATGGGGTGGGATATCGTCGACACCGGGTTCAAAGTCGTCCTCAGTCCGGACGTCCCCAAGATCGCGGCCAGCGAGCTGCCCGCTGCCACCGAGGCGGTCTGCCAGGCAGCGGGAGTCCGCCCGAAGGACCTAGCGTTTGCGGTCGCCCACCCGGGGGGACCCAGGGTGTTGGAAGAGATGGAGAAAGTTCTTCCCTTCCCTCCGGGAGCGTTTCAGAAAACCTGGGATAGTTTGGCCACCCATGGCAACATGAGCTCGGTGTCTGTATTGTTCGTCCTGTCCGAAACCCTGGAGCAGCCGCCCCAGGACGGCGAGCTGGGCCTGATG
>JAKZYH010000133.1:0-2812 GCA_047514575.1 Acidobacteriota bacterium | reverse complement strand
GATGTGGGAAAGCCGCTTGTCCGGTTCTGAGAGGGGCGTGGGTGGCAACTGGTGAGGCCGCGAGTCCAGGGTGGAACTGTGAACCCACTTCGCAACCGAAAGGGCGAAGCTGGAAACCCTCCACCTACAGACTTGTCAATCACTGGGAGCACCCCGCCTACTCGACCAGCCAGGGCGGATGATTGCGGCGACGTAGTAGACTAGCGATGAGAAATAGGGGCTAGCGGCTCGAGGTTCGGCGGCCTGGAGACCACTACTCCGTAAGAGATCAGGGAAGGCTGGGGTTGGCAGATGTTCTCAAGGGAATCCGATGCGAGCAACGAGTTCCTGATACCTTGGATCTGGACGTAGCTGTTCATACTCCGGCGCGACCTTGAGCCACACCAGGTAGCGCGAACGTAAGCGGACCGCTTCTTCGAGCGACCTGAACGCCTTGTCCTTCTGTCCGAGGCCGGCATGGATCCCCGCGATGAAGGCTGGTGACAGATACCTCACCTTTCCAAGGTCCTGCAGCTCCTTCAGCAGCGCTTCAGCCTCGGACCTGCGGCCCGCCAGAGCGTGAGTGAAACCCAACGACGTCAGGGTGACGCTGTTCCGTTCTGAGAAGTCGGCTGCCTTTTCGAATGCGGCCGTGGCGTTGGCGTAGTCTTGCTGCTTCGCATGTAGGTTGCCGAGCACCCAATGCGCCCCCCAGAATCCAGCATCCAGCTCGAGCGCCTCGACGATTTCGGCAGCGGCTTCTTCGAAGCGACCCGAGTTTGCCAACTGCATCGCCAGATTCGCAGCCGCTCCCTTCGAGATAGGGTCGAGCTCCAGGGCCAGTCTTGCCTGGAGTACGGCTTCCTCACCTCGCTCCATAGCCTCGAGATAGATGCTGTACCAGGAGTGTGCCTGCGCGTAGCTCGGATTGAGCTGTAGGGCGCGCAGGAAGCTCTCCTCGGCACCCGCGAAGTCCCACTCGTACTTCATGCGCGCACCATACCCATCACCGCATGAGCTTCAGCAAGCCCCGGGTCCAATCCGAGAGCCTTCTTCGCGAACTCACGAGCTTTTGGCATGGCTTCATTCGGGGCTAGGACTTCGAGGCCGTAACCTGCGAGAAGACATTGGCAACTGGCGAGACCGGCATAGGCCCGGGCGTAGAGAGGGTCCTCTGCGATTGCCAACCGAAAGTAGTCCGTCGCCTTGTAGAATCCCTCCTCGGTACCCTGGTCGCGGAAGTACCGGGCCTTCAGGTAGGCGTTGTGAGCCGCCCGACTCTTGGTGGGTGGCGGCGCTCGGTCGTTCGTCGAAGGGAGAACCGCCGACGCCAGGGAGGCGCTCACGCGCTCCGCTACATCTCCCTGAACGCTGAAGATATCCTCGAGCTTGCGGTTATAGCTTTCGGCCCAGAGCTGCGTCTGATCGTCCACCCGAATCAGCTGGGTGGTGATCCGCAGTTGGTCCAACTCCTGACGCACACTCCCCTCCAGGATGTAGTCCACCCCCAGCTCCTGGCCGATGCGCCGGATCCCCTTCTCGGTCGTCTTGTAGGGCATCACTGAGGTCCGGGCGATCACTCCCAGTTCGGACAAGCTCAGTTGACCTAACTGAAGGATCACCTCCTCAGTCAGCCCATCGGCGAGATAGTCCTCGGGGCCCTCGCTACCAATGTTCTTGAACGGCAGCACAGCCATCATGATCTTATCTGGGATGGGCCCGGAAGGAGTCCGGTAGGAGAGCCAGAGTGCTAAGCCGAATGCCGTCGCCAGAAGCAACGCCGCCGCCGCCCCCTTTAGAACCCAGGATCGCTGGTGGGCCGGTCGGGTCGAAGGCGTTTTCTCAGCGGCTGTCCCCACCTCGTGTACCGGGGCAATGAAGCGATAACCGCGCCGCTTGATGGTTTCCAGAAAGCGTGGATTCTCCGCCGGGTCGTCGAGGGCTATCCGGATCTTGTTGGCCGCGTTGTTGAGCCGATGGCCAAGGTCGCCGTAGGCGTCACCCGGCCAAAGCTGCGTTTCAATCTCGTCGCGGCTGATCAGTTTACCAGGGCGCTCGAGCAGCAAACCGAGAAGCCGCGACGGCTGCTCCTGCAAGGGCACCTTGATCCCATGGCGGCGCAATTCACCGGTATGAAGGTCCAACTCAAAGACGCCGAACCCCAAAACTCGTGGCCCTTGGTCGGCTTGTTTCATTCTGAACAGCCCTTTCGAGAATGCACACAGGGATGTCCCGGGCTTCAGCGAAAGTTGAAGGTGCCTGTGTATAACAGAATCTTCTCCGACCGATCAAGCCGTCTATCCGAGACGAGACGGCAGAGTACCGGGGATCGGACCAGAATACGAAGTCTCTTCGCTGGCCAGGACCGAGGCGGAGGCCGTCGAGCTGGCCGTTTCACCGGATCGCTTTTTCCAGCTGGCGACCAATCTCATGGCCATTGGGCCTTCCCACCGACAAGCTGGGGTGAGGATCCTGAAGAGAGACTGTTGGCTCAAGAGAGTGTGAAGCAGCTCCAGATTGCTGCCGAGAAGCTGCCGCCGGCGCAGAAGACGGTTGTCACTCTCAGGGATGTCAGCGGCTCGACATCACAGGAGGTTTGTACTCTTCTCGAGATCTCCGCATCCAACCAAAGGGTGCTCCTGCATCGGGCTCGATCCAAGATCAGGAATGCCCTGGAAACCTACTTGGGACGGGACTGAATCCCTGCGTAGCGGTGGTCTCCAGGCCGCCGTACATCGAGCCGCCAGGCCCGATGGGAATACTTAAGCCTGGAGACCAAAGCTCCGCAAGAGACCGGCTCTACCACCCTTCGACTTCATTCAGAGATCGTCTA
>JAKZYH010000132.1:0-8154 GCA_047514575.1 Acidobacteriota bacterium | reverse complement strand
TGTGAGTACTTTGCAACGGCTCAGGCAATGATGATGCGGACTCTGGGGATCCCCTCTCGCGTGATCAATGGCTTTCGGCGGGGAAACTTCAACCGATGGAGCGAGCATTTCATAGTGCGCCAGTCTGACGCTCACAGCTGGGTAGAGGGTTACTTCCCTGGCATGGGCTGGGTGGAGTTTGATTCTACCCCGGTTTCCCCGGGCAGGGATCTTTTTCTTCTGACCTGGACCGCCGGCCAGTTCCTGGATGCAATTGAAGTCTTCTGGACTGATGTAGTTACCTTCGATCACCTTAAACAGTACGGCTTCTTTCAGGCTCTTGGAGAGGAATTCCGCGAAGCCTGGTCTAGAAACTGGGTAGAGAAACTGGAGCTGGGGCAAATGTTCGGCTACTGGCAGGGTAAACTCTCCTCCGGCTTCTTCTTCTTCCTCCTTTCATTGTTGTCGGCGGTGCTGGCGGCTACTTGGTTGGCTCGCCGCTATCGCAGCTACCTGGGCTTGATTTGGAAGCAGCGCGTTCTGCGCCATGAGGATTGGGAGCTGGCACCCCACTACTATCTGGAGCTCCTCAAGACTCTAGGCCGCCGCGGCTTCACCAAGGGCGCCTCTGAAACACCCGGCGAGTTTGCCAAACGCATCCGCCAAGAGGTTGAGAGCTCCATACCTGATCGCGTCACGGAACTCTACTACCGCAACCGCTTCGGCAACCATCCACTTGAGCCCAGTGAAATCTCGAAGATCTACTCCTCCCTTCGGCGACTGCGAGCAGGAACAGGTTGAGCCTTCCCCGTAGGCCCTTTTCGGTTCCGAGAGAAGAAAAAGGGGGTCTTCGCTGCTATAATGGACAGCTCAACGAACAGACCTTTTTTGGTCGGCAGTTCTTGGGTCAACTGGCGGCGCGCACTAGATGAAGGTATTAGGCTGCGGCTGAGATAGATGGGTCGTTCAAAGAGACTTTCAACCCAGTGTCTCAACTGTGGGAACAGGATTGACCGCAAGCTTAACTTGTCCCCTTTTTTGCAGTGAGCGCTGCAAATTGCTCGACTTGGGGCAATGGCTCGGGGAAGGGTATCGATTCTCTGCAGGAACCGTACGGAGAGATAAAGACGAAACAGAGTGAGCCCAACCGGCTGGCATACTGGGCGGCCAGCGTTATAGGCTTGGGACACGCACCGCTCGTTCCCGGCACCGTCGCATCGCTCGTCACAGTTTGCGCCGTTGGCTTGGTACATCAACACATCCCCTATGGACGGATCGGCTTGGCGTGTTTCCTTGCCTTGCTGGTGCCCGTGAGTATTGTCAGTTCCGGACATGTGGCCCGACGTGGCGGTAGTCAAGACCCTTCCCACATAGTCATCGATGAGGTCGTAGGTCAGATTCTCAGCCTGCTCTGGGTGCCGATCTCGCTCACGTCGTTGATCATCGGATTCATTGCCTTTCGTATCTTCGACATTCTCAAACCCTTCCCCGTTGGTTGGAGCGAGCGTTTGCCGGGTGGTCTGGGAATAGTTTGTGACGACCTGCTGGCGGGTGTCTACGCAGGTCTGGTAACTCTGGCGATCACTCAATACCTGATCGGTGGCTGACGCTTCATTCGCGACCCTCGTGAGATTCGTGCCATGGGAACGACAACCCCAGGGATACTGGTAGTTTGAATCTCTCGCAGAGGCACGGTAGATTGAACCGATCAATCATGCCCAGGGATCAAGCCAGGAGCCTCGAGATCGTTGTTGGAGGTCTGCTCAGAATCAGGGGTTTGACTCTGGCCACAGCGGAATCGTGCACCGGTGGCACAATCGGTGCCTTGTTGACCAGTGTCCCTGGAAGTTCCGATTACTATCGAGGCGGGATCATTTGCTATCACAACGACTTGAAGGTAGGACTCCTCGGAATCGACGAGGAAGCTCTTCACCAGCACGGGGCGGTGAGCGAGCCGGTTGCCTATCAGATGGCGGCCGCTGTGAGGAAAGTGACTTCGTCAGACTTGGGACTCTCGGCAACTGGAATTGCCGGTCCTGGAGGGGCGGTGGCAGGAAAGCCGGTTGGGCTGGTCTTTCTTGGTCTTTCGTCTGCCTCGGAGACACGGGTTGAGAGACTCGATCTAGCCGGAGATCGAACAACGATCCAGTTGGAGTCGGCAAGAATGGGTCTGGATTGGCTTCGAAGGTATCTGGAGTGATTCGCACCTTTGTCGGGATCGACCTTTCGGAGGACCTCCTGGGGCCACTGAGAGGGTTGACCGACCGGCTCAGAACGCTTCACCTTGAGGGCAGGATTCCGAGGCCTGAATCCATTCATCTGACACTCAGATTTCTGGGCGAGGTTGATCGAGACCAGATCCCTTCAATTCAACAGGCGCTCCGGGAAAGTGCGAGACAGGTTGCACTGTTCGATGTACCGATCGGTTGCTTGGGCACGTTTCCAGATCTCCGGAGACCTCGCGTCCTTTGGGTTGGAGTCGACGAATGCGAGGGTCTCTGGAAGTTGAAGCATGAGCTGGAGGCCGAACTATTGAAGCTTGGATTCCCCGGAGACAAGAGGAGTTTTCGGCCGCACCTGACACTCATGAGGTTGAGATCCGGACGGAACCGAGAGCAACTGGCTGGATTCCTGAGTTCGGAGAATGGCGCAGGAAGATTGGGCGTACTAGAAGTTGCAGCTGTTCACCTTTACCAAAGCGTTCTCAGGCCACAGGGGGCCGAGTACCGCAAGCTGGTGAGCATCAAGTTAGCTCAACCGCCGAAACCAGGTTGATTGACCCTTTGGGGCGGAAGCTTGTAGATTGGATCGGAGTGGAGTGCAATCGGGTCAAGTAGATCTCTGATACGGATGGATAGTCCCTGGCTGAAGGGGCCCCCGGTTCAGGGTTGTCGAGAGCCGGGGAAAGGGAACAGGAAGCAGTTTCGGAGAGGACCGGAGGAGAACACATGGCTATTAGTCAAGAACTGCTGGAGATTCTGGTCTGTCCAGCCTGCAAATCGGAGCTAGAGCTGACGACAGACGAGATGGGGCTCAAGTGTGTCGCTTGCCATCGCCTGTACCCGATTCGCGATGATATTCCGGTGATGCTGGTCGACCAGGCTACTATCGAAGCCCCGGCAGAAGGTACGCCGGAAGAGAGCTCGGGAGAGACGACATAGCACACCGGCTTTGGGGCAAACGGCGGGCATGTCCTTATCTACGGATCAGAGACCCCATCCCGGGTCGGCCACAGTAGAGATTTCCCGATTGTTGTTCGTTCGCTTGCGCTCGCTGGGCGACACCGTACTGATGACCCCAGCCCTGGCGGTCGCGAAACGATCCCCGGGACTGCGGGTAGGAGTTGTGATCGAGGAGCCTTTCCATGAGGTCCTTGTCGATAACCCACACGTCGACCAGCTTTTCGTCATTCGCCAGAGCCGGAACAAGCTTTTTGCCCGCCTGGGAGTTCTGAGAGCGATTCGTTCCTTCAAACCGGATAGTGTCATCGACCTTCACGGCGGAAGCACGAGTGCGCTCCTCGCCCGCTTCTCCTCCGCCTCGAGGCGGGTCGGCTACGCTCAGAATCGGCACGCCAGGCTCTACACCGATCAGGTGCCAGACTCGTCACAAATCTGGGGCAAGGAGAAGATCCACACGGTAGAACACCAACTATCACCCCTTAAATATCTGGGTTTCCCAGTGGATCCACTTCCACCTCTTCAGGCGCCCTTGAGTTCCGCTGACGTCTCCCAGGTCAGGGGATTGTTGGGGGAGCAGGGGGTGAGAGACAAGTTTATCCTGATCCATCCGGGAGCGGCGTTCGCCACCAAACAGTGGGAACCTGAGAAGTACGCTCAGCTAGCAAACCAACTGGCCGCAAAGGGCCATCCAGTGGTCTTCACCATAGGACCGGGCGAGACTTCCGTCTTGGAGACGGTCCGCCAGGCTTGCGCATCGGCGGTACGATTTCTGGATCCCTTGTCCATCGGAAAGTTCTCTGCCTTGGCTTCTCTGTGCCGGGTCTATATTGGGAATGATACCGGTACAACGCACATCGCAGCGGCCCTGGGTAAGAGGATTGCTGTAATCTTCGGGTCTTCTGACTCCGGGGTCTGGCATCCTTGGGGGGTGCCGTATCGGCTGCTGCGATCTGATCTTTCCTGCATCCCCTGTCCGGGATACTACTGTCTTCACTACGATGAGCCCCTCTGCATCCGGTCGATCGAGGTGGCGACGGTACTAGAGGCTGTGCTCACCCTCGTCTGAGTCGAGGGGCATAGCGTGATCTCGCAGGAATTGGACGATGTCGTCAGTGTGGGTTCCTGGCTGGAAGATCTCTTTGACTCCGGCAGCTTTGAGTTCTGGAATGTCCTGGTCGGGAATGATTCCTCCTCCGAAGATCAGGATGTCATCCGCTCCCTCGTCGGCCAACAGTTCCAGGATCCGGGAAAAGAGATGCATGTGTGCGCCTGAGAGGACCGAGATTCCTATTGCGTCTACGTCCTCTTGGATCGAAGCTCGGACGATCTGCTCCGGCGTCTGTCGTAAACCGGAGTAGACGACTTCCATGCCTGCATCGCGAAGGGAACGCGCGACGATCTTGGCCCCGCGATCGTGACCGTCGAGCCCAGGTTTGGCGATCAACACCCGAATCCTTCGTCCCCTCATCGTCAAGACAGCGGCTCCTGATAGATCCCAAACACATCCTTCAGAGCATCGCTGATTTCCCCTACGGTTGCTTCGGATCGAACCGCCTCAATCAGGGGGGGCATCAGGTTCTGGCTAGACGAGCCGGCACGCTTGAGATCTGAAAGAACGTTTTGAATACTAGCGGCGCTACGCTTCTTTTTGAGGCGAGCCAGGGCGCGTGTCTGACCTTCTTCTACTTGATGTCCGATCTGCAGCGTCTCGATAGGGAGTTCCGGTTCTTCCGTGAAGCGGTTGACGCCAACGACAATGCTCTCCTGCTTCTCGATCCGTTTCTGCTGCTGATAGGAGGCCTCCTGTATCTCCCTTTGGGGATAGCCCTGCTCGATGGCGGCAACCATACCCCCCATGGCGTCAATCCGGCTGATGTAGTCAGAGGCAGCCGTCTCAACTCGGTTGGTTAGAGCTTCGACATAGTACGAACCACCGATGGGGTCGACGGTCTCGGTGATACCGCTCTCGTGAGCCAGGATCTGCTGGGTCCGCAGAGCGAGCGCGGCCGAGCTCTCCGTGGGCAGAGCCCAGGCCTCGTCAAGGGCGTTAGTGTGGAGAGAATTGGTCCCGCCGATGACGGCGGCAACGGCCTGAAGAGCAGTGCGGACAATATTGTTCTCGGGTTGTTGCATGGTCAGGCTGCAGCCGGCTGTCTGGGTGTGAAAGCGGCACATCCAGGAGCGTTCGTTTCGCGCGCCGAAACGGTCCCGCATGACACGAGCCCAGAGCCTTCGCGCACTGCGAAACTTGGCGATCTCTTCGAAAAAACTGTTGTGTGAGTTGAAAAAGAAGGAAAGGCGAGGGGCGAAGTCGTCAACCAACATGCCTCGGTGTAGGCACGCTTCCACGTACTCGATCCCATCTCGGAGAGTAAACGCCAGCTCCTGTACCGCGGTCGATCCAGCCTCCCGGATATGATACCCACTGACCGAGACGCTGTTGTAAAGGGGAAGGTGGCGGCTGCAGAACTCGATGGTATCGACAATCAACCGCATGGAGGGTTCCGGGGGATAGATCCACTCCTTCTGTGCGATATACTCTTTGAGGATATCGTTCTGTAGAGTCCCTCGAATACGTTGGAGCGGGACGCCCTGCTTTTCAGCCACCACGACGTACATCGCGAGAAGCACCGCCGCCGGCGCGTTGATTGTCATGGAGGTACTCACCCGGGCCAGATCGATCCCCTCGAAGAGCGTTTCCATGTCATCCAGCGAGTCGATAGCGACGCCGCACTTGCCGACCTCACCTTTGGAAAGGGGATTGTCAGAGTCCAGTCCCATCAGGGTGGGCAAATCGAATGCGACCGAAAGTCCTGTCTGCCCCTGGTCCAAGAGGAATCGAAAACGGCGATTGGTTTCTTCCGCGGTGCCGTGACCCGAGAACTGCCGCATCGTCCAAAGGCGCCCCCTATACATGGTGGGATAGATCCCTCGGGTGTAGGGAAATTCACCTGGCTCGCCCAGATCCACTTGGTAGTCCAGGGAAGCGATGTCTTCAGGAAGGTAGGCTTGGGGAGGGGAGGGCTTGGCCGTTTTCGAGGGACTCATTTCTCCTTTGAAGCTCCCGTTTCCCCATCCGGGGACGAAGCAGATTGGTCCAACTTAACCGCCTCTTCGAAAAAATCGAGCGCTTCCTGGTCTTTTCCCTCAACCTTTGAAATGTAGCCCTTCTCCTTGTAGAGAGTGGCCTTGGAGGGCTTGAATCGAACTGCCCGCAAGGCAGCGTCTAGCACCTGCCTGGCTAGGCCAAGCTGTTCTTGGCGGACGAGCGAGTCGGCGAAAACAGCAACTGACTTTACCAATAGGTGTTCTCGGTCCCGGGGAAAGCTGAGGGAGAAAATCTTCTTGCAGCCATCGAGAACCTTGTCAAATGCCTTGTCCCGAATCAGCAATAAAATGACTTCATGCTGGGATTCGGCAATTCGACGGGTCTGATCCCATTCGCTCTCTTCGGCGAGGATCAGGTTACCGCCCAAGAGCAATGCCGCTAGAATTCGAACCATGCAGAACTACTCCGACGCAAAAGGGTTTCTCGTCCGGTCGAGCTGCGGCTCAGCAAAGGGGTTCGGATATAGAGGGGGATCGACAATGCCTTCCGGCTCCTCTTCGAAGGAGACTGTGCGAACACGATCTAGCTGTTGCCTCTCCTGAAGAAAGGAGTTCAGGAGTTGTTCGGCCTCCGGATGGGGCCGCTCATCGGCAGGAAGAAAGAACGAAAGACCCAAAAGAAGTGCTCCTAGACCGGCCGCAGCCATAGCCGGACTCCAGCGGCCAAAGAGAAGGGATTTGAGGTGGTTCAAGGACCACTCGTTTCGTCCTATCTGGTCGCTGATACCCCGCCACAGATCGGGGTCCGGATGGATCTGTGGGAGCCGATCAACCAAACGGGAAGCATAGAGGGAGGATCGATGCTCTTCACGGCAACGAGGACACGCATCGAGGTGCTTCCGGATCGACTCTCGCTCGGCGAACCCGAGCTCCCCGTCCAGGTAAGCCGTGAGTCCTTCAGAGCAGGTTGGACAATCCATAGTTTTCGCCTAAGTAGCCCCTGATCTTTTCCCTGACCTCCACTCGAGCACGGTGAATGTCCGACTTGACCGATGCAAGCGAACGAGACATCACCTCACTGATCTCTCGATAGCTTAACTTGTGAATAGCCGAAAGCACAAATACCTGCCGGTACTTGTCCGGCAGGTCATCTATGGCAGTCTGGATGATCTGCTCCAGCTCTTGAGAAAGGAAGGCTTGTTCCGGGGTTCGAAGAGGTTCCGTGGGGCTTTCTCTATCCGCGAATTCTCGCGTCTCCTCGCTCTCGACCGATTCCGTCTCAGGCGGCCGACTCCGATACTTCTGATATATGTTGTTCTGGGCAATCCGAAACAACCAGCTTTGGAACCTGGCGTTTTCCTTGAGGGACTTGAGTTTGCGATAGGCGAGAACGAAGGTATCTTGCATCAAGTCCTCGGCCTCATCCCGTGAACCGGTCATACGATATACATAGTTCAGAATCTTTTTTCCGTAGGCTCGATACAGTTCCTGAAATGCCTCTGCATCTCCCTCTTTCGCCTGACGGACCAATTGATCTAAACGGTCGGCAGTGGGGCTGGATTCGCCAGAGTCTCGCCTCCCCGTGATACTCGGGCCTTTGTATTTGCTCACTAGGAGTGATTGGAAGCTAACGAAAAAGTTGCAAACTTCGCTCTCCGAATGGTCCCTTCAGACAGAAACGTGCGAGGCGGGCGTCTAAAGCACGATCGGTTCTGGACGATTGGTCTCCCTCGACTGCGATCGTCGATTCTAGCACCCGAATCGGGAACAGGCCATCCAGTTAAGAGTGTAAACTCTCTAGGAAGGAGCCTACCGATCAATGAATAAGAAACGCGCTATCTATCTGCTTGCCTTCCTCCCCATATTCGTTCCGCTCGTTACCGACCTGAAGGCCGAAAAGCTAGGGGGTGACATCCGGATCTTTCTTCCTGAAACGGGATATCTC
>JAKZYH010000131.1:0-13614 GCA_047514575.1 Acidobacteriota bacterium | reverse complement strand
AGGTAGAGTTTCTTTCTTGAATGGGGCAGCACCGCTCTAAGGGAGCGGGACCCGATCACAGATCGGATCCTCATTGACTTGATCAACCAGAGCACATTTCCGTCCCCGGGGCGCATCATTTCCGACATCGGGATGTCGGATCCCGCTCCCTCACGGTCACGGCTCTGTCAGGGGTGCTAGGGAGGATCATAGGAGAGGGAACCTGAGTTTCTTTCCCGAATGGGGCCAGCGCGTCTGGGGGTCGAACTAGTCTGGAACTGGACCCGAAAGATTCGAGCCAGTACTTTGAGAATATCGAAGCAGAATATCTTCCTTGGCCTCTTGACACCGGTGCTGGTCGTCCTCTTTGGGCTTCTGTTTCAGACCAAGATCCAGCACAAGATGCGAGACTTCGAGGTGTACTGGCAGGCGGGGACGAGAGCGATCGCAGCAGAGTCCCTCTATCGACCTGAAGATGGGCACTACCAGTTCAAGTGTCTGCCTGCGTTTGCGCTGGCAGTTTCCCCTCTGTCGGCACTCTCCCTGCCACTTGCCAAGATGCTCTGGTACGCACTCTCGGTGGGACTCATCTTCCTGATCCTATTCTGATGCTGGCGACTGCTTCCGCGGCATCTTCAACCCGCTTGGATCCTGATCCTGTTGACCCTGGTCGTAGTGGCCAAGTTCTTCGGACACGAACTGACCCTGGGCCAGAGCAATCTTCTGATGCTGGCGCTGGTCCTTCTGGCCCTGGGACAGATAAGGTCAGGGAAAGAGACCTGGGCGGGACTGCTCCTAGGCTTCGCTATTGTGGCCAAGCCCTACGCAGTTATCTTTCTGCCGTATCTGGCACTCAGGCGACGGGCCGACTCGTTCCTTACCCTTTGCGCGGTCCTGCTACTGGTGCTCTTTCTGCCAAGTCTTCTCTACGGCCTGGACGGAAACCTCCGTCTCCTGCTGGGATGGGTGAAAAGCACATTCGGCACGACAATTCCGAATCTCACCTCCCAGGACAGCGTGTCTATCCTCGGCATGTACTCAAAATGGCTGGAGATAGGCAGTGGCGCGCTCGCCTTGTCGATGGTGACGATCGCCCTACTTGTCACCGTCTTTGTGGTCGTCTTTTGGAAGCGTGCGGACCGAGCCTTTCCAGAGTATCTCGAGATCTCGCTCTTGCTGACCCTGATTCCGCTTTTCTCACCCTCCGGCTGGGACTATACACTGCTGCTCTCGACACCTGCCATCATATGTCTCATCAACTACTTTCGCGACCTTTCAGCGGCGTCGAAGCTCGTAACCGGCACTGCACTCCTTGCGATAGGCCTCAGTCTCTACGATGTCCTAGGGAGGAGTGGTTACGCCCTGTTCATGTCGTACTCCCTGATCACGCTTTGCTACTTGGCGATAGTTGTCTCACTCTACCGACTGAGGACATCGGGAGCTGTCTAGGGCCACCCCACTATCCTTGTAGGTTGACTACCACCATCTTCAGCTCGGTCATTTCTTGCACAGCGTACTTGGGACCTTCTTTGCCGATTCCGCTGTCCTTGAGACCCCCGTAGGGCATGAAATCAGCGCGCCACTGCGGTCCCCAGTTTATGTGGATGTTGCCACTGTCGACTTCGCGGGCAAAGCGCAGGGCGCGATCGATATCCTGTGTGAAGATCGCAGCAGAAAGCCCGTAGCGGGTGTCATTGGCACTGGCAATGGCTTCGTCGGCGTCGCTGAAATGGCTGACGGCGACCGCAGGACCGAAGACCTCTTCCCGGCTGATTCGCATGTCTGGGTCGACCTCGGCCAGAATGGCGGGCTGCAGCACTGCTCCGTTACGATCACCTCCCGTGATCAGCCGGGCGCCGCCTCCCACTGCCTCTTGAATCCAATCGCCAACTCGGATGGCGTCGCTCTCCCGAACCATGGGACCCATGGTGATCTCTTCGTCCAATTGGTCACCCACATTCAGAGCCTCGACCTTTGACTTGAGGCGACCCAGAAAATCGTCGTAGACCTTACGATCTGCGAGCACCCGCTGAGCGGAAATACAGACTTGACCCGCGTTGGAGAAGCCGGTCGTCACCGTGGCGGCAGCCACCTTGTCCAGATCGGCGTCGTCCATGACGACCAAAGGCGCGTTCGAACCCAACTCCATGGTGACCTTCTTCATCCCTGCCACTTTGCAGATTCGCTCACCGACCTCGTAGCTCCCCGTGAAGCTGATCTTGCGAACCCGCTTGTCTCCGGAAAGGACATCGCCCACCTCTCCCCCGGGTCCGGTGACACAGGCGACAGCCTGGGGAGGCAGTCCAGCCTCCAGCAACAACTCCACCAGCTTCAGAGCGGAAAGGGGGGTATCGGTGGCAGGCTTGATGACCACTGAATTGCCCGCTGCCAGGGCAGGTCCTACCTTGTGACACACCAGGTGCAGCGGAAAGTTGAAGGGACTTATGGCGGCGACTACCCCACAGGGGACCCGAAGAGTAAATCCGAACCGACCTGCTCCCCCAGGGGCTGCGTCCAGAGGAAGCACCTCGCCGGTCAGACGCTTGGCTTCTTCTCCCGAGAGCTGGATGATCTCCGCGGCACGACTGGCCTCGAACCGACCCTCCGCTAGAATCTTCCCCTCCTCAGAGCTAATCGTGCGAGCCAGGTCTTCACCGCGTTCAATCATTAAAGCGGCGGTGGCGAAGAGGATCTGAGCCCGGTCGTAGGCGGGCATCTCTCGCATGATCCTGGCACCCTCGACGGCCCCGGCGATGGCCGCATCGACATCGGCCGCACTCCCCCTGGGCACCGTGTCTACCACAGAATCATCAAATGGGTTCTTGACCTGAATCTGGTTGGCGGCATCCGCCCACTCTCCCTGAATAAACATTTTCATTGAAAAACTCTCCTTAGGGTTCTCGCAAAAAAGAAACGGGCGGCCGCTAGGACCGCCCGTAAAGATATACCGGATTTCCGTCGATTGCTAAAGAGCTTGGGCCCAAAAACAACCGAGAACTAGTTCCTGACCAGGTCCCCGACCTTTACGTCAGACCCAGAAATAATAGTCGCCATCGAGGAGCCTTCATCCACCTCGTCGATCCTGGCCTCTCCCAGAGAGGTGGTGATCTCGCGAAGGACCTTTCCGGTGGCGGGATCCTTGACGGTGCGCTTCACGCGCAGGATCTTCAGAGTGTCGCCGGCCTTGACTCCCGCACCGCTTCCCACATTGAGGATGAGGCTGGATCCGTCGACATCGGCAACCATGCCACGGATAACATACTCGACATCGGGCAGCTTCCCGTAATCCTCGATTAGCTGCGCTGCCAGATCCTTCACTGCAGCTTCGGTGGCTTCGCCAATAATGGTCTCGCGGAAGTCGCTACTGGTCATGCTGATGCCGCCCGCTCCGAAGCCGCCACCTCCGCCACCTCCGCCTCCGAGCATCAGACCCTTTCGCTTGGACGTTCCTTCCCCGGTCTTGGAGGCCAGAATCTCACCCGTGTTGATGTCGACGATGCGAGCGGTAAGCTTTACATTAGCGATCCCTTTCTGGGTTCCGATTTTGCCACCGCCGAATCCGCGGCCAAATTTTCCTCCAATACCGCCCACGCTGAAGCCCTTCTTCTCGGTACCGAACTGCGTGATTGACCCCACGACCATCCCGTTTACACCCAGAAGCTTGCCAATCTTGGCAGCGGAGCTAGAATCGGCGCGGTCGCTGTTGGAAAAGTTCTGCTCGGCCATTACCAGGTCCATCCTCTTTCGTTCGATCACGGAATAGGTGCCGTCGTTCACCAGCTCGTTGACGACCATATCCGCGATTCCTTTACCGATGTCCCAGTTGCCGCCCCACCAATTCTGAACAGTGCCAAAATCAAAGTCGACGATGGCTACACGCTTCTTTTGTGCGACCAGATTGAGACTCGAAAAAGCAACCAGGAAAATTGAGCACAAGAGAAATTTTCTCATCAGCAAAATCCCCTTTTTCTAGACTTCTTGTTGATGACTTGACGCCAGGGATAGAACCCTGGGGACTCGCGCCTGCGAAGCCCCTTCCCTGGTTACCGGATCTGCTTCAGCTCACCTTGCTCGAACACGAGGGAATAGCTCGAGTACTTCCAGGTCTCGCGTTGTCCCAGCCGAAATCTCTCTGCCGGAGACCCTACCGCCTGGACCACTTCTTCTGCGTTCATCCCTTCTTGAAGAAGTGCTGATTGGGAGAATCCAGAGCTCGCTCTGTTCTCGAACGGATCTTGATCCTTCCAACTCTCCACGAAACGGTCTGTGTCCGTTGGCTGGTCTGTGTCGTTCCAGGGCCAGGTGAGAAAACCACTCCCGTAAACTCCGTAGCCATCCCGACCAAGGCCACCTAATTGGTGACTGAACACCGAACGACGACCGTGATGGAACAGGGACCTAGATCGGTGTCGGGACAAACCGAGGCCGAGGCCGCCAGAGCCAGGAGAAAGGGAAAAGATACCGATCTGGTTTCTGATGACGTGACCAAAGAAGGCAGATCCCCCGGTATGACCACCAAAATGGCCGGACCGTCCCCGGGACTGCGCCATCCCCACCGAAACTACAGCAATCATAAACGTTGCAGCAATAAGCCTGTTTCTCATCGATGCCCCCCAGTTGATTCTTATGATATTGAGATCGAACTTGATCGTCAATTGTTCGCAGTGGTCGCGCAATCGGGGCAGATCATCTGGCCACCGTTGTCGACTGACTAGGTCAACCGCCTGAAACCGGTGTGCTTGACCGGTCCGCCGATGCGCTGCTCAACGTCTCCGTCCCTGATGCCAGCTGCCAACTCGGCAAAGACGGGATCGCAGGCTTCCAGAAATTGTTCCACGTGCTCGTCTTGGTGGGCATAGGTGGGGTAGAAGCCGCCTGCTGCCAGAAATCCTCTCTCCAGCATCCGCACCGTCCACAGGGTCTGGATCGCTGCGGCCTGGGGATGGTCGAAAGCGAAGAAGGTCAGGGCAGGATGACCACTGCAGCCGAAGGGGACGCTGTGGGTTGCTGCGATCTGCTCGAGCCCAGCACGGGCCTTGATCCCGATCCGGCTGACGTGAGCTGGCACATCGTGACTCATGAATTTCTTGATCGTTGCTACACCTGCGGCCGGACCTACGGCCTCGGTCCAGAGTGCGCTCGAGATAAAGGTGTTCTGCGCCGCTTGCATGGTGTCGGCATTGCCTATCACCGCCGCGATGGGGTGCCCGTTTCCTGTAGTCTTGGCGAATACGGCCAGATCGGGCTCAAGACCGTAACGCAGGTGGGCTCCTCCCAGGCCCAACCTCCAGCCGATCGTGATCTCATCCATGATGAGGCGCGCCCCACAGCTGTTGGCCAACTCTCGAATGCTCTCCAGAAACCCCGAGTCAGGATCGAAGTTACGGGTTGGCTCCATGACGACGGCGGCCAGACTGGTGCCGTGCTCATCGACGATGGCCTTGAGTTCGTCAATTTTGTTGTAGGTGAAGGGCATCGCCGTCCCGGCCAGGCCCGACGCCACTCCAGCCGGTTCCAGTCCCGGCATCAGGTGGCCTCCGCCCAGACGATCCGAGTCGGCCTCACTTTCCACCTGCAGATTCGCAGCCAGATACCAGTCGTGCCATCCGTGGTAACCACAAAAGGCGATCTTGTCCCGGCCAGTCCGAGCCCGGGCAATCCGGATTGCGATCATCATAGTTTCCCCGCCCAGGCGTCCTAACCTCGCCATCTCAGCCCAGGGGTGGATCTCGAGCAGCAGCTCACCGAGCTCAACCTCGTCAGGGGGGTTGAGACTACACATACAGCCGTTCTTGATCCGTTGAACGACAGCCTCGGTGACGTCCGGGTCGGCGTAGCCCAACAAGGTGGCTCCGATGCCGGCCATGGACATGTCGACATAGCGATTACCATCCAGATCCACCGTTTCGCACCCTCGGGCCTCTGAAAAATATGGGGGCCACTGTTGGGGTGCAGACATCTCCTGACGCTTCCCGAACAACTGTGTTCCACCCGGGAATATGGCCTTGGCCCGATCGTACCTTTCCTGTCCTTGTTTGATGCTGAGTGGAACTCTTGTAGTCTGTGACACTGATCCCTCCCGGGTAGCTAGTGAGGTGTCTCTTGGATGCCTGTCTTTTCCAGGACGATACCGGAGCACCGTATCGCGGTCAAGCTTCGACAGAAGCACTAGTACCCTGCCACACTCCAGCGTTCCGGCATTTGTCCCTTGACCAGTAGTAGTCGATCCCATTAGAGTTGGGCACCTGAAACGTCAAGCCCTGTCAGACTTCTCTTTTCAACCAACGAACCGACCCTAGCCATGAACAAAATACGATTGCCTTCTTTGGACGAGCTACGTGGCTCGAGTCAGTCGCTTCATCGAACTCGGATGACCGGCGAAACCACGCCCGGGAAGTTGCCGATGACGGAAGAGATGCTTTTGCAAGAACCCAGCGGCAATCTCTTTGGAATGACTCAGAACGTCGGCATGGGATGGAGGCCTGAGGAGGCCGGCCGAGACCCCTATCTCATTCTGAGTACCTTGGGAGGGCTCCGGGGGAACGACGGGGAACCGGTTGCTTTGGGGTACCACACCGGACACTGGGAGGTAGGGCTACTGGTGCGGGAGGCAGCCGAAACCCTGCGAGAGAGAGGAGCTCTCCCCTTCGCCGCCTACTGCAGCGATCCTTGCGACGGGCGCAGTCAGGGAACTGACGGAATGATGGATAGCCTCCCCTATCGGAATGATGCCGCCATCGTGCTGCGTCGCCTGATTCGATCGCTCCCTACTCGAAAAGGGATCATGGGCGTCGGCACCTGTGACAAAGGGTTGCCGGCGATGATGCTAGCTTTGGCTGGCTGCACCGATTTGCCTGGGATACTGGTTCCTGGCGGAGTGACGTTGCCGACAGCGGACGGCGAGGACGCTGGGACTGTGCAGACGATTGGCGCCAGGTTCTCACACGACCTGATCAGCCTGGACTACGCGGCGACCATGGGCTGCCGGGCTTGTGGCTCGGCAGGCGGAGGGTGTCAGTTCCTGGGCACGGCGGCCACAGCTCAGGTGGTCGCAGAAGCGCTGGGCATGGCACTTCCGCACAGCGCACTGAGCCCGTCCGGTCAACCCGTTTGGACCGATATGGCGCGGCGCTCGGCCCTCGCCCTTCTGCACCTTTGCGCCGAGCAGATTCCGCTTTCGAAGATACTGACGCAGAGAGCCCTGGAGAACGCCATGTTGGTCCACGCCGCATTCGGGGGCTCGACCAACCTGTTGCTTCACCTGCCAGCTGTCGCTCATGCCGCCGGTCTTCACTTGCCCACCGTAGAGGACTGGGGTCGCATCAATCGGAGTACTCCACGATTGGTGGACGTGCTGCCCAATGGCCCACGCAACCATCCTACAGTCCAGGTGTTCATGGCCGGAGGAGTCCCTGAAGTCATGCTTCATCTGCGAGAGCTTGGCTTGTTGGACGAGGAAGTAATGACCGCTTCCGGAGAAAAACTCTCAGAGGTGCTCGACTGGTGGAAGGAAAGCGATCGACGCCGAGAGGCTCGCGACACGCTGGCGAGTGCCGGAGAAGTCGATCCGGATCTGGTAATCATGGATCCTGATCGGGCTCGGAAGAACGGATTGTCCAGCACGCTGGTTTTCCCATCCGGGAACATTGCTCCGGAAGGTGCCGTAATCAAGGCCACCGCTATCGACCCCACACTGATTGACGAAGAAAGCGTGTATCGTCACGAAGGCCCAGCTCGAATTTTCACCTCGGAACGTGCGGCGGTCGAAGCAATCAAGGGATTGACCGAGCGTCCCCTGGAAGCTGGAGACGTCCTGGTTCTGGTTGGCGGCGGACCTTCAGGTTCGGGAATGGAGGAAATCTACCAAGTAACATCTGCCCTCAAATTCATCCCCTGGGGGAAGACAGTTGCAGTCATTACCGACGCCCGCTTTTCAGGAGTCTCGACCGGCGCCTGTGTAGGACACGTGGGGCCAGAAGCACTGGCAGGAGGACCCATCGGTCGATTGCGTGATGGGGATATGCTTGAAATCGTGATCGACCGCAAGAGATTAGAGGGAAGCATCAACCTCGTTGGATCCGGAGGGGCCAGGTACTCCGCGACAGAGAGCGAGAAGCTCCTGAGATCGCGGACTCCCTATCCTGGACTGCGAGCGCATCCTCATCTGCCCGATGACACGAGATTGTGGGCCGCTCTACAGTCCGTCAGCGGGGGCACCTGGAAGGGATGTGTCTACGATGTGGATCGCATCATTCGAGTGCTCGAGGCGGGTACCGAAGCCCTTCAGGGTAGGGATGGCAGGGAACAAGATGAAGCTTGACCCAACCAGACTCAAGGATTGGGAAATCGCACAGGCGGCCGAGAGAGACATGAAGTCTCCGGCTCAACTGGCCCAGGATCTCGGACTGCAGGATGACGAGCTCATTCCCATGGGAAGGTTCCTGGCCAAGGTGGACCATTCTCTGGTATTGGAGCGTCTCGAGCAGACGCCGAGGGGACACTACATCAACGTCTCGGGCATCACGCCAACTCCTCTGGGTGAAGGAAAGACCACCACCTGCATGGGCCTACTACAAGGGCTGGGCTACATCGGCAAACGAGCCGCAGCAACCATTCGGCAGCCCAGCGGCGGACCCACCTTCAACATCAAGGGGTCCGGTGCCGGAGGTGGGCTGGCGCAGTGTATTCCGCTCGGTCCACTTTCAGTCCGGCTCACCGGGGACATCGATTCGGTCACCAACGCCCACAACCTGGCGTTGGTGGCGCTGACCGCGCGTATGCAGCACGAGCGCAACTACGACGACGAACGGCTGAGAGGACTCCAACTGAAGCGCCTAGACATCGATCCCGCAAGGGTCTCAATGCACTGGGCCATCGACTATTGTGCTCAGGCCCTGAGACACATAACGATCGGCAGGGGGGGCAAGACCGACGGCGTCGAGATCGAATCAGGTTTCCTGATCACCGCCGCCAGCGAGATCATGGCCATCCTTTCAGTCGCGAGGAACCTGCCCGATTTCCGGAAGAGGATGGCAAAGATCGTGGTGGCTTATGACAGAAGCGGCGGCGAGATTACGACCGCCGATCTGGAAGTCGACGGCGCCATGTGCGCCTGGATGGCAGAGGCGATCAACCCCAATCTGCTGCAGACGATCGAGGGCCAGCCGGTTTTTGTCCACGCGGGTCCGTTCGCCAATATCGCCCTGGGGCAAAGCTCGATCATCGCCGATCTGATCGGTACACGTCTGGTCGACTATCTGGTGACCGAGAGCGGGTTCGGTGCCGACATCGGATACGAGAAATTCTGGAATCTGAAGTGCCGCGTCTCCGGACTCAGGCCCAGCGCGGTCGTCATCGTTGCCACTATTCGGGCGTTGAAGACTCACGGAGGCGGCCCCAGAGTCCGTCCGGGGGTGCCACTGGACGAGGTCTATTCCAAGGAGCATCTGGGCTTTCTTGAGGAAGGATGCACCAATCTCACCGCGCATATCGACGTGGTCAAGCGGAGCGGGATCCAACCCATTGTGTGCCTCAACTCCTTCCTGGCAGATACCAAGAATGAACGCTCCATTGTCCGTCGGACGGCGGAGTCTGCGGGTGCTCACTTTGCAGTATCCGACCATTGGCTAAAGGGAGGAGAGGGATCCGTCGAGCTCGCCGAGGTAGTCATCTCGGCTTGCTCGCAGCAGAATGACTTCGGTTTTCTGTACGGACTCGAGACTTCGCTGACGGAGCGAGTCGAGATGGTCGCGCGGGAACTCTACGGTGCCCGGGGAGTCAGCTACTCTCCGAAGGCCCTGGAGATCATGAAAAGGCTCGAGGCCGAGCCCGAGTCGCGGCAATTAGGGACCTGTATCGCCAAGACACACCTCAGTCTTTCCCACGACCCCAACCTGAAGGGCCGCCCAACCGAATGGGAGCTGCCTATCGAGGATGTCCGCATCTACAGGGGTGCTGGTCTGGTGGTCCCGGTGGCGGGCGAGATCAAGCTACTACCGGGTACAGGCTCGCGTCCGGCGTTTCGGGAAATCGACGTCGATACCGAGACGGGGGCGATTACAGGGCTATCTTGAGGGAAAATTCCAAGATACAAGTTACAAGATACAAACAAGTTCCAAGCACCAAATTCCAAGATACAAACGAATTCCGTGCGCCAGATTGGTTCTCAGCCTCAATCGTCTGGAATCTTGTTTGGAGTTTGGTGCTTGGAATCTGAGATTTGTTTGTATCTTGTCTCTTGGATTTTGCGTCAACTCAGCAGTGCAGACAGCGGAATTCAGTAAAAACCTGTTCCTGGTCTGCCTCAACCTTGGCGTAGTCCAGGAGAACCCTCAGAGCCTTGTGCTCATCGGGAAGGCTGTGCTTTTCCGCCATCTCCTTTAGCCACTCTACTTGATCCGGGTTGAGCTCGAAGCTGTGATCGGTCTTGGTTCCACCCATGTTTGTCGTCGCTCCCTATACAACGCGTGCCGCGTCGGTCCTTATAGTGTCGCTGCCATCGCTACCGGCTCCTGCTTTACTACGGGTCCTGGGAAGTCGCCGGTATCCTCTTTGAGGTATTGCCATTGATTGGGTCTTATGGATGCCAGGAGCTCCGCTCGGGTTTTGATTTCCAAAGGTTTTCCCGGGTAGAGTTTGCCCATTCGGTACATCAGCTTTTGTGGGAGTGCGCTGGCGAAATCGAACATAGGCCATTTAAAATTTGGGCCGTTGGTCTTGCGTAGACGCACGGCCCAGACCGCAAGAGCACCTAGCCTGAAGGCGCTGGGGCCCCACCAGCTGTACAACCCAGGCCGGAGATTCAATTTCCAGCACCTCATCATCAGCTGCCACTGAAGCCTGGAAAGATCTCGAGTCTTGGCAACTCCCTTACCCTTTTCCATCTTGGTCCCGGCCAAAGGTGTGAATACCGAGGGGATCAAGAACCCGAAGAGTCCTCGCCTCTCCATTTCGTAGATCAGATCCAAGGTTGCTTTTACATCATCATCGGTCTCACCAGGATTCCCCACCATCAGCGTCAGCATGGGAAACCAGTTGTTCTTGTTGAGGATCTCCAGCCCTCTCAACATCACACTCGGCCAGTCCTCAATACGGAACGGAACCCCCTTACTGGGCATCACTTCCTTAGCCATGCGAATCGAGCCGGTCTCGAACCCTATCAAAGGGACCAGGGCTCTCTTCTCCGGGTGTGAGCTGAGATTGGGAAGCCGGATAGGACTCTTGTCCAGAAGGATGTCGGACAACCCCCGGATCAGCTCGGGGTCCACCACGGCAGGAGCCATCGTAGAGTGGCTGAGGACGCACTCCTCGACTCCCGGGTAGTTGGACACATCTCGATAGAGATCCAACAAAGCCTCTCTATTGGGGAAAAAGAACGGCGTCTTGCTGCCTACCTGTCCCCAAATGAACATATCTTCGGTGGCCAATGAGATCTGCTTGTTGCCGTTGGCCACGTTCGCCTCGACCGCCTCCATCATCCTTTCTCTCGGCAGCGCGATCTGAGGGTTGAGATCTGGCACGCAGAACTGGCAACGACGACCACAGCCAGTGGTCATTTCAACTACCCCGAACGTAGTTGCCTTTTCCGGAAACAGGATTGCGTTTGGATCGCTGGGGTGGGAAACATCGACCTGCGCTTCCAACGAATCGCCTCGAACGGCCTTTCGAAAGAGCTCCATCGTGTCCTCGGACTCGCTACGTCCCTCGACGACACAATCCACACCCAAACTGGACGCAGAACCGGTCTGGTTTATCTGCCAGCCTCCAGACCCCCCCACGACAACCTTGTAGTTCGATCGATGAGGATTATTTCTGATTATCTCGAACATGAGGTCCGAGTAGAAGGAGTTTATCGGCTGCTTGGAGCTTCCGAAGATGGACGTATAGACTCCAGCAGCAAAGGTTACCCCATGGGGATTATGAGTAGAGACCGCTACGATTCGGGTGTTCGGTCCAATGAAATTTTCGAGATCCTCGGGGTAGCAAACGATCACATTCTCTGCCCCGAACTCCTTCCCCATCACCCTCTCGAGGATCCGAAGTCCAGCCGGAGCGGCCTGGGCAGTACCGTCGCTGGCTCGTTTGGCTTGTTTCCACGCCGGGTACTTCCGATTCAGCACGCCTTCCATCCACACTGGCAAAGAAGCCATCGCCATTTGGATGAAATATCCGGCATGGTCAATCATCTCGGTTAGAGGTGCCGTCAATACGATGAGTTTTCCGTCCTTCATATCTAGCTCCGTCTTACTTGGCATCCACTTTCTCGTCAAGAAGGCGTTTAAGGGCGCTGGTAGTATAGCAAGTCAGAAAAGAATTGGGGAGACGTAGTCAGCAACCGTGATTGGTGGTCTACACTGGTGCTCGGCCACCTGCGAGAATATCAGTCCGCCGCGAACGACGCCGTTACCCTGAGGGTCCCCCAGCTCATGAAAAACTGACCCTCGGGCAACAGCTCGATTGCAAACTGTTCGACGCTGTCTGTTGCTGCTTCTACGGTGAGAGGGACCGAACCCAGATCCTTGCTTGCGTCGCGCTGGGTGCCCCATTGGCCGGTCTCTTTATTGAAAATCAAATCCCAGGCTTCGACACCGGTCTTCTTGGCGAAGAGACTATAGGAGCCCTGGGGAACTTCGAGGTCTCCAAACTTGAGATCCCCTTCGGTGGTGAGCGTGGTGGCCTGGTTCATCCCTAGCCTCCACACCTGACCGACGCCGATCAGCTGATTGGGGTCTCTTCCCCGCAGAGTCGGCCGGCCGTAGTCGATCGAAACTGATTTGCCTCCCAGCGTGATCGCGGTAGTGCCACGGTCTGCGGCAAAGATCGACGGGCCGCCCAACAGCAGAAGTGTTGCAACCAACAACCCTAAGGGTTTGAGTGAATTCCACATTCTAGATCCTCCGAATCCTGATCAAGCTGTCCACATTCTAATCCGGTATTGGGAATTGTCGTGCTTGGGACGTGGGATTCTCCCCTTGGGGTCTAGCCTCCAGGTCCGTCTGCCAGGAAGTAGGATTCCAGCGAATTCAGTTGATCCGCCAGTTCCTCGACATGATGCTGCAGCAAATTCCGAATAGAGATGAGTCCTGTCAAGCCTCCCTGATCGTCGAGAATGGGAAGATGCCGCACGTGGTTGGAAACCATGAGTTCGAGAGCGTCTCCAGCATCCTGCTCTTCGGTAACCGACTTGACGGGAGAGGTCATGACCTGCTGGACCTTGGTAGCTGCTGCATCACGCTGAGCTGCAACTACTCGCAACATCACATCACGCTCTGAGAAAATGCCCACGAGCTGCTCGCCTTCAAGAACCGCCGTCGCACCGGTGCGCGCGTTCTGCATGCTCCACACCGCTTCGAGAACGGTCGCGTCCACCGTCACGGTGGGTGGAGGCCCCTGGGCAATTTTGATCACCTTCATCGAATCGAACTCCAAAAATTGAGAGGTGGGTGAAGGCAGTATACCACAGGCATCCGTGGAAATCTCTGGGTGGTTTGTCTTTGGGCCTGCGTCAGAGAAGTGGGTTTTGCCCGAGAGCCATGTTTCTTGACACATTTCTGAGAGTATAATACCTCTCAGGAGGTTGCGAGATGACCAAAGAACTTGATGGGCTGCTTTCGTGGCGCGCTCAGTTGCTGGAGA
>JAKZYH010000130.1:0-4782 GCA_047514575.1 Acidobacteriota bacterium | reverse complement strand
GGATGACCTGGACTTCGAACGGGACCTTGGGACCCGGATGCCAACTGAAGTTCCCACCACTGTCTGTCCTGGTCGAGGAGCTCTGTCCCAGGATCAGAACCTGTGCACCGGCTACCGGGCTCCCGTCAGGGAAGACGACTCGACCTTCTAGCGCCAAGACCGGTGTCCAAAAGGAAAGGGTGAGGAGGCAGCAGATGATCCGCATCAGGATGAATACTCAGGTCCAGGAGCCCCTATTGGGTATGGAGTTGGAGATGGGTGTGGCAGGATTCTGCGGCTACCGAGCCAACAGAGGGAACCAGCAAGCCGATCCTCCGGTCTTCTAAACTCGCCTCGTTGCAGGGTCGGCCGTCTGCTTCCTCGCTCTCCGGCATCGAAGCAATTGTACCGAATCCTTTCTTCAGAACTGAAAATAGATGAAGCTTTGTTGCCCTGCCGCCAGAAGATAGAGAATCAGAAGACTGCCCAAAAAACCCGCGGCCCACGCCGGTGGCCCCAGCATGGCAAAGACTCGGGAAAGGCCACCCAGCAGATAGCTGATAGTGTGGGCGACGACAAAAACAGCCATCAAGAAAAGGACAAGCGGCTCGCTCTGGATGAGGTTGGCGGCACCTGAGGTCGTAAAGTCCAGGAAACACATCTTCCTGAGGTAGAAGAGCAGATTCTGGAGGTCTGGAGTGATGAAAATCAGCCATCCGACGCAGGTCAGGTAGAACGTGACCAGAATCTTCAGGGGAATCCACCTCGAGTGTGACAGGAGGGGCCTGTCGGCGACCACAAACTTGTGGACACACAGCAGGAAACCCTGGTAAAGACCCCACAATACAAAGTGCCAGGCCGCTCCGTGCCAAAGTCCTCCCAGCAGCATCGTGATCATCAGGTTGAGTAGCTGGCGCCCCCTACCCTTCTGATTCCCTCCCAGTGGGATGTACAGATAGTCCCGCAGCCAGGTCGACAGACTGATGTGCCATCGCTGCCAGAACTCCGAGATGCTGCTGGAAAAATAAGGGTGGGCGAAGTTGTCCGGAAACTTGAAGCCAAGGATTCGAGCAGATCCGATCGCTATGTCGGTGTAACCGGAAAAGTCGCAATAGATCTGAATTGCAAAGGCTGTGGCTCCGATGAAAACCAGTAGTGAGTCAGAGGTCAGCTCTCCGCCGAAGGTGGATTGGACGAAACCGGAGAGGTTGTCCGCGATGCAGACCTTCTTGATCAGTCCGTAAAGGATCAGAGTCAACCCGGGTCTCAGATTCTCCCGATCGAGGACTACCGGATTCAACAACTGCGGTAAAAAGTGTCGGGCCCTGACGATCGGTCCGGCGACCAACTGAGGGAAAAAAGAAACGTAGAGTGCGAACTGCCGAAGGGAAGAGACCGGGGCCAGTTTTCCGAAATAGATGTCCAGGCTGTAGCTCATACTCTGAAAGGTGTAGAACGAGATTCCGATCGGAAGGTAGATCTCCAGGGGTCCGAGGCGGGACTTCCAGCCGACCGCATCGAGGAGAGCTCGGACGCTACTGAGAGCAAAGTTGGTGTACTTGAAGTAGGCCAACACACCCAGATTCCCGACCAGACTGAGGCAAAGGAACAGTCTTTTCTGGCGTTGACTCTGGGCTCGGTGAATGGCACGTCCGCAAAAAAAATCGAGATAGCTCGAGTACAGCAAGAGAAGGACGAGAGAGGCGGAAGAGGTCCAGTAGAAATAGTAGCTGGCCAGCAGTAGCACCAGATGCTGGACATTCCTCCGCCTGGTAGCCTCGATGGTGAAGATGACGAGGAGAAGGAACAGCAGGTAGTGGAAACTATTGAAGAGCATCTAGGCTCGAAGAAGAGGTTGCAAGTCGCAGGTCGCAGGTCTCACGTCTCTGCTCCCCGGACAGTGAAGCGAACGGGCCAAGCGGTCAGCGGCATGGATCCCTGAGTTGAACAGAGCCACGAACGGCTTGACTTGTCAGCAATATGAGCCCAAGTGCCGAGGAGAGAGCTGGAGAACTCTTCCCCACGCAGTGACAGCACAAACGCCCCGACGGGCAAGAGTGCCCATCCTACAACGGTCACGGTGCTATCCATGTTCGTTATTAGAGAAGACCAGAGCTTCTTCCTGAATGATCCGGCGATCGCCGTTGGCTCTCTGTGCTCACAGTCCGAGGGCGAACCCCGCTCATAGCGCCATGGCTGGCCAACTTTCGATGGGATCGGTGGAACGGACCCGATGCATCCCGGCGTCCGCGAACCTGGCAAACGCTGCCTCGGCCTCGTCCGTGTAGTCGACAACTTCAGGCACCACCACCGCGGAGGTACAGTCGTCTAGAAGATAGACTCTTTCGGCAAGACCTGCCCCACCAAAGAGGGGATCCTGCAGGAGGTGCTCGAGGGTGCAAGCCACGCAGTGACTCTTGGCCTGTCCCGCGATGATGATCACGTCGAAACCTAGCAAAGCCTGGAGAAAGTCCGCATTGGTCGCTGCCAGAACTCTGCGATCGGGGCCGTCAAGTACCTCGGGACTCAGTGCCGAGTAGTGCTCGGTCAACGGATTGTTGCCTTTGATCTGGAAGGCCGGCTGACTCTGCCTTGCCTGGCTATGGAAGAAAATGGCGTCTTCGACCGATGCGACGAGCGCATGGCCGATACCACCCAGAAGACCGTGATAAGGCCAGACCGACAGCTCGTATTTCCCGCCTTCCCGCAGCGCCATCACGTAGTGGAGGAGGTGTTTATATCCCTCTTCCTCACTCATCCCAAGTTGGCGACAGACAGACGGGTTGACCTGCCAAAGATGCTGTTGCACGTCCTCCATGGACACACGAGTATAAGGAGCCGGATGCCGGCCGTTACGGTCTATGAGAAAGATCGGGTGAAAGATCTGGATCGCCTGATGCGTATCCAGCGTGGGGTACACCTGGGTGATCACTGCAAGATTGCGGTAGATGAACTTACACAAGCGCCGATTGTCGTCCACGGCACCGGTTCCCGATCGACCTGCCACAAACAGCTCGAAGTCGGGTAGGCAGAACGTGTTCTGCACGTCTATAGCGACCAGGCAGACCCTGACCTTGTCGCTGCTCGAAGGCTGGAGCTGGTGCCTTCTTCTCCAATCCTGGGCCTGAGATGCGCGTTCCTGGTAGGGTACACGCCACACCGAAGCCACGCTGCCAGACTCGAAGTGAGAGGGAATCGGAAGTTGATTGGGTTGCATGTCTCGAAAGTGGCCCGCCAGGGCCGATTCTAGCAGACCGAGGGGAAGGCGTCCCATGACGTTCGTTCCCACATTGGGAACAGGCCGTCGGTGTCAGATCTGCTGAGACCCCTCAGCACTTCTTTGGGCCTGCCTGGCAACAAAGGCTGGCGGCGGCGGAATTTGGACACCGGGGTTCTGATAGAATTGATGAATGATTCCCAGCTTCGACTTTTCCGATCGACCCTGCATCCTTATGTTTCCAGTTAATGTTTCCAGCCTGGAAGTACGATGAGAATGGTGGCGATTTCGAGCTTCGACGATTCGGCCTCGTGTTGCTCTCCGACGCTTCGGCAGCGACGCGTCGGCCCTATTAGTCAATGACTTCGTGTTTCCGACGTGGAGCACACAACCAAAACTATCCCAAGGGAGGATTCGAGATGATGAGGAGAACCGGTCTACTTCTGATGCTGTGCCTATGTTCCCCGGTCGCGCTCGGGCAGAATGTGGGAGATCAGTATACGGCTGGCTACAACAACGCAAGAACCTACCTCAACTCGGACATGGGGGATTTCAAACCTCCTCTGGAGTTGTTCCATACCGTTGAACTGACCGAGGTCAGCAGCGCGAAATCTCTCACTGTCACCGAGGGCTCTCTGCTGGTGGGAGAATCTGGAACACCCACTCAGTATCACAACTACAACCTCGCTGGAGCTCGCCAGTGGGTTCGGGCATTCGCGCTCGGGGACGACCAACTATCCTACGTACCTGCTTATGCGGACGGCGTCGTGCTGCTGGGTGGACCGGCAACAACCACGGTCAAGGGCGTGGTCTTATCCACCGGTGTGGAGCTCTGGGAAGACACTTCAGTAGGCAGTACGACCGGTCGCTTCCCGATCGTAACAGACAACCTCGCCCTGTTCCACGGACAGAGCAGGTTGGTGGCCCGAGACGCCATGGACGGGACCCTGTTCTGGCAATGGAACGTCACCACGGCCAGGGCTCCGGTCACGGCGTTTGGAGAACGAGCCTACGTGCTGCGGTCGGAAGGGACGCTGTATGCCTTGAATCTGATGACGGGTGCCGAGGTCTGGAGCACACCTGGCGTCGGAAGCGATCATTCCAACATCATCGCGACTGAAAAATACGTTTTCGTGAACGAGCGGGATACGGCAACCGTCAGCGCGCTCAACGCCCAGACCGGTGCCATTCTTTGGCAAAACACCGAATCTGGCTTCCAGGGTACCTTGGCGACGTTCTCGCATACTCCCGCCATAGCCCTCGCCTACGGCAAACTATTCGTATTCTTATCTGATAACGGTCGGGGCCGTGGAACGATAAGGGTCTACGACCCCAATACGGGTGACCCCCTCGGGGAGATCTCCGAGTCTTCGCCAGGAATCGACTACGGACTCCTTGCCAATAACGTGATCTACTACTATCACATGCCCACCGATCGCATCAGGGCTCGTGATGCGTTGACGGGGGCCCTTATCTGGAGCATCAACCGTCCCGGCGTCGAATCACTAGACCCAAAATAAGCGCAAGTTGGAAAATCGACCCTTTTCCCGGCTCCTGGCGGCCATTTTGGAGGTCTAAATTCTAGA
>JAKZYH010000129.1:0-2844 GCA_047514575.1 Acidobacteriota bacterium | reverse complement strand
CCGCAATCATCCGCCCTGGCTACGTTATGCTCGGTCGGCCTCCTCGACGTACTGTCAAAGTACGACTGCGGGGGCCTCGGTCGCAAGCCTTGCCAGGACGGCGCCTGCGACGCCTCGCTACGACGACCGATGAGAAATCCGGGCTAAACGTTGGCGGCCGTTCTCGCTTCGATTCGAGAGAAGGCAGAGCAGGGTGACGCCGACGCCCAGTTCTTAAGAAGAAGCACCTCGTGGCGAAGGGCTACCAACCGTGGTTCAATCAAGCAACGGAAGTTAAGAATGCAGTCCACCATCTGCCGACAGAAGTCGAGGACGGCAGGACCATCAGCACGAATCGCGAACAGATACGCAAGAGAATCCTCGAGCCAATTCTCCAAGCGATCAGTGCCCTTTTCGAGAACGTGCCGAGCGACTAGATCGGACTATAAAAGCTCTAAGGGATAGGGGGCCTATCAAGGGCTTCGCAATTCGTCGGGCTCCTGCGAAACGTCAATGCCGAGAGTTTCCCAGTGCCACACCACGGTCGGAAATCAAAGGCCGGTTTTCTAACATTTTCTAACAAGACCAGCCAAAATGAGCGAACTGAGAGAAAGTGAGATAAAGACGAGGGGAGAGGCTAACTGCCAGTTTTCCAATCTGATAAGTACTGAGAAACACTGAGCTGAAATGAGTTAAGAAAGTGCTGTGTTGGTCACAAGCACCAAATTCCAAACGATCGTCCACCATCAACCCTCGGCGATCCGACAGAGCCGCGAACGACTTGACGTCTCAGCGATATGAGCCCAAGTTCCGAGGAGAGAGTCGGACAACTCTTCCCCACGGAGTGACGCAAGATCTCTGTCAACCCAGAAAAGTTTCTTTCTCGAATGGGCTCGCAGCCAGGGGCGGGACTAACCTGAAATTGACATCGGCGACCAGTTGGCATAGGGTCGGACCCTATTCGGTTCTCTTCCTCGGGCAACTTCCTCATGAAGAGCCAAGTCTTCAGAACGTTTCTCGGCCTCATGATCGTTGCGGTAGGGCCGGGGACCCTCGACGGGGTTGGGCGAAATGCCCCAGTCGAGTTCGAAAGGGACATCAAACCGCTGTTCGAACTCAACTGCTCCAGCTGTCACAACGCTCAAGCCAACCAGAGTGGACTGGTCCTCGAAACCGTGGTCTCGATCCTTCGAGGGGGCGCTCTGGATGGTCCTGCCATCATCCCCGGCAACAGTGGCGAAAGCCCTTTGATACAGCGCTTGCGGGGAACCAGAGAGCCTAGGATGCCCATCAGTGGGCAGCCGTTGTCCGAGGAGGAGATCGATCGAACAGCCAGGTGGATTGATGAAATGGAGGCGGCGACGGTTGCTGAGGCCGAACCGGAGTCCAAGAAGCTGGGATGGCCCTGGACCCCGGTGGTGGAACCGGAGATTCCTCAGGTCAAGCGCAAGGAATGGGTCAACAATCCCATCGATGCCTTTGTTCTGGCGAGGCTGGACGAGAAGGGACTGGAGCCGGCGCCGCAGGTGTCCAAGCACGGTTTGCTGCGACGTCTCTACTTTGGCCTGATCGGCCTGCCTCCCACGGCGGAAGCAATGGAACGGTTTCTGAAGGAGCCCTCGGCGGAGGCCTACGCACAGGAGATGGAAAGGCTTCTGGCTGACTTGCGCTATGGCGAGCGGTGGGGCCGCCATTGGCTGGATCTGGTCCGCTATTCCGACACCCGCGGCGGAGCCATCGATTACCCCCGGCCCCATATGTGGCGGTACCGGGATTACGTCATCCGTGCTTTCAATCAAGATCGCCCCTACGACCGCTTCGTCAAAGAGCAGATCGCCGGCGACGCCTTTCGTGTCTACGGCGATGAGGGAAAGCTCGGCCTGGGATTCTTGGGCCAATGGGTCCAGGTGGAGGCCGAGAGGGAACAGGTGCGGCGAGACTTCAGCGTCGACGTGGTCGATACCACGGGCTCGGTCTTCCTGGGATTGACGCTGGGCTGTGCCCGCTGCCACGACCATAAGTACGACCCCATCCCCACCGAAGATTACTACCGCCTCGAAGCCTTTTTTTCTCCAACCAGCGTCGACCTGAAGGAGTTGCCTTTCCACCAGTATGAGGTGCCGCGCCTCCAGCCCGAGCTGTGGAAAAAGAGGGCTCAAGAATGGGAAGAGCGGCTCTCTCGACGGAAGGAGCTGGGAAACGAGTTCAAGGAGGAGCTGAAGCAACGCGAAGCGGCACACCAGGCAATGCGGACCTCACAGGATCTGAAAGACTGGGCTTGGGAGGACCTCAGGAAGATACCCTTTCCCAAAGATACCCTCTACAGCCAGGAGGAGAAGGACCGGCTCAAACTGATCCAAAGACAGCGAGCGCGGTTCGCCAACCCCAACAGTCCTGACTACTACCAACCCAAGGCCCACCTGGTGTCCGACTCCCCCCTTCACCACACCATTGCCACGTATGTCCTGAAGGGTGGCAATTACAAGCTGAGAGGGAAAGAGGTGAGGGCTGGCTTCCTCAGCGCCAGTACGGGACACTCCGACGCCGTGGATCTGCAAGGGCTGGCCGGTGGCCGACGGCAGTTGCTGGCCAAGTGGATCGCCAGCCGGGAAAATCCACTGACAGCCAGGGTGATGGTCAATCGCATCTGGCAATACCATTTTGGCGAGGGTCTGGTCCCGACACCCAGCGATTTCGGCAACAATGGCGGTGGCACCGCCCATCGAGACCTGATCGACTGGCTGGCCTGGCAATTCATGGATAGTGGCTGGAGCATCAAGCGGATTCAGCGTCTGATCCTCACCTCGAACGTCTATCGGCAGTCACAGCAGCATCCGCGCTACGAGGAACAGGAGAAGGTTGACC
>JAKZYH010000128.1:0-3752 GCA_047514575.1 Acidobacteriota bacterium | reverse complement strand
TCATCAGGGCAAACCGATCCGCCTGGAAGGACATGGCCATCGTCCCCAGATGAGCGGTTGCTACGCCTATTTCTCAGATGACGACGGGGCTTCCTGGGAGCGCAGTGAAGGCTCCATCATGGTGTGGCCTCTGCCCGGCGAAGACGATCTAGGAGGCTTTGGAGGCACGTCCGAACCGGTGGTACAAGAACTATGCGACAGCCGGATCCTGATGTTGCTCAGAACCAAGGTCGGCCGTTTCTTCCAGAGTATCTCCGGGGACGGAGGAAAAAGCTGGCAGGCCGCGACACCAACTCAGCTTTCCAGCGGCGACGTCCCCTGCGATCTGGATCGACTTCGCTCCTCCCGTGACCTGCTCGTGATCTGGAACCAGACTTCGGGCCAGGAGATTCGTGCCGGCTACTATCGCAGCCGCCTCTCGGTCGCACTGTCCAGCAGTGAGGGGAGGAGTTGGAGCAATTTCAAGACGGTGGAATCAAGCCCGGGACTGCCCGAGGCCGGACAGATCTCTCCGCCGCCGTTGGCTCACATCCGGGTGAATCCGAATGCCGGAACTCTTCCCGATGGATTCACGATGCATCACTATCCCTCTCTAGCCTTCGCCCAGGGACAGATCTTCATGACGTATCAGGCCGACAGCTTCAGGGAGGGACTACGGACCCCCGGCGGATCAAGCTGAAGCGGGTCCCCGAATCCTGGTTCCGCGAGGGGTAGTTGAGTTCCGGCTGACGCGTCGGGCAAGGGGGGAATGGGTTTAGGTGCCGATATCCAAGTGTGAGTTGCCCTACTTCTGCTAGTGTTGCCGTTGCCCGGGACGTATACTCTGCGCCGTGGGTTACCTCCTCTCCGGGTACCCCCCAAAAGGAGAACCAGAATGAACCCTACTTCCCCCAGATTGGGCCTGCTTCTTACTTCCCTTATGTTGTGGGCCAGTTGCGCTACGGAGAAACCACCGACCGACCCGCCCGCCGAGAAGTCACAGAGCCAGCCGGGGAAGCTGAGGATTCTGCTCAATAGTGATGGCGGAGACGCCGCCCTTATGGCCCATGAGCCGCCCATTACTCCCGAGCAGCTCAATCGGGCGGTGAACGAGATCGAGGGCACCCAGGTGGACGTCTTCATCGAGTGCATCCAGTGGAGCGATGAGCAGATGCTCTACCCGACCAAGGTGACGGAAGTCTACGGCAAGCCCATCAGCGAGGATCACAAAACGGACTTCAAGAACAATCCAGGGATGCGTCGTTGGGCTCAGAATGTGGATGGTCTACTGGAAGACGGCAAAGACCCCCTGGAGATCTGGGCACGGCGCAGCCATGAAGCCGGAATGCAGTTCTGGCCCAGCCTGCGGATGAACGATATCCATAAGGACTGGGTCGAGCGCTGGCCTTCTCTGCGGAGCCAATGGGAGCGGGAACGTCCCCATATCCGACTGGGCAGGGAGGTCCCGGATCGATATCTGAGCCGCGTCGCGCGCCCCGGGAAACCGTCCCACGGCGAGTCCTGGGCCATGAACTACGCTCTGGAGGAGGTCCGCAATCGCAAGCTGGCGATCATCGAGGAGGTATGCACCAACTATGACATCGACGGATTCGAGCTGGACTTCCTGAGCCATCCCTACTACTTCAAGGGAGGAGAGGAAGCCGCCGGCACGCCTCTTATGACAGAGTTCGTGCGCCAGGTCCGAAGCCGGATGAATCAGATCGGAGAGCAAAAAGGGAAAAAGTTGACACTTCTGGTTCGAGTCCCGCCCAGTATTGATATGTGTGAGGAAATCGGATTCGACGTCAAGACCTGGATTCGTGAGGAGTTGGTGGACATTCTCTCTCCGGCCACGCGTGGCTATCTGGACATGAGCAGCGACTGGGCCAGCTTCGTGGTCCTGGCAAAAGGGACGAAGGTGGAGATCTCGGGGGGACTGTCCGACCTCTATGTCCGAGACTATACCGGGAAGAAGACTGGTCGTGCGTCGATTGAAATGATGCGCGCGGCCGCCGCGGCCGCCTGGCAGGAAGGGGTCAGCAGTATTCACCTTTTCAACTACGACGCTCATGCCAGCGGCAAGGGAAAACCCGGAACGCTGTTCAGCCCCAGCGAGTTGCAGGCTCTGAGGGAGATCGGCGACCCGGAGAAGATTGGCCGAAAAGACAAGCATTACTATGTCACTCGGGACATGGGAGGCCGGACTGCGGAAGCGGGTGGCGAGATGCAGCTGCCTACCGAAATCACCGAGTCCAACCAGACCAAGGAGTTGAGCTTCACCGTTGGAGACGACGTAGAGGCAGCCCAGAAGGATGGCGTTCTTGAATCGGCTTCGCTGCTCCTGGCGCTCGAAGGATACGACCGTTGGGATGACGATTTGAGAGTGGAGCTGAACGGTCAGCGGCTGAGGGGAGCGTTCGATGAAGGAGTGCTTCGCTTTGAAGACGTGGTCCCCGAGCAGGGCGACAACCTGTTGGCTGTGACGCTTGGCAGCCGTCGCGCTTCTCGCCAGGACCCCATCAGGATCCAGGGAGTCGAGCTGTTGATCGACTACCGGGATTAGATCCCGCGGACAGGATCCTCCCAAAGGACATTGAACGTGGCCACGACCATTATTGTTGGCGGAGGTGTAGTTGGTCTGAGCACGGCTTACCATCTCGCCAAGCGGAGATTCGGCAGGGTGATCCTGTTGGATAAGGGTCCGGTTGGCGATGGAGCCAGCAGCCGGGCCGCAGGCATTGCCAACATTTTCAGCTGGCACCGAGAAGGCGTGCTGACCCGGGCCGAAGCGTTCAAGATCTACCGCGAGCTTTCACAGGAATTGGACGGTTACGCGTACCAACGGGTGGGTTATCTGATGTTCCTGGAATCCGGTTCTCGGGCACACTGGGAGAAGCAGTGCCGGCTCTACGATGAGTTGGGCATGCCCTACCAGTTTCTGACCGCAGACGAGATCCGAAGCAGGTGGCCTTCACTTCAGCCGGCAGGCGAGACCACGGGACTCTTCGATCCAGGTGGAGGTTACAGCGAGCCGGATCGGTACATTCCTGCTCTGGCTGCAAGGAACCGCCAGCTGGGCGTCGAAATACGAGAGCGACAGCAGGTCACCGGCTTCTTGAGTCAGGGTGGAAGGGTATCAGGTGTTCGAACCACACAGGGAGACCTGGAAGCAGATGCGGTGGTATGCACGGTTCACGTCTGGACGCTGCAGTTGCTCCGGGAGTTGAACCTCGAGCTCCCGATCAAGGCCTTCGTCCACCAGCGTTACGTTACCCAGCCCTTTCCGGATCCGGTCGAGATTCCGGCCGCGAGTTGGGGTGAAACCTATTTCCGCCCCGCCGACGGCAGCAGGATTCTGGCCGGGATGAGCACCCCGGAGCGAAGGGAGTACGCTGTCGGCTCTGCCGAGTTCCACATGTCAGAGGTAACGGTGCAGGAAACAGTACAACAGGAATTGCGGCAGCAAGTGGAGCCTGTCCTTCCCTGCCTGAAGCAGGTCGCGTGGGAGGAGACCAGAATGGGACTGCTTTCCTACTCGGGAGACTACGAGCCTATTCTGGGACCAGTGAAACAGGTGCCGGGTTTATACGTGGCTGCCTGTTTCCACTCCAATGGTTTTGCCTATAATCCCATTTCTGGCCGGCTTCTAGCCGAGTTCGTGGCCGATGGGAAGACCAGCATCAACGTGGATCTCTATGCGCCCGACCGATTCGGCCCCGAGGCGACCCAGCGCTTTCTTGCCCATCCCCTGACCCAGGGTCAGGTTGTAGACC
>JAKZYH010000127.1:0-7198 GCA_047514575.1 Acidobacteriota bacterium | reverse complement strand
CCGCCACCCTGAGCCCATCCGAGGTGAGACAAATGCAGCACGAGCAAGCAAAAAAGAGAAAGGCACAGCCGAAATCGGCAGAAGCCCAGTAGAAAAAGGTCGGTCACCAAATTGTCCCTCAGAAAGTTTCCTCTAGGAGCCTGCGAGCATAGTAGCAGGTTGAGTAGCGCTTGGTCGGCCCTGAAATCCCGCGTGCTCTACTGTTCCAGAACGCTCTTCAAGAACTGTCGGGTGCGGGGATGATTGGGACGGCTAAAAATCACTTTCGGTAGTCCCTCTTCCACAATTTTTCCCGCTTCAAGAAAGACCACACGATCGGCGATATCTTGGGCAAACCGCATGTGGTGGGTGACAATCAACATGGTAATGTCGCTGTCTCTCGCCAATCTCCGTAAGACATTCAGGACCTCGCCCACCAGCTCTGGATCCAGCGCGGAGGTGACTTCGTCAAAGAGCATGATCCGGGGTCGCATCGCCAGTGCCCGGGCAATGGCGACTCTCTGTTTCTGGCCTCCGGAAAGCTGCATGGGGTAAGCGTCGACTTTGTCGGTCAGCCCGATCAGCTCGAGCAACTCCAAGCCTCGCCCCCGGGCCTCCTCCCTGGACAGCCCCAGAACTCTCATGGGCGCCTCAGTCAGATTTCGCAAAACATTCATATGGGGGAACAGATTGAACTGCTGAAAGATCATACCCACCTTGCGCCGGATCTTTCGTAAATGCTGCTGATCTGCCGGAACCTGGCGGCCCCGCTGGAGTGCAGTCCAGACGCTTTCCCCTTCGATCCGAATCTCTCCCGAATCGATCCTCTCAAGAGTCATCAGAACCCGTAGGATCGTGGATTTTCCAGAACCACTGGGACCAATCAGAGCGATCTTTTCAGCGGGTTCCGCAGCCAGATCAAGGTCATCCAGTACCAGTAGATTCCCATACGACTTGCGCACCCGCCGCATGCTAAGGATCGGATCGACTTCAAGACTCTGACTAGTCTGTTGGGACAAACCGCGCCTCCAGCTTCTCAACCAGCCTGGTGGACAGCAGACTGGCTATCAAGAACAGGACACCCACTATCGTCAAAGGCTCGAGATAGCGAAAGCTCTCGGCACCTATCAGCTTTGCTGTTTGCAGCAACTCGCCTACCGTAATCGCCGCGAGCACTGGAGTTTCCTTGAACATCGCCACCAGATAGTTGCCCAAAGCAGGGATCATCGGTGGAATGGCTTGCGGCAGTACGACAGATTTGTAGGTATCCCAGCGGCCCAGATTGAGGGCCATGGCTGCCTCCCATTGCCCCCTGGGAAGGTTGTCGATGCCCGTCCGGTAGACCTCAGCCGTATAGGAGCTGTAGTGAAGTCCTAGAGCGATCACACCGGTGACCAGAGGCGACCAGGTGAGACCGAAGGAGGGCAACACATAGAAGAGGAAATATACCTGGACCAACAAAGGAGTGCTTCGGATGAACTCAACCGTCCAGGTCGCCGACCAGGCCACCAGGCGACTGTCGGAACGTCGCAGGAGAGCCCAGACGAGACCCAGCAGCAGCGCCACCAACATTCCCAGCAGACTGGCCTGCACCGTGACCAGAAACGCAGACAGCAAAGCCGGCAGGATCTCCAACACCAGATTCCAGTCGAAATTCACTTTACTCCACCGTAGTCCTGACCGATCGCGAGTCTCTGCTCCAGGCGTCTCATCCCAAATGTGATGATCTGGGAAAGCAGGAAGTAAAGGAGCAGAATCAGACCGAAGATCTCTCCAGACCGCAGCATTGCGGTACGCAGCGTCTGTCCCCGAAACGTCAGCTCGCTCAGAGTGATGAGGGAGACCAGGGCGGTACCCTTGAGCAGCTCGATAAGCAGGTTTCCAAACGGAGGAATCATTCCGAGTACCGCTTGTGGCAAGATGATGCGCCACAGGGTTTGTCGTTCGCTCAGATTCAATGCGACGGCTGCCTCCCTCTGTTCCCGCGGAACGGCTTGGATTGCTCCTCGCACGACCTCAGACCCGTAGGCTCCCGCGTTCAGACCCAGGACCAGGATGCCGGCAACCATTGCGTCTAAACTGATTCCGAGTAGGGGTAGGCCGAAGTAGACCCAGAAGAGTTGCACCAAGGCTGATGTGCCACGAAAGATATCGACGTAGATTCTCGCCAACGAACGCTGGAGTCGACTATGGGAGAGACGTCCCAAACCTGCGACAAAGGCAGCCACAAGCGCGACCATCGACGCTCCCAGCGTGAGCTGAATAGTGACAACTACTCCCGATAATAGTCCTGGTAAAAGATCTAGCGGTGGAGGCATGAGCAATCGAGGTCGACGATTCCAATCAACAGGGGCTCCGGCGCACTACCCGGTCGTGGACGAGGGTATTCAGGGCTGCAAAGGGCGGCAGAGGTCTTCCCGGCTGACGCCAGTAGGAAGTTCTGTCTCGGTGAACCCAAAGGCCTCAATCATCTCGAGATGCTGGTCGGTCCCCACAAACTTCTTCAAATGGCGATCAAACTCCTCCAGGAATTTGACATCATCCTTACGGAACCCGATTCCACTGCAGAGATGGGTGGGCTCCCCTGGAATATTCGGGGAGTTGAAGGGCCGAACCCTTTCCAGATCGGGATCATTGGCCTTCGCAAGCATATCCTTGTGTGCAGGAACCGGACCTGCCAGGGCGTCTACCCGGCCGGCTTGAAGTCCCGCGATCGCACTCGGTGCATCGGGAAAGATCGAGATGCGATCCGGGGGGAGCCCCACAGCCCGGGCGAAGCGAAGCTCGACCCCACCTGAAACAACCGCCAGCCGGGCTTCTGCTCGCCTGACCACGTCCTCGTATCCATGAAGGTCGAGGGGATTTCCGGCCTTGACGATGAATCCCTGGTCGATACACGAGATCGGTTCTGAGAAATTGATCTCACGACATCGTGGTGGAATGATCCACATCCCCGCCGCGATGACGTCAAACCGGCCAGCCTTCAGCCCCGGGATCAGCGAGACGAACTCTGTAAGGACCCCCTCGAAGTCAGACACCCCCATCTTCTTCAGTATGTGCCGCGTCACCTCCACCGACTCGCCGACGACCTTATCGGTCTCGTTGTCGTAGTAGGCGAAAGGGGCCTCATTGGCATAACCGATGCGGACGACCCCGTCGCGACCAAAACCTCCTTGAGTGTTTCCTTCAGGACCGCCCGTAGAACAGCTTGCAAGACTTAGACCGATAGCCAGCAGCGCAGACGTCTTCCAGCTTCCCTTTCGGAAAGCCGCCCTGGACCGTGACTGGTACGGGCTGCTTGAGATTGGGGACCGCCACTTCGGAGAGGCATCGGCTAAAGCAGTTTTGCGGCGACATCCTGGAAGCATTCGAAGGCGTGCAGTGTACACGCCGCTCAAGAGATCACGCAAGACGGTCTCTGATTCTTCCACTCCGCTCCAGAGAGTACAGCCGAGCGCACTGACAGGCAGGATTGACTCGTTCTTGTCCGCACGACTACAATCCCCTCGCACAATCCCAAGATCGCGACTCTAATCTCGTGGGCACTACCTTTACCAGCTTGGACTTGCTCATCTTCTTTGGATCGCTGACCGCGGTCATGGCAATCGGTCTGTTTGCCGGGCGCAAGGAGGAGACGGCAGAGGACTATTTTCTCGCCGGCAGAAAAATCCCCTGGTGGGGCGTGGCTGGATCGATCTTCGGCAGTAACGTCAGCGCCAACCACATGATTGGCATGATGGGCATTGGCTTCAGTGTGGGCTTCGCTCAGAGCCATTTCGAGCTGGGAGCGATCGCCGGCTTGATGCTCCTTTGCTACGGCTTCCTGCCGGTCTACCGAAAGCTGAAGGTCTATACCCTCGCTGAATACCTGGGCCGACGCTACGACGACCGCAGCCGGGTCGCCTATGCCGTCATCATGATCCTGATCATGGCGGTGGTCCAGCTGGTTCCTGCCCTCTACATCGGAGCTCGGTCGACCTGCATCCTGATGGGCGGAGAGGCGGTTGAGCAGGTGTCACTCGGAGGCGAACCGGTGCTGGAGCCATCTTCCTCCTTGAGTTCTTCCAGTGGCTCCGATCAAGTTGAGAATCGACCCCGTACCAAGCTCAACGTCAACCACTTCTACTACGCTTTTTTCGTCATCGCGCTGGCTGCCATCTCAGCCAGCTACACCATCTTCGGGGGCCTGAAGGCGGTCATCTGGACCGACGTCATGCAGTCGTTTCTCCTGCTCCTGGCCGGAGTTGTGCTGGCATTGCTTACTTTCGACCAGCTTGGTGGCTGGGGTGAGATGATGCTTCGAGATCGAGCCGGAGAGGGAAAGATGCACTTGTATCTTCCCAGCAACCATCCCGAGCTTCCCTGGACCGGAGTCCTGACAGGCTTGATGGCCCTGCACTTCTTCTACTGGGGGACCAATCAGTTCATCGTGCAGCGGGCGCTGGCCGCCCGCAGCGACTCCGAAGCACGGATCGGCATCGTGGCCGCAGGCTTTCTGAAGCTGCTGATTCCCTTCTTTGCCATTGGCACCGGCGTCGCCGCCTTCTATCTGTTTCAGGAGCGGCTTCCCCACCGTACCATCGCTCCTGATACCGCCTTTACAGAACTGGTTCTGCTGGTGGTTCAGCCAATCGGTTTCGGCATCATCGGCTGTATTTCAGCGGGCGTCATCGGAGCGATTCTTTCCTCGATCGACTCGATGATGAACTCGGTAGCGACGATCGTCACCGTGGACCTCTACCGAAGATACATCAACCCCGATGCCAGCGACATTCAGATGATCCGCGTCGGCCGGCTTTCCATAGCTGTATTCGTAACGCTGGCGGCCCTGATGGCGATCTGGGTCATCGATCCCAATTCGGAAAAAAACTTCTTTCTCCAGATCGTCGACTACCAGGGCTATCTGACCCCGGGGCTGCTGGTCGTGTTTTTCCTGGGACTCTTCTGGAGGGGCGCCACGGCTACCGGTGCCTTCACCACAATCCTAGCCGGAGTGCCCCTCTCCGGCCTGGTTGAGCTAGCCTACAACTCCTACCTGGCAACGATCCCCACGATCGCATCGTATCTGGGAACGCAGCTCAACTTCTTTCACCGCGTCTTTGCCGTGATCGTATTGTGCTGCGCTGTCCACGTCTTGGTCAGCCGACTGGGCGACTCGGATCAGAAAAGACAGGCACTGGTCTGGGCCGATCTCGGAGACCACGATCCCAGGGCTCTCCGCCGTCTGCTCGGCTTTCTGTTGCTCTGGATCACTTCCCTGGCAGGGCTAGGCTGGGCCATCTATACAGAGCAAGCTTCGCCGACCTTCATTGCCTGCATCGGAGCTCTGATGACGCTGCTACTCCTACCCTTTGCCCGGGCAGCGGGCCTCAGTTCGAATCCAGAGGGCAGCGCGGCAGCAACATCAGCTATCGCACTAGTCAAAGACGATCTCACCTGGGCAATCCTCCTTTGCTCTGCGGCCGTCTTCATCATGTACTTCTTCTACTGATCCCGGGGAGCTTGGCCCTTTTGTTACAGCTGTACAGCTTACAGCTCCGTTGACGGATCGATGGATTCGGATTAACCTTGGGTGCTCTCCGCAGGATTACTTTACCAATCCTTCATGAGCAACTTTCCGGACCGCATTTCAGAAGGAGGACCCAACCTGATGCGAAGCAGCAAAGTGCTCTTCTTGTCCGTTTGCCTTATTGTCCCTCTCGGCTGCGGAGCAGCGGAGCAGGTAGATCGGTCTATCGCCCTCTTCGACGGAAGCAGCTTGCAAGGGTGGCACACGAACCCTGAACCCATTGGTCACGGGACCGGCGGGCGCTGGAGTGTCGAGGACGGCACGATCGTCGGGGAACAAGACCCTCCTGGCAGCGGAAACGGGGGCATCCTCCTGACCGACCGGAAATTCGGAGACTTCGAGCTCAGCATTGAGATGAAGCCAGACTGGGGAGTCTGCAGCGGCGTCTTCGTTCGGGGTAACGATCAGGGAAAATGCCTGCAGATGATGGTCGATTACCACGACAAGGGAAACATAGGACACATCTATGGAGAAGGAACCGGAGGCTTCAACAATCGGCCGTTCGACATCAACGGACTCTACGATCCTGCTCGGGAGCTGATCGGCTTCACCAGCCAGACCTTGGACACCACCTCCTTTTCCTCGGAATACTCGATCACTGGGGAGGGCTGGATCAAGGCCTGGAAAAGGGATGACTGGAATACAGCCCGGATTCGGGTCCTCGGCAATCCGGCAAAGATCACTACCTGGATCAATGGCGAGAAAGTTTCCAACTTCGATGGTAGTAGCTTCGAGCACCCCCGTTACGACCAGAATAAGGTAGCCCAGGAACTAGGACCCGAAGGTCATATCGCGGTCCAGGTCCATGGCGGCAAGGGATGGCCGGAGGGGGCAAAGTGCCGTTGGAGAAATATCCAGGTAACCCTTCTCTGACAGATTTCCGGATCCGTCGCGAAACCCGCAACGGACCCTATTCCTGTGTAGATTCCAGCAAGATGCGATCGTAGACGTCGCGGGCATGATCATAGGCAGCCTTTGCCGCGGCTTGCTCACTTTCTCGGATCTTGGACTGCTTCATCATCCAACAGCGGTCAACCGCCCGCCGACACCACTCGGCGCTGCGAAGGGAGGCTCGGACCGGCTTGTTTCCGACGATCACGAATACGGGATTTGTGTGAGAGCTGGCGAGCACTCTCAGAGCCACCCAGCTGGAGCGGCCGACCTCATGCTCGAAGACCAGATCTGCCCACTCCCCCGTTGCCGCGATCTGCTTCACGGCTACTGCCTCTCCGTTGACCACCAACTCGACTGGAACCTTGCGGGTCTTTCCGATACGGGCACGCTCGATGTCCCAATAGGGAGGCTGATCCGGGTCGCGGCCGGCAATGATGGCTCCGACCTCGTCCTGGTTGGATGGCAGGTAGGCCGCCACCCTGGCCCTGATCTTCACGCGGCCGGGAGACTCCAGCCTGAGCTCGCTGGAATGGGTGCCCAATTCCCGATCCTGGACAAAGAAATCCACGATGTGGGATTTACCGTCTGAAACGTAACTGCGCCCTGCCTTGATCTGGTCCATGTAGCGGTCGAAGTCGAGCTCTCCCTCCAACTTGGCGTAGCTTCGTGCCATTCCAATCCGATCATCGTAGATACAGGGAAAATCGGTTTCTCCACTGATCCGGGTCCGAAACCCGGCGTTCAGGGTGTGATACC
>JAKZYH010000126.1:0-4521 GCA_047514575.1 Acidobacteriota bacterium | reverse complement strand
CCTGAAGCCAGTACCGCCGACCGAGCCAGCCGACGCGCTCAAGACATTCGAGACGGCCGACGGATTCCAGATGCAGTTGGTGGCCCATGAGCCCATGGTAAACGAACCGGTGGCCGCCGCCTTCGATGAGAATGGGCGCATGTACGTAGCAGAGCTAAAGAGCTATCCCTATCAACCAGGAGAAGACGAGGAACCTACTGGACGCGTCCGACTACTGGAAGACAAGGACGGCGATGGAGTCTTTGACGTCAGCCACGTCTTCGCAGATGGGCTCATCTGGCCCACCGGCGTAGCCGTCTTCAAAGGTGGCGTCTATGTTTCCGCCCCACCCAGTGTCTTCTATCTGAAGGACAGCGACGGCGATGGGAAAGCCGACATTCGAAAGGTCATCTACACCGGATTCGGTGTCACCAACGAACAACAGATGGTGAACAATCTGATCTGGGGAGTCGACCACAAGATCTACGCTTCTACCGGTGGAGACGGCGGCTACATTCGCCCCGGCGACCAACCCAACGCTAAACCCATCTCTGTCTACGACCGCGACTTCCGTTTCGATCCGGTCAGCGGAGTCTTCGAGCTCACCACCCAGACCTTTCAGTTCGGGCACAGCTTCGACGACTGGTACAACCGCTTCGTTTGCACCGCTGGGTCGTCGGGACGCCACGTGGTGATGCCCGGGGGTTACCTGGAACGTAACCCCTACCTCTTCTTTGACCTACACGGTTTCCATTGGGAGGGACATGGCTCCCTCGAAGTCAACCCGCTGGTGCAAGGCAGCACACGGGTCTACAAGATCAGCCCGATAGAACGCTGGCGTACGATCCGTGAGGCTCGCCGAGTCTTTGCTGGCCGCAGCAACAGGAGTGCAGGCGTTGGCCACAGCTACCAGACGGCCGGGGCTGGAGTACAGGTCTACCGGGGACACGCCTACCCGGAAAAGTATCGGGGAAGCATCTTCATTGGAGCCAACACCGCCAACCTGTATCACCGACGGGTTCTCGAGGAGGATGGGGTCACTTTCAAATCAGTGCGTGGGGAACCCGAGAAGACGGAGTTCGTCCGTTCCACCGACAACTGGTTCCGCCCGGTCAACTCCATCAATGCTCCGGATGGCACCATGTACATCCTGGATATGTACCGAGAGTTGATCGAGGCCGCACATGTCCCCGCCAGAGTCATGAAGCACCTGGATTTCACGAGAGGCCAGGACCGAGGACGTATCTACCGCATGGCCCCTCCGGGCTTCGTGGTGCCTCCCGCACCCCGCCTGGGCGAGGCCAGCATTGAGGAGTTGATAGGCCATCTGGGACACCCCAGCGGTTGGTGGAGAGAGACCGCCCACCGACTGATCTACGAGCGGCAGGACGCAGTAGCAGTCCCCTTGCTGAGACAGCTCCTGAAAGAAGACTCCTCCAAGCCGCTAGCGCGAATGCACGCTCTCTGGTCGCTCAAGGGCCTCGATGCCCTCCAGGATGCGGATCTGTCCCGGGCCCTGTCCGACGCTTCGTCGGGTGTTCGGGTGCACGCCGTCCAACTGGCCGAATCCAGAATGAACCGTACCCCGTCTCTCTTTCGGCAGGTGCTGGCTCTGGCGGAAGATGACGACCCAAAAGTCCGTTTTAGAGTGGCGCTGACATTGGGAGAGGCCAAGAATCGCCAAGCCTTTTCGGGCCTGGTCCGCATCGCCGCACGGGACTCTGCTGACCACTGGACACGGAATGCCGTTCTCAGCTCGAGCTCCGCGTCTTCAGACCGTTTGCTTGTTGAGCTGCTCGCTATGGAAGGGTTTGTGGAAAAGGAAGAAGCGGCTGAATGGCTGTCTCCTTTGGCCCGGGTCATCGGAGCTCGGAACAAGCGCTCAGAGCTCAATCGACTCACACAGGCTGCGGCTACCCATGGGGCTCTCAAGGAGAACCCGAAAGTCCAGCAAATCATAGTCACAGGCCTGGCAGATGGCTTGGCCATCTCTGGCAAGAGTCTCTCTGGACTCCGTCGCCTTTCGGTGGCGGCAAAGCGGATGATCCAGAACCTGATGGATAGATCCGAGAGGCTGGCCGGCAGTCCTGAACTGGCCGAAGAGGAGCGGGTGGCCGCGATTCGGCTTCTTGCTCACGGGGGGTTCGATCGGGTGCGGAAGGCGCTGACTGCCCTGATCGAGTTCCAGCAGCCCCAAGCGATACAGCTCGCTGGCATTGAAGCACTCGCCGGCTTCGACAGCGCCGAGATTCCGACCCTGCTGTTGGAGTCGTGGGAAAGTCAAACACCGGAGGTCCGGGACAAGGTTCTGACCGGACTCCTGTCACGGGAGCACTGGACTCGCTCTCTGCTGAACGCTATCGAGGAGGAGCAGCTCTCCTCCAGCCAGATCGATCCCAAGCGCCGTGACCTCTTGATGAACCACAGTGACGGAGCGATCCGTGCTCGGGCCGTGACCCTTTTTGGCTCGCAGGCCCCTGGTCCACGACAGGAGGTCCTGGTCGACTATCAAGCAGCACTTACACTGACGGGGGATAGGACTCGGGGAGAAGTCGTCTACCAACGGGAGTGCATCAAGTGTCACCGCCTATCGTCCACCGAGCACCTCATCGGCCCGAATCTGATCATGGGATCCTACAAGGATCCCGAGCCATTGCTCACCAATATTCTAGATCCCAACCGTTTCGTTGAGCCGCAGTACCTGCAGTATGTCGTAACCGACAAGAAGCGACGACTCTTCACCGGAATCCTGACCGACCAGACTGCGACGAGTATCACCCTACTGGAAGGAGAGGACCTCCAGAACACGGTCCTGCGAGAAAACATTGCGGAGATCAGGGCAACTGGTAAGTCATTGATGCCGGAAGGCCTCGAGGAAAACGTCAATCATCAGGAAATGGCGGATCTGCTCAAGTTCATCCTCGACTATCAGTACGTGATTGGAACCGAGAGCGCTGGATACGGACCGGGCGATGAGGTCTTTGAACCTCTAGCCACTCGTCGTTGGGGGACGGACGATCGCAACCGCCCCTGACTGGAACTTCATCGAGCAGTGACAGGCGCAGGATGGGCACTCTTGCCGGTCGGTGTCCTCGTGCGCCTGTTTAGCGCCTAACCTCCTGGGAGAGCTCTGCCGCTGCACCTGGGCCAGCTTCTACATTAAGGGGCTGATGCGTCAAGGGTAGGTTGTCCACGTCTAGGAGAAGGGGATTGGCTGGCGCAAGATAGCAGATTTTATCTTGCATCCAAATCAGCAGAGCAGCGGTGATTTCGCCTCGGGTGATCTTGTCTGGGCCGGCAAAGAGAAACTTGAGATTCTCCCAGCGAAGCGCCAGATCACCCTTGTCATCAGCTCGCCGGAGCGAGGCTGCTGGCAGCTCACTCGCCTCGAGGACGATCGCTGGCTATTGCGCCAGGACAGGCGTAATCAGGCCAAGGATCAGACCGATAAGGAGAAAGGGTCTTCCATGCATCAGACGCTCCTTTGAAAAAAAGCGCCCTGCACGAAGGGTGGTAGGAAGTCCGGATTTTCAGAACTGCTAAAATATCCAGCACGCTAGCCAGTCCTCCATGCAGGACGGTTGGCCAGAGTCCGTTGGGTGTTAGAGCACCCAGCGGGCTCGCCTCACCAATTCAGTCTACATATTTCCAGGAAAAAGTGCCAGGGGGGAAGCTCGAGTCCGTCGAGTCCCAGTCAGGGAGCGATCAGAAAGTATCTCTAAACCCTTTATTTAGAGCATAATAACATCCTTTATTCTACATTAAGTGGCTGACGCGTCAAGAAGGTTGTCCATTTCCCCAGCTGAACTGGAGAGCGAGCGCAACAGCAATTCGTCCGAGCCGCACTCCTCCCGAAAATCGCATGTCTGAGGTGGAGGAGAAAAGAAATGAAAGCACGAAACCTTCTCAGCGTGACCACCTCTCTGTTGTTGTCCATCTCTTTGCTGCAAGCCGGAGTGGTTCCCGGGCGATGGGAAAAACTCGACAGCCAAGCATCGGGAACCCAGCTGATCATCACCCTCAACAGCGGTGATCGCATCGGATGTGACTTCAAGAGCTCGAGCCCGAGCGATCTAACTTTCATGGATCAAGGCGGAATTCAGAGAATCCTTCCCAAATCAGGAGTACGCAAGATCGTGAGCGCTAGACGCAGAGTCAATGACAGCGCGATCAGAGGCGGCCTGATCGGAGCAGCAATAGGGGCGCTAGCCATCCTTCCCTTGGCCGTCCTCCTGAGGGACGGAGGCGGCGGAAAAGAAGTCGCATTGGACGTCTTGCCATTCGCCGGCATTGGGGCAGGAGTTGGAACCGCCCTCGATCTGGCCATCAAGGAAAGAGAAGTGCTTTATGCCGCCCCCTGATGTCAGACTCCCCGAGAGATCGCCGAGCGATGTCCGACGACGGCCGACAGCGACAAATAGCGTGCAAAGTCTTACGCCAAATAATTTGGGTGCGGCTCTTTTAGAGCGAACCATTATCCTTTATTGACAATAGGTTAGCCGGGTCCGAATCGTAGCGAGTGGCGCTTTTGGGCGAGATAAG
>JAKZYH010000125.1:0-4757 GCA_047514575.1 Acidobacteriota bacterium | reverse complement strand
CATCCGGATGCAGACGAAGAATCTTTGCGTCGAATGATTCGAGGGCCTGGGGAATCGGCGGATTCCCAACGTCCCCGGTCCCGATGTAGAGCAGGCCGTCGGGACCGAAGGCGATCCGGCCGCCGATGTGGTAGCGAAGCGCCGAAAGCCCATCCAGAACCACCCGATCGAACACAGCGTGGGTGTCACGGTGCTTCAGACGGTGGACTCTCGACTGCTGGCGACCGTCTCTTTCGTAACTGTACATGATGTAGACATAGGGTCGATGTCCGAAATCAGGATCCAGCGCCATCCCCATCAAGCCACTGTCACCATCGTGGTGGGCGTCGACGTCGAGGTAGGTGAGCGGCTCTGAGTCTCCCTGTGGAATCCGGAGGATTCGACCGGGACGCTCCGTCACCAGGGCATCGCCGTTGGGCAGGAAGCACAGGGCCCAGGGGACGCGCAAGTTGTCCACCCAGGTCTCGACCTCCACACCTTCCACCTTGGGCACGTAGATGTCTTCCACCGTCTGCGGCTGCTCACCCAGGACCGGTCGTTGAGCCATTGTTGGCACAGAGCTGATAAGTATCAGGCAGCCAAGCAGCAAGACGACGCTGGGCCAAGCAGGGCGGCAGAAGATATTCATGAACTGTCCTCCGTCTTGCGTCGAATCCTGGTAGACCATTTCTCCGACTCGGGCGAGACCAGTGGACAAGACTACAGGGGTGGGAATCGGGCGGCAAGGCCAGGCTCCGGGATGTTCGATCAACTCGACCGCCAAGTTGACCTTCAAGTCCGGTGAACACAGGTGATGAGGTTGAGGGAGTTGACCAGTTGATTCTAGACACGTATACGTGTTCACTTTTAAAGTGAAACGACGGGAGTTAGAAGTCGAGCTGCGGAAGCTGGGCTGGAGCTTCGAAGTCATGGCAGGAGACATGATGGGTGGACTTACGGCGAGAAGACTGAAGCTATACCCCATCATAATGAGATCAACGAAAGACTAGCCCGTGCCATTCTACGCCGGGCTGCCAAACGAGGGTAACCATGCGTTTCCAGGGCAAGATCTACCGGGACGGCCGCTTCTGGTTGGCGGAAATCCCGATGCTTGAAGCAATGACTCAAGGGAGGACTCGAAGGGAGGCGCTGGAGATGATCGGCGACTGGATTGAGACAATGGTCGACCGAGTTGGGTTTTCGGTCACGGTCTATCCCGGCAAGAAGGATACATTCGAAGTCGGCTCGTCCGATATCCGAAACCTGGTGAGTCTCCTGTTGCGAAGGCGGCGCGAATCCAGTGGTCTTTCCTTGGCTGAGGCAGCCCAGCAGCTGGGTGTGCAATCACGTAACGCCTACGCTCGCTACGAAAAAGGTGAGTCTCTTCCCACTATCGAGAAGCTGGATTCTCTGTTGCGGGCAGTTTCTGACGGCCGTGATTTCGTGGTCGCCCCCAGCAGCGACTGAGTAGGGAGATCCGGTGGTTCGGTAGCCCGAAGTTGGTGTGATTCGTGAGGTCCAGCTTCTCCGCGTTTGGAAACGGGCTAACGCCGGCGCTGCTGGAGCTACCCATCAGCAGAAATCATCAGCACGGTGGGTGGGACAACGAGATTCCCTTCTTCGACACGGCCGGAACCAGGACGTGTTAGAGAGTTCAAGTTCCTCTCGCCATCTCGAAATCGCCAGTTACCCGCACCGCTGCGAGTCGTGCCGTAGATCGGTCTGGGTCCTCAGATGGTCGAGGAGTTGTAGCGACTGGTCCCTACCGAGAAACGATACGATTCTGGATATCGTCAGAAATCTCGATCAATGCGAATTTGAACGCCCCTTCTAAGGTGCAGCGGCCGTTCCGGGGTCACGTACTCTGGACACCGTTTGCAAGGTCAGATCAGTGCCATTACAGATCAGCCGTTGCGTTTCACGAATGCACCTCTTGCCCAAGTGGCTAGCCGCTAACTCCTTCGGTCATTCGATTGCGTTGTCCAGCAGGTTCTATATAGCCACATGCTCTGCCAACCTGTTGATTGAAGGCCTCCTCCCCACCGCAGGGAGAGTGCAACGATTCGGCAAGAATTTGGCGAAGTCAAAAACAGTAGGGATGGTAGATCCGTAAGTTATTGAAATTGGTTCCTCAGGTAGGACTCGAACCTACAACCCTCCGGTTAACAGCTTGATTCAGACGTATCATCTTGTTGTCTCTTCTTGCTTCTAGCTTGGGTCAGATTATGGTGTTGCCTGGTATTCAGCGAAAAATTGTCCAGAAATTGTTCAGTTGAACTGAAACAAAAACGCGCGGAGGCGCGAGTGCCGGCGACGGGTGAGCTGGACATGTGGTCCCGGGTGATCCGAGCACCGGCGACGGGCACGAGCGAATCGAGAGAGCACTATGAGGTGTCGTTACCCGATGCCGCATCTCAACACGCAGGCTCGCTCCGATTCTTCGCTGGGCGTCGCTGATTTGCCGATGTCGGGAAGAATGGAAGAGCGATCATCGTGAAGTGGAGGTGGGAATGCGCAGGTTACTTTTTGCGAGGTGTGTAACGGGCGCGACCCTTCTTCGAGACTAACCTTTAAGAGATCTCATGAGAGAGTACACTGCCGTCGTCGAGCGCGATCCGGAAACTGGACTGTACGTGGGCTATGTTCCTGGATTCCAGGGTGCACACTCGCAAGCTGAGACGCTTGACGAGTTGAACAGGAATCTTCGAGAAGTAATCGAGATGCTTCTGGAGGATGGAGAACCCACACTGGAAGTTGAGTTTGTCGGAACTCAACGCGTCGCACTCTCCTGATATTGCCCAAGGCTCCTATCCTGAAGCCGCGCCAGGTCGTTGCAATCCTAAAGCGACTTGGCTTTGTCAAGGTACGGAGGCGAGGCTAACGTTGGCAGTATCGTCATTCTGACGGAAGGGGCACGACGGTACCCTTTCACTCGGGTCGGGACATCTCTCCGCTTCTGCTACGCCAGATCGCGCGAGACATCGGGCTCACGCTTGACGAGTTTCTCGAACATCGATGAGCGCCAGCTAGGCGCAGTCCCTGTTCCGAGCCATCCCCCAACCAGTGCAGCTGCTTCGGCGATCCTCGAGAGCACGAACTTGGGAGATCCCTTCAGCTGTGATGTACTAGCTGCGATCAGATCTGACAGTCAGTGCCAGCTTTACTATTTGGTTTCGGAGCGGAAGGGGGAGTGATTCCGCTCCTTCCTTTCTCTTTTGCGACAGACCTTTGCGTTTCGAGCCGGCTCCGGACAAGTTGAGGATCGTGTTCTCTGGTGTTTCCGGGTTGTTCGGCCCTTATTGCTCACCATTTTGTTATCCTTTCTCCGAGTCTTTTCGGATGAGACGCTGGTCACCAGCTGGAGGAATGGCAATATCGTGGTTGCAGCCTGACCATTTGGCGTGATCCCTTCTTCGAGCCAGAATAGACTGGGTTCAGGAAGTACGTCCTATTTTCTGCCTAGCAGTTTGTCGGGCTTACCTGTTCCGAATCGTGTAAGTCGTTGAACACAAGAGGTTTTGGATTCAGGCTAAAAAATAAGTGTTGTTGAAAACAAAGGACTTACGCCGAAAGTCCGACAGGCTCCTAGACAAGAGATTGAGTAGACATAGGGGGACGATATACTCCGAAATTCCTTTCGTAATCTATCTCTGCCCTAAGCTAGAAGGAAATGAACCTAGCTCAAATCGTTCTTGCCACAGCGCTAATCCTCACAACTTTCACCTCAGGTTCGGATGATCTGAAGGAGCTGCGATCCTTCGTTCACAAGCTCATAGAAAACATCAACGCTCGTGATGGGAAGGCCTTTTCAGTCGAAGTGGTATCCACAAGCTACTCTATACAGCCCTAATACAGCCCTAAGTTCTTCTTCACTTTTGATCGGGCTGAAGTGGATGCCTCGGGCTGGGCTGAAATCTGGGAGGATTTCTTCAGCCGGATCAATCGCATCGATTTCAAAGAGACGGACTTCAATGTCCGCAGGATCGGTGAGGTCGGGATGGTTTGGGGATCGACAAGAGTGATCGTACATCGCAAGGGCTCCGGGTCCTCCGTCGAAAGGCTCCGTGTGACTCTGATCTTCATCAGAGAAAGCGGTGGCTGGAAACTTCTAAGCTGGCACGATTCGCCAGTCCCCGAGTGAGCAGCCTGGGACTTCTCAGTAGGGCTGCCCGTAGGTCCCAAACGTACAACCCCAATCCACCCTAACGCCGACACCCCCCAGGTGACACACCCGGGCCCAGGCACTGGGAATAGAATGGAACGATACGTTGTGAGAAGAAGCATCCTTGGCTATCCGGCAACTCCAGTTGGAATAATATGCGGCGACATCTTCGAACAGGACATAAGTTCGGCCACGGTCGTGATTGCTTATTTGCTGCCCAAATCACTCGAACGACTCACACCAATCATGGAGCAGCAACTGAAAGAAGGGGCGAGAGTTGTCTCCATCGATTGTGAAATCCCAGGTTCGAGAGTTGTCAGACAGACAAAAGTAATTGCCAAGTCCAGACCAGATCACTGGGATTTCTATCTCTATCAAATCCGGTAGCATTTCAAATCCTCCGAGATAATCTGCAGTCACAGGGAGATAGTTGGAGTCGATCTATCCGCGATGCTGCGACAGCATCCCTCACTTTGAGACCCAGAATTCGGTAGCCAGCCACATCCGGGTGGCGAACACGTCCGGATCAAAAACGTTCATTTCTCGCTCTCGGCGATCGTACCCTTCTTTTCGCCGGCCCCGCTGGCCGACTCGAGTCCCCGGCCCGTGTTCACGT
>JAKZYH010000124.1:0-9427 GCA_047514575.1 Acidobacteriota bacterium | reverse complement strand
AGCGATCGGCATGCCGGAGAGTGGAACCTGCGGCTCGTACTATGGACCTGGGCAGAAACATCTAGAATTTAGACCTCCAAAATGGCCGCCAGGAGCCGGGAAAAGGGTCGATTTTCCAACTTGCGCTTATTTTGGGTCTAGCTCAGCAGAAGATCCACTTCGACTTTGAGCGTGACCAGGTCAGCCGGAGAGGAAAGGAGCCTATTTCTTCTGGGTCATCGAGTCCGCGAGAGCCTCATCGAGAATTGCTACTGCCTGGTCTATCTCCTCAGTGCTGACCGTTAGAGGAGGCGCTATACGAAGAACGCCAAACATGCCTGGAAGTCGGACAATGTTCACGTTTAGTCCAAGTTCTAGACAGCGTTTCGAGACGCGGGCTCCCAACTCTTCTGCGGGTTCGCGACGCTCTCGATCAGACACCAACTCAAGACCCAGTAAGAGTCCTCGACCTCTTACATCCCCAATACACTCATGTGACCCTTGCAGTGACTCGAGGCTAGCGCGGAGGTACAACCCCAACTCTGCAGCTTTTCGGGCAAGAGCTTCGCGTCGAACTATCTCCAGAACAGCGAGACCCACGTTGGCGGGCAGGGGGTCGGAGATGTGAGAAGTGTAGAAAAGGAATCCCTTTTCGTAGCAATCCTGTTCGATTTCAGAGCTGGTTATAGTTGCTGCCAGGGGTAGACCACCTCCCAAAGTCTTGGACAGCGTTAGTATATCTGGCGTCACATTGTGTTGTTCGAAAGCGAAATCGGCCCCCGTACGGCCCAAGGCGGTCTGAGCCTCATCGACAATCAACAACATATGTCTCTCGTTTGTCTTGGTGCGAAGACGCTCCAGGTATCCCGGCGGAAGTTCAACGATACCGCCCGAGCTGATGATGGGTTCTACGATGACGGCCGCATAGGCGCCGACGGATTGTCGGTCGAGCAAATCGAATCCAGCTTCCAGGCAAGTAAGGTCACACTTTTCACGACAGTGCTGAATCGGGCAGTGATAGGCATTTGGTGTTGCCAGGGCCATGGACCCCGGCATTGCTGGACCGTACCCCTTGTGGCCCGCGCAGTAGGTGCTGGATGCAGCGCCGGCGGTCATTCCGTGCCACGAAGTAGTGAATCCAATAACCTCGAAGCCACCCGTGTGTAATTTCGCCATCCGCAATGCAGCTTCATTCGATTCGCTACCGGTGGTCACTAGCAGTGTCTTCTCGAGCGCAGCTGGCAACATCTGGCTGAGTTCGGCACAGAGCCTTACAACCGGAGTCGAAAGCATGGCGCTGAAAAGATGCAGGATGGTCTCCATCGATTCTCGCATCGCTGCCAGGATTGCTGGATGGTTATGTCCGAGAATGGAGCACATCTGGCCGGATGTGAAATCGAGGATGGGTCGGCCTGCTGGGTCATAGACATAAGATCCCTTGCCCCGATCGACGAAGAAAGGACAGAACTCAGCTCCGTATCGGATCATGCAGTGGTCGACCAGCTCCGACAGATCGCTAGCTACTTCAGGGTTCATTTCTTTCGACAACTTTGCTCCTCAATTGTCAGCACCCCTGATAGCAAGAGACCCGCCCCCATTTTTCCTCTCAAGGATTGTCGAGTGATGCAAATCGAATCGGATCGCAGGGATGGGGTAGGGAGCTTCCTTGTTCCATGAATCGCTGGGCTGCCAGCTGGCCAATTCCCCAGCTGCCCCCCATGCCGTGGCCGCTCAGCGCTGCTACCCAGAAGAATCGATCGACTTTGTAGTCCCAACCGATTACGAAGGAGCCGTCCCGAGAAATGGTCCGAAAGCAGGACCAGACCTGTCGTTGAGTAGCCTCTTTCAAAGCAGGCAGCTGGTTCCACACGAGATCGACCATCGATTGGGAAATGTTGGGGCTCACCGTGGGTTCGAGTTTCGCTGAGACCTCCTCATCGCAGACACTGAGAAGCAATCCACCTGACTCGGTTCGGAAGTAGAAATTCTGGTCCAGGCTCCAGACGAAGGGCCATTCGGAGTCGAGGCCCGAAGGGTGGTCGAGGACGAAGAGGTGTCGCTTCAGCGGGATCAACGACAGATCCGCAGCACCTGCCATTCGAGCCACTGCCGGTGCCCAGGCGCCTGCTGCATTGATCAGGTAGTCCGCCTCGATTTCCCCGTGAGAGCTCTGCAAGCGAAAGGGGGCACTTCCCTTGACCCCTGCAAGCGTGCAGTCTAGCAGGAAGCGAACCCCACGGCCCTGTGCCCGTCCAATGTAGAACTGAAGTAGCTTCGCGATGTCCATCACGCCATCGGAGGGAGTGCGGAGCACAGCCTCAAAATGGTGTTTCCGGAGAGGTTGGATCTGCTGCCGTACCTCTTCCGGATCCTCGTAGAACGAATCGATTAAATTGGTCTCGCGAACCGCTTCGAGCTGATCACGAGTTCCGAGCAAGAGGGAGCCGGATCGAGTAAATCCGGTCTCTGCCTGATGTTGTCGATAGGCCTCGCTACTGGCGGAGACCAGTCGACGGATCTCGGGTATTTCGACCGAATGACGCACCAGGGATGCATTCCGGCCTGAGGCATGAAAGCCCGGTACCTGTTCCTTGTCGATGACCAGGATAGATCCAGAAAACGAGCTGCTCAGGTGGAACGCGGTGGCGGCTCCCGCAAAGCCGGAACCGATGATCAGGACATCGGTTTTCATACTAGACCCACTCCCAACCGCGCTGGCCCTATTCGAGAAAGAAACTTCGGTCAGGGCTGAGACTGTAAGTCAACATGCCCTTTCCTTCGGAGTTCGGGCGTTCTGCGATTTGTGATTCAGTCCTGCTTGTTTCGGAGAACGCAACCGATGAAGGCTGAACCGCAGAACTACCGAACATGCGAATGTCGAAGTGTCTCACCTACAGACCGAAGCCAGTGAAGTCTCAGCTGAGCGCCCCCACCGGCCACGCCGGATCGTACAGGAAAGAAACTTCGCGTCAGAGCGTGGCGGCGGTCTCCAGGCCGCCGTGCATCGAGTTAGCCCCAAGGAGTCCGCAGAGCTGAATCGTCACCAACCGTATGCCTCAAAGAACCTAGTAGGCAGGAATAGAGGGGTCGACATCTCGTGACCACGCCAAGATACCTCCCTGGAGATTCCGGAGCTTCCGGAATCCAGCTTGCTGAAGCATTTCGATCGCTTTGGCGCTACGTGCGCCCGATCGACAGTGGGCAACGATGTCGCGTGCGCTGTCCAGTTCGTGAACACGAGCCATCAGATCCCCTAGAGGAATCAGATGCGAACCTTCGATCTGGCAAATCTCGTACTCCTGAGGATTCCGGACATCCAGGAGGAAGATGTCCTTTCCCTGTTTCATCTCTTCCTGTAACTCCAGTGCGGTGATTTCCTCGACACCGTCTGCCTGCTCATGTTCGGTCTCGGGCAGGACTCCACAGAACTCCTCGTAATCAATGAGCTGACGAATCTCGGGGCTGTCGCCGCAAACCGGGCACTCGCTGTTTCGCCGCAGCTTGAGCTCTCGAAATTTCATCGCCAAGGCATCGAACAGGAGTAAGCGTCCCACCAGGGATTGGCCTTGGCCCAGGATCAGTTTGACCACCTCAGTGGCTTGCAGGACACCCACTAGGCCGGGCAGGATGCCCAGCACTCCGCCTTCCGCGCAGGAGGGTACCAGGCCGGGAGGGGGAGGTTCGGGGTAGAGGCATCGATAGCAGGGTCCACCCGGCATTGCGAAAACCGAGGCCTGTCCTTCGAAGCGGAAGATACTGGCATAGACATTGGGCTTCCCGCTGAGCACACAGGCATCATTGACCAGATAGCGGGTAGGGAAGTTATCGGTACCGTCGGCAATGATGTCGTAGTCCTGAAACAACTCCAGGGCGTTCTCTGAGCTGAGGCGAATTTCGTGGGTCTCCACTTTGACATTGGGATTGATCTGTACCAGCTTCTCCCGGGCACTCTCCAGTTTGGAGCGTCCTACATCTTGTGTGGAGTGGAGAATCTGTCGTTGAAGGTTGCTCTCGTCGACGATGTCGAAGTCCACGATACCCAGTCGTCCCACTCCGGCTGCGGCCAGGTAGATTGCCAGGGGAGAACCCAGGCCTCCGGCGCCGATGCACAGGACGCTCGCCTGCTTCAGCTTCTTCTGGCCCTCCATCCCGACCTCAGGCATGATCAGGTGTCTGCTGTACCGTCGGATCTCTTCGTGGTTCAAGGCACCCAGATCCGGTTCGGTCCCCACGGCTCCGCCTGCGATGGAGGGCACGACACTGATCGTATCTCCGTCTTTTATCGGGGTGTCCTCCCGCTGCAGATAACGGATATCCTCATCATTGAGGTAGATGTTGACGAAGTTCCTCAGCTTTCCCTCGTCAGTGAACAGATGCTTTTTCAGGGTCCCATATTGCTGAGTCAGGCTTTGAAGCACCTCTTTGACATTATTACCTTCCAATTCCAGAGACTCTTGATCCCCCACGTGAGGTCTCAATGGAGTTGGGATTAGAACCTTGACTGACATGTTCTTCCTCCTGCTAAAGCTCTTTTTGTGATTCTATGAAATATTCGGTTCTCGGAGCTGCCACTCGTCGGGTTCGAAGTCGGACCGATCATCCTTGAGCTGCCAAGCCAGTACCTCTTTGGCCTTTCCCTTTCTCACGGAGGTAATGAGGTAGCAATACCAGGGCCATGCGTGCTCCCTATCGTAAATCGATGGCTTAGCTGGAACATCCGGGTGGCTATGGAAGAACCCCAGGATCTCGCTCCCGGTTCCGCCTAGCCTTCTCTCCACACTCAGAATAAAGTCAGGCGCGATCAGGTATCGGTTGGCGGCGCTGTCGTTGCGCTGGTTTTCCGCTTCAATCACCTCCGACACGTGCTTGTTTCCTTCGCGGACTGAACCAACCAGCACGCCACAGCATTCGTTCGGGTAGGCGCTCTCTCCGATACGCCTGATCTGATCCAACTGATTTGCTTCCAGGGAGATCATCTTATGTTGTCGCCAGTGGTGGGCTAAACTAAACCTAGCTAGGTTCCCAGAACTGCTCGGATAAGTATTTGTCGCCACCATCTGGAAAGATGGTCACGATCGTTCCCCGATCAATATTCTTGGCGATTTCCAGGGCTGCCACCATGGCGGCTCCGGAAGAGATACCAGCGAACAGGCCTTCCTCGCGAGCCAGCCTCAAAACCATCTCCTGCGACGCTTCGGTCGAAATTTCCATGTTCTGGTCTGCCAGCTCAGGCTCGTAGATTTCCGGGACCAGCGCTGTGGGCATGTGTTTGAGCCCTTCCAGACCATGGAAAGGCGAATTCGGCATGAAAGAGATGGCGGTGATGGTGGGATCCAGTTCCTTGAGTCGCCGGGTGGTACCGACAAACGTTCCACTGGTTCCGAGTCCCGTCACGAAGTGCGTGACTTCTCCTTCCAATTCATCATGGATCTCCGCGGCTGTGGTCTGATAGTGGGCTCGCCAATTGGCCTCGTTACTGTACTGGTCCGGATAGAAATACTTCTCTGGAGACTCCTGGTAGAGATCTCTTATTGCCCGGATCGCCCCGTCGGATCCCTCTAACGGATCGGTGAGCATGAGCTGGGCTCCATAGGCCTTCAGGATCTTTTTCCGTTCCATGCTAGCGTTGGTCGGTAGGGCTAGGCGGACCCTGATTCCTTTGGCGGCACCTATCATGGCGTAAGCGATGCCGGTGTTGCCGCTGGTTGCGTCGATGAGGATCTTGCTTGGCTCGAGAAGGCCCGCTTTCTCCGCCGTTCGGATCATGTTGTAGGCCGGTCGGTCTTTCACCGAGCCTCCCGGATTAAACCATTCAAGCTTGGCGAAGATGCGCACCCGGTCCGAGTGGATCAATTCGCGGATCTCTACCAAGGGCGTGTTGCCGATGTTCTGAAGAAGTCCCTTTCTTTTCTCGACGACCGGCTGCAGAGACATGATTCTATTTCAGATGTGGTAGACGATTACCTGTTCTTGCTGGATCTTTCGGCGAACCAGATCCTGAACAGAGATGGATTGCAGATTCGCGACCAGCGACTGCTCGATTTCCTTCCACACCTGACAAAGGACCGCACTGGGATTCACCCTGGAATCGATCAGGGTAACTTCTCCCTCCACTGCGGCGATGATCTCGGCCAGGGTGATCTGATCGGGTTGTTGGGCCAGCATGTAGCCGCCGCTGGAGCCGCGCGCGCTCGCGACCAGACCCGCCTTCTTGAGTTGGATCAGAATCTGTTCCAGGAATCTTAGCGGAATCTGCTGCTGCTCTGCTAGTTCCCGTGCCTGCATCCGGCGACCCTTGGCGTGCAGTGCAAGTTCAAATACAGCCAGAATAGCGTAATCGACTCTAGCTGTGATTCTCATCGGATTCTTTGGAAATCATGGAGTAAACAATTCCTACCGATTTAGTCAACTTACGAGGGTATTATGGGATGGCACCTTGTTCTTGTCAAGGCGGCGCAGGCTGGTGTGTCCAGTGTGCTTTCCCTGCCCTTGCCCTTGCCTGCGCCCTCGCCTTGCCCCGGGGTTACGGAGGTTCTCGCCTAGAAGAAACGCGACACAGCCGGAAGAAAGGGGGTGGGCAAAGGCGAGGCACTAAGGGCCTGTCAGGAAATAACAGATGCACTTTGGCGCGAGCGCCGTGGGGGCAGATGCGAGGCGTCGCGATGCAGGCGATGCCGCTACGCATCTTCCAGGTGCGGCAACAAAGCAGATGCCGCCGCGCCGCCGCGCCCCTCCGGGCTGGGGTCCGCAGAGACGCTGGCGTTGTTACTCGCTCCTTACATACCGCAGCGGGTATGCGCGTCGCTCCCGCCTAGCCAGCGTCTCTGGGGACCCCAGCAAAGTGCATCTGTTATTTCCTGACAGGCCCTAAACTACGAATTCCACCCTGACCTTTTGGGGTATGTGCCCCGACTGGAAGCCTCGATCCAGAAACAATTGAACGGCTCGTCTTCCGTCTTCTCCGTAACTAAGCGTTCGACTGTTGACGTACATCTGGACGAAGCGATCCTCTTGCTCCTGGGTCAGTCCGCGGGCGAACTGGGAGGCGTATTCCAAGGCAGCTTGCCGGTTATCCAAGGCGTAGCGGATGCTCTCCTTGAGCAGCCGGCCCACCTGGACGATCGTTTCTTGTCCCAGGTCCTTACGAATGACGTTTCCCCCGAGTGGAAGCGGCAGCCCAGTATCCTCTTGCCACCATTGTCCCAGATCGACAATGCAGTGCAGACCCTGAGATTGATACGTCAGCTGGCCTTCATGGATGATCAATCCTGCATCGATGATTCCCTCCTGGACTGCCGGGATGATCTGGTCGAAGGGAATCACTTGATAGCGGAAGTCTGCTTCCAGCAGTCTCAAAGCCAAATAGGCCGAGGTCCACTCTCCCGGGATCCCGACAAGACGCTGTGACAGCTGTTCTACAGCGAACGCTTTCTTCGCCACGAGGATCGGCCCATAACCTTCCCCCATGCTGGCCCCGCTGTCGAGGAGACTGTAGCGTTCCGCCAGATAGGCGTAGGCATGAATGCTCACCGCCGTTACCTCGTACTGGCCTGTGCGGGCGGACTGATTCAAGCTTTCGATGTCGTTCAGCTCGTGAACGAAATCCAGACCCTCCGTATCGATTGCCTCTGTTGCCAAAGCGTAGAACATGAAGGCATCGTCGCTGTCTGGACTGTGTGCTACTCGAATAGTTCCTTTTGCCATGATCGAACCCGGGACTATACCAGAAAGCGGTGTATTTCTCCCAGCGACCTGACCTGGTCGCCTTCCTGCCAGTCTGGATGACGGTCTTGCGGATTGTAGAGCAGCGCCCTCATTCCGAGCGCTCGGGGCGCGGCGTAGTCGTCTTCGACCTCATCTCCTACGTAGAGGCACGCGCCAGGATCGGCACCTACCTGATCTATTGCGTAGCGGAAGATCGCGGGATCGGGCTTGGCCGCACCAGCGAGACCGGGAACAGTTAACTGCTTGAAGAAAGAGCGTATGCCCAGGTCGGTCAGGACATCCTCGAGTCTGGAATCGAAATTGGAGATGATTCCGAGATTTCTGTCCGCCGACAGGAGAGACAGTAACTCCTGGGCATGGTGCTCCAACTCCCAGGCTTCGGTGGTGCGAAAGACTTCATAGATCTGTTCGAAGCATTGATCCACTTCGGGGAAGGGAGCGATGCGGTGAAAGGTTCCCCTAACCACTTGCCGCCACCACTCGCGCTCGCCTTCGGGACTATCCTCCGTCAGCTTTTGGGGATAGCGGAGGGTAATGTCCCTGAACGCCTCCCGGAAGGCGGTTTCAATGAGAGTATCGCCTGAGGGAGAAGAGGCTGCTTCAAAGCCAAAGGCCGCTGCCTGACGTCCATAGATCTCGCCTACCGATCCGCGAACATGCATGAGCGTGCCCACGGCGTCGAAGAAGATCCAACGTATCTCCCAAGGAGGATCGGAGTAGCTCCGGTAGCTCGAGGACATAGGGGCGCCACAGAGTTGTATCAGGCTTCGCCCGTGAGGAAAGGGTTGTGAAGACGCTCCTGGCCGATTGTCGTATCCGGTCCATGGCCCGGATGCAGTATCTTCGAGTCGCCGAGAGGAAGGATGCTTTCTCGAATCGTTGCCATGAGAATCTCTAGCGATCCGCCGGGAAGGTCCGTTCTTCCTATTGATCCGGCGAAGATGACATCGCCGGAAAAGACGTGCTCTCCGATTTCTAAGGAGACGCTGCCGGGTGAGTGACCGGGCGTAGCGTGGACTTGGAAGCAGAGCTGACTTAGCTCCAGGTCCTCCCCCTCGCGCAAGCTGTGGGTGACGGGCGGAGCCGGATTGCAGGTCAGGCCGAACCACTGAGCCTGTTCAGTGAGGCGGTCATAGAGGAATTGATCTTCAGGGTGCAAGTAGATGGGGATGTCCCATTTCTGCTTGACCCGCTCGATCCCGCTGATGTGGTCGAGGTGGGCATGCGTGTTCACGACCGCGGTCAGCTGAAACCCGTGCTCTTCGACATACTGGATGATTTGAGGTGCCTCATCTCCCGGGTCGATATAGATGGCCTCCGAGTTGCCCGCTTGGGAGACGAGGTAGCCGTTCTTGAGGAAGGGTTCCTGGGCGCGTCTCTCGATGACAATTTCTTGGCTCACTCAGCCATTCTTGTCGGCTGTAGTGATCGCAGTCAAGTCCAAGGGCCTGAAGCTGAAACTTCGAAAGTCGAAGGTACAAGATACAAGGTACAAACAAGCTCCAAATCACAAGCATCAAGTTCCAAACGATCGCCTACCATCACGTTCCGCGATCCGACAGAGCCGCGAACGACTTGAGCCGTTAGCTAGTGCCCGTCCGGAAACCGGGGTTTTCAGACTGCAACCTGTTGAATCGTAAACAGTTATTGTACTTGAGACCGCTGACAGACCGGTTCGATCAAGCTCGATCCAGAGCGAGGACCACCAAGCGGGGGCAGGCGC
>JAKZYH010000123.1:0-5132 GCA_047514575.1 Acidobacteriota bacterium | reverse complement strand
GTTCTCGCCAAGGCATTCTTGCAAGGAGAATCCTGAAGGTGCTAGAGGGTGGGGCACTCGGGGTCAAGAAACGCTCGGCCTAGATGAATAGGAAACAAAACGGAAACAGCCTCCGAAGAGAGGCCCATTCGAATTGAGAAGAGAGAGCAGAGGTAGGTCACTATACTCCCTATGTTCGAAAGGGTTTATGGCAGGGGAAGGAGAAGGGCTCGGGGGCTAGGACTCGAACCTAGATCGGCGGCTCCAAAGGCCGCTGTCCTACCAATTGGACGACCCCCGAATCAGACTCGCATGTTATCCCAGAAGGCCCCTGCAGCGAAAGGGGCTCGGCGGGAATGAGACACAACTTGCTTTTCTGAAAACCTGGAATGTGAAATATTTCGGTCAGCTGCGGGTAATCGGTGCCCTGTCCGAGGTTACTGTCCTGCCGCCTCGACCTCTTTCAAAGGCTTGATGATTCCCAGAGCAATCTTCACCTTGTGCTCGATCTCACGAGATTGGTCTTGGTTCTCGACCAGGAATTGCTTCGCATTCTCACGCCCTTGTCCCATGCGATCCTGGCCGTAGGAAAACCAGGAGCCACTCTTCTCCACGAACCGGTGTTCAACTGCCAGATCGAGGAGCTCTCCCTCGCGCGAAATTCCCCGCCCGAAGGCGATGTCGAACTCTGCACTCTTGAAGGGCGGTGCCATCTTGTTCTTGACCACCTTGACCTTGGTCCGGTTGCCCACGTTTTGGTCGCCTTCCTTGATCGCTGCGACTCGACGGATCTCCAGACGAACTGAGGAATAGAACTTGAGAGCACGACCTCCGGTAGTGGTCTCGGGGTTGCCAAACATCACCCCAATCTTCTCCCGGATCTGATTGATGAAAATCAGACAGGTGTTGGACTTGGAAACAATCCCGGTCAACTTGCGGAGCGCCTGCGACATCAGACGAGCCTGGAGTCCCATGTGGGAGTCACCCATTTCGCCCTCGAGCTCTGCGCGAGGAACCAGAGCGGCGACGGAGTCGACCACCAGGATATCCACGGCACCGCTTCGGACCAGCACTTCTCCGATCTCCAGGGCCTGCTCACCATAGTCGGGTTGTGAGACCAGAAGCTCAGCCACCTTGACACCTAGATTACCCGCGTAGGCAGCATCCATGGCGTGCTCGGCATCGATGAAGGCGGCAGTCCCACCTGCTTTCTGAGCCTCGGCAATGGCATGCAGCGCCACTGTGGTCTTTCCACTGGACTCGGGCCCGTAGATCTCGATGACCCGGCCCCGAGGCAAACCGCCGATCCCGAGGGCCGCATCGAGAGAGAGAGAACCAGAGGAGATCACGGGAACATCCAGACTGATCCCATCGCCCAGTTTCATGATCGAACCCTTGCCAAACTGTCGTTCAATCTGGGCCAAGGCCAACTCAATCGCTCTTTCCTTGTTCTGTTGTTCACTCATGATCTCTTCCTTTCCTCGAACACTCTCCATTGGGGCTCCCGTAAATCTCCTAGGACGTATAGTCATAGAAGCCCCTACCTGATTTCCTTCCCAGCCAGCCTCCGTCGACCATCTGCCTCAATAAGGGACAGGGGCGATACTTCGAATCCTTGAAGCTGTCATAGAGCACTTCCATGATGTCCAAGCAGATGTCCAAGCCGATCAAGTCGGCTAGCTCCAGAGGGCCCATGGGGTGGTGCATGCCCAGCTTCAGCACCTGATCAATCGCCTTCGCATCTGCTACGCCTTCCATCAGGGTAAAGGCGGCTTCGTTGAGCATCGGGATCAGAACCCGATTGGTCACAAATCCCGGGGAATCCCGTACCTCGATCGGTACCTTCTCGAGACGCAGAGCCAAAGCCTTCGTCGCCTCAATCGTCTCGGCACTCGTGGCCAGACCCCGTATCACCTCTACCAACTTCATTCGAGGTACCGGGTTCATGAAATGCATTCCTACGACCCGAGCCGGGTGCTGGGTTGATGCACCCAGACGCGTAATGGAAATCGACGAAGTGTTGCTGGCCAGGATGACTTCGGAACCGCAAATCTGATCCAGTACCCCGAAGACTTCTCGCTTCGACTCGAACTGCTCGAAAACGGCTTCGATGACCATTTCAGCGTCCTTCAGACCTTCCCAGTCGGCAGTAGGCTCAATGCGTGCCAGGGCCTGCTCCGCAGTCCCCGCGCCATCTCCAGCGGCCTTCGCCACCCTCTCGAGCCCCCGATGAATCCTGTCCATGGCGGGTTGTAGCAACTCGGGTCGGGCCTCCTTCAGATGCACCTTGAGGCCATGGTAGGCGCAGACCTGCGCGATTCCGCTCCCCATGGTTCCTGCTCCAACGACACCAATAATCACCTGGTTTCCCACTCTCTGCCCTGCAGCCCTAACGTCTCAGAAACACAATCCATGAAGCTAATTGTAGCCGACGGCTATGACCTCCCAGACCCGGATAAGAGGCCGCCCGAGTACACTCCATCTGCAAGCACGAATCCCGCATCAGGCACCGGGGTTTACGTATAGTAAGCAATTACCTACATTCTTGACGTACACCCCAGGCACCGACCGGGTTTGACAACAGGGCACTCAGGATGATAGAAAACTTCTTTACCGTTGAGGTGCTAACGATATGTCCATGGTTTGCGAGCTTTGTGGAAAGAGACCCATGTCTGGGAACCATGTTTCCCACGCTCACAACCTCACCAGACGGCGCTGGAAACCCAACATTCAGAAGGTCCGCGCCGTGATCAACGGGACGGTTCGAAAGATCCGAATCTGCGCCAAGTGCCTCAAATCAGGTAAGGTTCAGAAGCCCGCTCTCAACACCTAGCACAACGCTGTACTAGGCCGCATTTCTCATCGCTGGTCTACTGCGCCGCCCCCATCATCCACCCTGGCTGCGACCCGTTACCTCATCCGGGTCCGACCTCGCCGCTCGATAGAGTGGATTCCCGCGATTCCTTTGAGAAAACCAACAACCTTCTGCAGATGCTTCATATCCCTGACCTCGATCGTCATCCGGATCTCACCGAACTGGCTATTGACGGTCTTGGCCTGGGCATCGACGATGTTTGTATTCAGGGTCGATACACCAGCCATGATTTCGGCCAGTACCCCGGTACGATCTTCCGTCGCAATGGAGAGGCGCACGGGATACATGACCTCACCGACCCCGTCACTCCATTCGACTGCGATCCTACGCTCTGGATTGACCAACAGACTCTCCACATTGCGGCACTTCGCGGAGTGCACTGAGATTCCACGTCCCACCGTGATATAGCCGATGATTTGTTCACCCTGAATCGGATTACAGCATTTCGCTCGAAACACGAGTAGATCGTCGTATCCTTTGACTTGTATGGCAGCATCCGAACTTCCGAAAACCTTCTGGACCACGGTCGACAAGGCGGAATCCTTGGTCTCGTCCTTGGCCACGCTCCCCGGATCCAACCGTTTCAGGACCTGCTTTGATCCGATCTTTCCATAGCCAATGCTAGCAAACAGGTCTTCAAGCTTGGCCGCCTTGTACTCCGAGGCAATCGAATTCAACTCGGTCTTGTACTTCTTGAGATTGAGCTTGCACTTGCGCGCCTCCTTCTCCAACATTTTCTGCCCTATTTCAATAGCACGTTCCTTCTGCCTCTGATTCAGCCAGCGCCTGATTGAATTTCGGGCTCGAGAGGTCTTGACGAAGTTCATCCAGTCGCGACTGGGACGCTCCTCGCTGGAGGTCAGAATCTCAACGATCTCGCCGTTCCTGAGCTCATATTTCAGGGGGACGATGCGACCGTTGACTTTGGAGCCGACACACCGGTTTCCAACCTCGCTATGAATGTAGTAGGCGAAGTCGACCGGAGTCACGCCTCGCGGGAGGGTAACAACCTCCCCTTTGGGCGTGAAGACATAGACCTCCTCGGGAAAGAGGTCGATCTTGAGATTGCTCAGGAACTGATGAGGATCATCTACTTCCTGCTGCATGTCCAGCAGCTGACGCAGCCAGAGGAATCGCTTTTCATCCCCCTCCTCCTCCAACCTACCCTCCTTGTACTTCCAATGGGCGGCAATGCCTTCTTCGGCCACCCGATTCATCTCATGGGTCCGAATCTGGATCTCGAAGGGCTGTCCACTGGGACCAACCAGACTCGTATGAAGCGACTGGTACATGTTCGGACGCGGCATTGCGATCAGATCTTTGATGCGTCCCGGCACCGGATTCCAAAGGTTGTTGACCAACCCGAGAATGGTGTAGCAGTCGCGAACGGAGTCCACCAATATTCGAATCGCGATGAAGTCGTAAACCTGGTCCGGCGTGATTCGCTGGCGCATCATTTTCTGATGCAGGCTGTAGATCCGCTTGATCCGGCTTTCGATCTGAACCTGGATCCCCTGTTCCTGAATCCGCTGGAGCATGACATCGGTGACCTCTGCTATGAACTGGGCACTGTTCGCCTTCTTCTCTTCGACTTGTCCTACGAGCTTCTGATAGGCGGGCGGATCGAGATAGCTGAAGGACAGGTCCTCCAGTTCTCCGCGCACCTTGGCCATGCCCAAGCGATGAGCGATTGGAGCGTAGATGTCGAGCGTCTCCTGTGCAATCGCCTCCCGTTTTTCAGGCGACAAATATTGAAGCGTGCGCATGTTGTGAAGCCGGTCTGCCAGCTTCACCATGATGACCCGGACATCGTCAACCATCGCCAGCAAGAGTTTTCGGAAATTCTCGGCCTGCTGTTCTTCTTGTGAAGAAAAGTGGATCTTGCTGATCTTGGTGAGACCATCGACGACGTGTCCGATATCGTCGCCGAAATACTCGCGGATCTTCTCGATCCGAGTCAGGGTGTCCTCGACGACATCGTGCAGTAGTCCCACGCTGACGCAGGAGACATCGAGCTTCATTTCGGCCAGGATGTTGGCAACTTCCAGAGGATGGGAAAGATAGGGCTCACCTGACTGGCGAACCTGTCCTTTGTGCTCGCGAGCCGAAAAAACGTAGGCTTTGCGCAGTAGTTCAAGGTCCGCGCCGGGATAGTATTGATGAACCTTGCGCTCTAGATCTTCGAAACGGATCATGGCACGGCACCTCTGCCATCGGCCATTTTAACAGGATACTAGTTAGTGCCCGTCCGGAAATGTGTAAGTAATTGATAAGGAAG
>JAKZYH010000122.1:0-11418 GCA_047514575.1 Acidobacteriota bacterium | reverse complement strand
TCACCGAGGTGGTTCTGGATACTCTCGTAGAAGACGCGACTGTGTGCGGGCGATCCGAGCTCTCTCATGTGCCTGTGGAAGAGCTCGTAGAACAGGGGTATGTGGTCCGCACCCTGCAGTAGCTCAAATCCGCTCTTCATCCCCTTGCGAATCTGATTCCGGGTCTTGGCGCGGAGCACGTTGTTCCAGGTAACCTCCGTATCTGTTTCCAGGGGCATAAGCGACACACAGTATTTTTGGTGTTGGGCAAAACCGCTTATTTCGACTCCACGAGTCCGAATCAGCAGGTAGTCTGCGTCGACCCGCTCAGCCAGCTGCTCACCATGCTGAACCAGGGCAGCCTTGGTTTTGTCGTTGTCGAAGAAAAAGCCACCGTTGCTTCCAAATGGAGCCGTCACCAGGAAATGTCCCAACAAGAGGTGCTTGATCTCATACAGAGCCAGGCTCCCAACCAGGTGTCCCCTATCGAGGGCTGCAAAGACATGCGATTCGATTTGGTAGGATTCCCGCAGCACTTTCGTCCAGGCGGAAAGCTCGAGTACCGAATCCGTCCTGGCCAACACATGCTGATCCCAGGTGTCGTTCTCGATGTCGGTTTGAAGTTTCCTGATTTCCAAGGTTGATCTAGCCAGCAGGCCTGGCTTCCTCCGGCCCGATCCTGAAAAAATATCAGAGGGCTTTTCGAAGCGCCATCTTAGGAGACCTGAAAAATCTGCTCGCCAAGCGTGGCATCATCCTCTTGCGGGGACTGGGGTCCACCGAATCGGGCGAAGACGATCGCTCATTGGGGATGAATCCAACTCTGCATCCGACGATAGGGGGCGATCCCTGAGAAGTATTTTCGGATCCAGGTCTTGGGGATCAGGGTGAGTGCCAGGAAGGCGCACGTGGTGAATACACACCGTGTGAATGTATAAGGTGGGAAAGACCAGATTGCTTTCATCCCAGCCCTGAGGATCTTCAATCGACTGTCGCCCACGATTGGATGATTCGGGGAATCCAGACGCCATGACATTATGCTCAGCTTGAAAAGACCGGGTCGCACCCGAATACCCGTCGGATCCAACGATAAACCCCTTCTCTTTGCGTGAGCCTCGAGTGTCGCAGGCAATTCCAGCTGGCTCAAGAATCGGCTTTGAAGGCTCTTGATATCGGTCCAAACAGCCTGGGACTGATTCGCACCGTGCATTCGTCGTTGCCCGAGCACGACGCCCAGGTTGCGCACCTCACCGTAGACCAGGGCCGACATGTTCATAAAGGCATGGGTTCCATGGCGCCACACGACTTCATCCATCGGCATAAAGCGTGCCAGAGCCGTCCTGGCATAGGCACTGCTGCTCGTCGCTGAGATGGAGCAGGCGCCGTAGCTTCGAAGGATCTCCTTGCGAGAGAGGCAAAGGTCGACCCGTGGTCCAAATGTATGGCCCAGGGAGTGGCCGGCAGCATTCACAGCCTGGAGATCGAAGCAGAGAAGCGACAGACCAGGCCTCCATGCCTCAACCAGGGACTCCACGGCGTTGGGCTGCAACCTATCGTCTGAGTCTAGAAACAGCACAATGTCGCCGTTGGAGCACTCGTATCCCCGGTTGATGGTCGCTGCTTGTCCTTGGTGTTCCTGCAAGATGAAGCGACAACGATCGCTGTATTGCTCTATCTGGGCACGGGAGCAATCCGTAGAGCCGTCGTCCACGACGATCGACTCCACGCGCGGATAGTCCTGCTCGAGCACGCTCCGGATGGCATCGCCCAGGAACTCACCGTAGTTGAAATTCTTGATGAACTATACTGACCAAAGGCGAGTCTTTAGATTTCGTTTCGCCGTACATCTCATGTGTCCTCTACCAGTGTACTCGTGTCTGGCAAGAGGGATGTGGAATACCTGACGAAGGCTGAAAGGATTGTCGTTCTTACGACCCGGCAAGAGGCCTGGTATTCAGCGGCCAAGCACGTCCATCGACTTGACGCAGATTCACCCCAAAGAGAGCAGCGATAGTGGGGGCTAGATCGAGAACTGAAGCGGTCTCGTTTACCCGATGCGGTGTCAGACCCGGTGCAGAATACATCATAAAACCGTGGGGCGTGTGATCCCCCCATTTTTCCCAGCCGCGCAGATGCCTTTCAACTTCACCAATCTTGTTCGAGCGTACCCGGGAAATCGGTCCACTGCCCTGCCACTCCATGATGATGTCGGGCAGGTGGGCGAGAAATGGACCCGAGAAAACGTCCCTCGTGCGCCAGATGCCTGAGACGATCTTCTCACCGGTTTCGACATTCTCAACTTGTTTGAGGTCAGCTATCAAGGTGTCCACGAACTCATCATATTCGGCACCTGGTTTCACCCGACCATTGGGCTGGCGCCCCGCAAGGTTGATTCCCACGCAGCCACCGCTGGTGTTGGACTTCACCGCAAAGCACTTTCGGCGACTTCTGTCTTTGCTGATTTCTGATTCGACGAGAGGTTCTCCGAAGGACCGTAACGACTCCTTGAGGAAATCTGGCATTCTTCGTCCTATGTTTTGGACGAATTCTCGCATTGAGGTGTCGGTCCGTTTCTCCTCCCCTTCGAGCCGTCTGAGAATGTCATCGAGGAGATGATTGGCGCTGGCGAGTGGCCTCATGCCGTGGCTGGATAGGATGAGGACAGGGACCTCCGGACCCACATTCTCGAGGAGCGAGCCGATGGCGTCGTCTATCAAACGATAAATGTGCAGGACGGCATTTCCGAGCTGTGCGACCAGAGCGGCATCGTAATTGGGGTTTTCAGGATCGTGGAGGTGCCAGAGAAAATGGCCGGCGCAGTGGCCTTCGGAGAAGGTCGTGAGAAAGAGATCCCAGCCGCCCTGGTTCAGAAGATCGACAGCCAGCGCCCGTTGACGTTCCAGATTGCTCTCCAAGAGACGGATCGCCTTCCTGGCTCCATCCCGCTGCCTGATCAGGTGACCGACGGTCTGGCGAGGGTGGCCTCCGTATCGCTTTATCACATCGGACGCAAGATCCCTTGGATAGGAATCAACAGGGCCATCGAAGTGGCTGGTTGACCACCCGGTGAGGTGTACGCCGTTCAGGTCCTCACTGGCCGGGAACTTCGGCACATTCAGAACCGCGACGCGCTTACCGGCGGCGCTCAGCTCATCCCAGAACGGCTTCACTGGCAGGTCCCGGGGAAGAAAGCGCCGATTGCCGTAGCCGCCGGGCTCAGTCTGGGTCGAATAGTAGCGGCCTGCATGGCCAGCTCCCAGGCCGGAGCCGATCGAGGGCCATACTGACCCGGCAAAAACGCCGGGTTGACTCCGGGTTCTTTGAAATCGCGATTTATGTTCGAACGCCTCGAGGTGGGGTAGGTGGCCTTCGCCTATCCAACGCTGCATAAGATCGACGTCGACGGCGTCGAGCGCAACAATAAGTAACTCGGTCTTCTTTGGCAGGGTCTTCTTTGGCATGTTGGTTTTCAAGCTTAACAAATGCAACTCAGCAATCGTAGGCGGGGAGGAGATGGAAGCACGGCGATTCTCATCGATGGCCGCTGTGTTGACCCGGACCGGTTCCCCGCTTCTTCGGGGTTATCGGCAACGTATCGCGGAATTCTGCATAGTCAGAACAACTGTCCGGTTAAACGATTTAAATATCGTGACAACATGATTTTAATCAATCAGTTAAAAGGATAATAGACTGGAACCGATTTCATCTGGAATTTCCGCCGTTACCCAACTCGTGTGGGTTCGGTTCGACCCGGGCATCGGAAGGTTGGGAAAGGGATCCCGTCAGACCAAGCGAGGTCAATCCCAACGGGATTGCGTATTCCAGCCCAGGGTTTCCGAACCCTGGGTAAGGGCGTTAACCCCTTAATAATCTACCCTGCAAGGGTTGCGTCCTGAGCATTTGCTGCTCTTCTGTACGCAACCCATTCTGGGTTGAAATCCAGGGCAAGCGCCGCTGACCCAGGGTTGGGAAACCCTGGGCTGAAATACGGAATCCCTTCAGGATTCACCTCGCTCCTGTGCGCTCAGGCCCCATCACACCAGCAGCTGACGCCAAATGACAGAATCACCCTGTCCGAGCAAGTCCTGATTCTTCAACCACTTAGAAATTGGGACTTGCATGGTCACGAATGGAACATCGCTAATCACTTGATATCATTCGACTGCTAACCGGACAGTAGTGATAGTCAGAACAAAAATGGATTCTCCGAAAGGCTGGATCTCAGCCATCCTCATCTTCCCATCAACTTCACCGAGGTGGGATCATGCTGGAAGGTGTGGGGCTATGAAAACAACTCGCGGATGGGCTGCCCCTGGTCCGTGATGGGCACTGGGCGAATCCCGTCGAAAAGCTCTTTGGAGGGATTGATTTCCAGAGCGGAGTAGATGGTGGCGTGCAGATCCGGCACCGAAATTGGCCTTTCTACGATCTCGTCTCCCAACTCGTCGGTCTCTCCGATGACCTGGCCCGTCCGTAGTCCACCTCCGGCGACGAAGATGCTGAAGGCTTTGGGATGGTGTCCTCGACCCCCCTCTCCGTCGAACTCGGGAGGCCGTCCGAACTCGGTGGCCACTACCACCAACGTGCTGTCTAGAAGCTTGTGGCGTTCGAGATCGAGGAGGAGTGACGACAGGCCCTGATCCAGGCCGCGGATCAGAATGTGCTGATTGAACTGACCGTCGCGATGAGTATCCCATCCGGTTCCATTGATGAAGTTCAGATTGAATGAGATTTCGATGAAGCGGACGCCTGCGTGGCCCAAGCGTCTGGCCAACAGGCAGCGCTGACCAAACTCAGTCCCATAGGAGTCTCGGAGCTGGGCAGGTTCTCGTTCCAGATCGAACAACCTCTGAAATTGGGATCCGCCGAGTCGAAAACCCTGCTCGCTCAGTGAGGCGTATCCTTGTAGCCGCTTCTCTCCGGAATGTCGTCGTAGATAGTCTTCGCGCATTCGGGCCAATAGATTCTCTCGGCGTGTCTGGCGGGTCGCCCCAACCTCTGGGGGGCGGCGCAATCCTCTGGGACCCACCCGAGTCTCCGTCAGATAGACATACCCGTAGCGTGGACCCAGAAACCCGGGGTTGCGTGTCGCGTTGGGATATCCCATCACCATGTAGGCAGGCAGAGCCTCATTCAAGGGGCCACGCTGATGGGTAACTACCGATCCAATCGAGGGATAGATCGTCGTTCCGCTGGTGAGACGGCCGGTATGCAGACGGTTGGTCGCGGCACCGTGTTCGTCCAGCTCATGATGCACCGTACGCAACAGCACGGCGCGATCCAGCAGGGGTGCCGTTCGGCTCAGATGTTCGCAGATCCTGACTCCGGGGATCGCGGTCGAGATGGGATCGTAGTAGGACCCTGGCTGCTTGTCTCCATCCCCTTTTCGCTTCTGGTCCCAGGTGTCGACGTGGCAGGCGCCGCCCGGGAGCCAGATAAAGATGCAAGACTCTGCCTTACCTCGGGGAAACCCGGGCACATCCGATTCGCCTCCTGTTTTGGCAAAGACGCTGCCTGCGCCTATCGCAGCGGCAGGTGCTGCCGATCGAATCAGAAACTCCCTGCGCGTGCAATCGTGGATCATTGATTTATCCGCTCTGGCTACGGAAGGAAGAGGAACTCGGGCGAATTCACCAGGCACCACACCATGTCCTCCATTCGCTCCCGCCAGGACGCCTCCAGTCTCCTGGTAGGTGTATCTGGCTCATTGGCTTGTTGTTCCACATCGATCTTGATGCGGGCGGACCGAGGGTCGCTATGGTTCTCCCACGAAACCCCCGTTATCGGGATCGACCTGGGTGGGTTCTCGTCGGCACCCAAGATCCGGCGACTATCGTAGCCTTCGTCCAGCAGATCCACGAAGTCGGCGCTTTCCCGATCCGTTGGTGGACGGCTCAGGATCCGCAGGAACGCCGCCTCTATCAACTCCGACAGTGGCAGCTCGGCTAGACTGAGCTGGGTAAACCCGTTCTCGTCCGACAGGGTTGTGATCCTTCGGCCCATGTTTCCGTTAGCCAGGGTCATGGGCTGGAGGACAGTCGCTGTTTCGTCTCGCTCGGTGAGGGGATTCTGGCGCGATCCACGCCAGCCGAAGATCGTAAGGACATCTACGATATCTTGAGCGTAAGGGAGAGAGACGGAAGGTCTATCCCTGGCGTTTGAGAGGTCAACGAAGCCCCAGGCCCGGGACGGCGTGCCCAGATTGACCAATTGAGTGCGGGGGCGCCTACCCAACGGAGCGAAATCCATCGCCTCCGTCAAGAACTCTCTGCCCGCCAGCAGGAAGAGCGAGTCGACTACCTGTTCTGCGGACATTCTTCTCCGGCGTGGGGATGCGAACAGGCGATCAGAAGGTGCCGGGGCCCGTGGGGGACCAGGCTGGATCGTTCGCTGGTAGGTGTGGGAAGTCAGGATGAGCCGTGCCACGTGTTTCAGGTCGTAGTCGTTCGTCACCAACTCTCGGGAAAGGAAGTCCAGCAGTTCTGGGTGGGAGACTTGCGGCTTTAGCCAGTCGTCTACCGGCTCCACCAGACCCCAGCCCAGATAGCGTTTCCAGAGCCGGTTCACCAGCACCTGCGAGAATCGCTGGTTGCGCGGCGAGGTCAAAATAGCGGCCAGATGCTCCCGCGTATCAGCGGGGTCACGCAGGAGCGTGGAGGGAAGCTCGGCCCCAGCCAGATCGGGAAACGGCCAGGCGGGCTCCACGGCAGTTCCTGGTTTCAGGCTTACTTCCACCCGGGGGCGACGCGCTCGTCCTGCGAAGTCCACACTACTCGTCGAAGGGACCTTCAGCGGAGAACGTTCCAAAAGAGCCGCAAAGCCGAACAACTGTCGCTGCTTGTAGGGTCGAATTGGCGCGTCATGGCAGCGAGCACAGGCCATATCGATCCCCAGGAAGGCCTTCGACAGGATCTGAGCCTTGGCCGCCATGGGGACGTCGTTCATGGTTGCGACCGAGAATCCTGCTGGAGCCCCCCCGTATGTGCTGCCTTCCATCATTACCAGCTCGGTGACGAACCGATCCATCGGCTTGTTGAGTTTCAGCGACTGGTAGATCCACCAACGGAAGGGGCCCGTGTTGTTCAGGGTAGGATGCACAAGAGCAGGATTCTCAGCCAAGACATCCTGCCAATAGCCCACCCAGTGGTCGGCCCAGCGTTGATCGTGCAGCAGTCGATCGATCACGCGAGTGCGTCTCTTCGCCGGAGGATCTCGAAAAAAGGCCCCTATTTCAGACGGTTTGGGTACCACTCCGACCGTATCCAGCGTGAGGCGCCGCAAGAAAGAATGATCGTCTGTGAGAGCTCCCGCGTTGACTCCTTTCTGCTCTAGGCGTTGAGCGATGAAAGCATCAATCGGGTTATTCACTCGAAAACTGCCAGCAACCGCCGGGACCTGGGGGCCAGCAGTGTCTTTCAGATATTGTCTGGCAAGATCATGTCGTCTGGCCCAGTATTCGGCTTCGGCCGCGGCGACCCGCTCTCGTCGAGCCTGATCGCGACCAAGGTGTCGAGTCCTGGAACGCTGGCTATAGCTGGTCCAGCCATCCACGGTGATTGAGTGGGGAGCCCAACAGCCGGAGCGTCTCGCCGGATCGAGCCACGCACACCGACAGTTCACCCAGCTCGGGTCTCAGGCCCTCGCCCCCTACCAATGCCTCCAGCAGGAATTCGTGTTCCTGGCCATTCAGGGTAATCGTCACCATCTTCTCCTGGTGACCTATCGGCAGCGGGTGAATACCAGGCTCCCGAATCCGGTTGATCCTGGGGAGGAGTTCGTGGGTGTCGCTATTGGGACTGAGAAAGCCGGTTTCGACGATGGACCTCCCATCCAGGAACAGTCGAGCCGCTCCTTGGGAGCGAAGCCAAAACCGGTAGGTGCCCGGTGCCAGCGCAAGCCGACCCCTTGCAGCCAGCATGTAGGGATCGCTACGGTCGGCGACCAGGCCTTTGACTGTATATTTTACGGGAACATGAAGCAGCCCAAACGCCGGTTCACTGTAGCTCTCAACTACCCGTGGACGTGCGAAATCCCAGCTTCGGCTCTCTGGGAATCCCTCCAGAATCGTGACGTGTATCTCTCGCTCCATCTCCCCGGCCCTCGTCTGAGGCGTCAAGACAAGAAACAAGGCTAGCCAGAGGGGACTCCTGCGGGAGAGGAGTCTGGGGCAGCTCGTCGCTTTCAAACCGTGCCTCTTGGAACTGCGAGCAGCAGAGGTCTGAGAGGGTTGGACAAGCTCCATTGGGGAGATTCCACACTTGGGAACTCTAGACAGATCACCAGGTTCTGTCAACTTGGAAATGGGCTAGATAAATTCTGTTGGAGACCCGAAGTGGAGCCAAAACAACGTCGCGAATCAATCACCGCCGTGAGCAATTGGAATAGGGGCCGACTCTCGCTTCACCGCGTCCAGAATGAGAGCCTCGACCTTCGACCAAACCGCGGGGTCCCGGTTCATCTTGGCGTGGTCTGTCCGAAAGAGTCTCTTCCACCAGGAGACGCCGGATAGACGGCAATATGAGGCCAATTTTCGGCCGTCGAGGACGACGAAGGCAGGAGAGAGAGTCGGACAACAGCGAGATTTCCGACCGTTGACGAACCCCCTGCACCCGCCTCGCATTGTCTGTCCACGCTTGACTTGACAGCGGCCTGGCTTGAGCCTCAGGCTTCCCAGCATGAGTGATGAACGAAGCTCCTCTCCAATGAAAGTCGATCTCAAGGGACGGACGGCCGTTGTTACTGGAGGCGGCACCGGGATCGGCCGATCCGTGTCCTTGGCTCTCGCTCGCTGCGGCGCATCGGTGGTCGTTAACTACAGCCAGAGCCAGACCGAAGCCGAGCACACTGCGCAGGCGATCCAGCAGAACGGTGGTCGAGCGATGGCCCTGCGAGCAGATGTGAAGCAGGAGGAGCAGGTAGCCGCACTGATGAAGGCCGCGGTAGATACTTTCGGCAGCCTGGAGATCGTGGTAGCCAACGCTGGGGCACCCGGCGAGTCCCATCTCACCAGCGATCTAACCGAGGAGCAGTGGGAGCGGGACCTGAGCACCAACTGTAGGAGCGCCTTTTTCTGCGTGAAGCACGCCATCTCCCATCTTCCCGATAGGCGGGGACGCATCATCCTCACCGGTTCCATGAGTGCCCGCACCGGGGCCACGGCTGGGGCATTGACCTACGTTGCCTCCAAGGCTGCGCTCGAGGGCATGACCCGAAACTGGGCCCAGGAATTCGGGCCGCGAGGGATCACCGTCAACACCATCTCCCCCGGAATTATTCACACCCGCATCCACGACCGCGGAACTTCGCCAGAGCGCTATCAGCACCTGATCGGGCGCATTCCGCTGGGACGGGACGGCCAGCCTGAGGATTGTGTCGGCAGCTATCTACTGTTGGCAAGCGATGAGGGCAGCTTCATCACCGGCCAGGTGATCGAGGTGGGTGGCGGAATGCTGGCATCTTGAGTCTTTTTCCTCAGCGGGCTTCTGATGGGCAGACTATTCTTCTCCCTATCAAGCACTTGTAATCCTTGAAGGCATTGATGCGCGAAGTGGTCGCTGATAACCTCCAGAGCAATGCCTGAATGCAACCGTTCCAAGGAGGTACAGAAATGACCTGGTCAGTACGCGATACATTGTCAGCACCTGGAGCCCTGGTTCTGTTCCTGTTGGTCTCCATCAGCCTAGGCCCCGCCCTGGGTTCCTCTGAAAGCACACCGCCTGCGCTTCTGGAGATCGGAACGACGAAGCAGCTCTTCGTCGACTCCTACATCATCGAGAGCCTGACGGATGCCCGTCAGGTCATGAACCAGGCCACCAAGCACCCCAACAACCCGATCTTGAAACAGGACCGTCCCTGGGAGGGCAATCTGATCCAGACGGGAACCGTCATCTGGGACGAGCAGGACCAGCTCTTCAAGATGTGGTACGCCACGGCCCAGTACGTGGTCGGAACCGACAAACGGGGACGAGTCATGGACATTCCAGAGGAGAAGCCGCTCAGTGCCTATGCGGTGTCCAGGGACGGAGTGGACTGGGAAAAACCAGATCTGGGTTTCGTCGATTTCCGGGGCTCTCGAAAGAACAACCTGCTGGCTGAAGAGAATCTGACTCCTGCCTACCTGGACCCCAACGAGAAGGACCCGGACAAGCGCTTCAAGGCACTGGTGACGACGGGGACCACCACATCGGCCGGCATGAAGAAGGATCTCTACACCTCCGGGGATGGCCTCCACTGGACCGCCTATGAAAAGAATCCGGTTATCGACACCTCTCCCAGGAAGGGCCGCTGGGGACCCACAGTCTTCATGGGGTGGGATCCCATCCGGCAGAGGTACGCCGTTCACATGGAGAGCTGTCTCCACAAGGGCTGCCCCCTGGGAATGAGGGTCATCGGCCGGGCCGAGAGTCCGAACGGGATTCACTGGAGCGAGGCGCAAACCATTCTCATCCAGGACGAGAGGGACTATCCCGACACCGAGTTCTACGCGATGGCGGCCACCGCCTACCAGGATCTCTACCTGGGGATCATCTCGGTCTTTCGCACCACCAACACCCGACACTATCCGGAGCTGATCTCCAGCCGTGACGGCATCCACTACCGGCGGGAGTACAGAGAACCCTTCTTTCCCAATGGGAGCTACTATGGCGATTTCGACGACACCAGCATCTACGTGTTCGCCGCTCCCATCATCCGCGACGACACGATGCGGATCTACTACATCGGGGCCAATTGGAGGGGACCCGATACGCTGAGGGAGAAGGGAGATCAGGCCCGTCGTGCGATTGGTCTAGCTACCTTACCGGCCGATGGGATCGTCTCGGTGGACGGGGGCAAGCTGAGGCCCGGTGTTCTGGTTACCCGCCTCTTCTCGTTCCAGGGGAAGGAGCTGTATCTGAACATGGAAGCTGCCAAGCACAACGCCGGTGCTGGCCCCCCTGAGGTGCGGGTCGAGGTCCTGGACTCGGATCACCAGCCGCTGGACGGGTTGCAGCTGGAGAAGGCTGATCCGCTTACCAAGAGCGGCAGGCAGCGGGTGGGCTGGGGTGGACGGAGTGACCTGAGCCATTTGGCTGGCGCGCCCATTCAGTTGAAGATCTCCATCCACAACGCCAAGCTCTACTCCTTTCAGTTCGAGTGAACTGGAACCGGGTGTGTCGAAATGGGATTCAGGTCCCAATTTCTAAGTGGTTGAAGAATCAGGACTTGCTCGGACAGAGTAATTCTAGCATTTGGCGTCAGCTGCTGGTGTGATGGGGCCTGAGCGCACAGGAGCGAGGTGAATCCTGAAGGGATTCCGTATTTCAGCCCAGGGTTTCCCAACCCTGGGTCAGCGGCGCTTGCCTTGGATTTCAACCCAGAATGGGTTGCGTACAGAAGAGCAAAAAATGCTCAGTACGCACGCGGGTAAGAGACAGGCGGGGTTCCCGCCTGCCCCTCCCC
>JAKZYH010000121.1:0-4740 GCA_047514575.1 Acidobacteriota bacterium | reverse complement strand
GAGTTATCCAAGCAATTTTCTGAAAACCGTGGCGGTGGCCTCCAGGCCGCCGTTTTTCGAGCCAAAGGCTCGAGGGAAGGAATACGGCGGCTTGGAAGCCACCGCCACGCCGGCCGAAGTTTCTTTTTCGAATGATCCGGCTTCCGTAGCCGGGGCGGGACTGACCTGCAATGTCCGCTTCAACTTTCCAGGAGGTGTATTGTGAGTCCTCAGCTGACCTCAGCACTTGGTGCATTGTTCGTTCTGGTCGCAGGCGTTCAGGTGTGGCTTATGCTGGAAGCCACAGGCCGTCGAGAGCCCAAGTTCGATCCCAGCGTTCTGCGTCGACTCCATCGTGTGACGGGCTACGCCTTTGTGGCTCTTTACCTCGTCTTCCTGGTCATCATGGTGGGGAAGGTGGCCGCATCCAACGCTCCACTGGATGTAAAAACGATTATCCATATGACCATGGGGATCTCCATTCTGCCCCTCCTTCTGGTCAAGATTCTCATCGTCCGTTTCTATCCCCGGGCGTCGAATCCCGTCGTCCCCATGATAGGGATCGCGATCTTCACGCTGGTCACGACCCTGGTCTCGATCACGGGCGGGTACTACTTCATCAAAAGCGTGACCACGACCTACGTGAGTACTTTTGATCCATCGCTGAGCTACCTGGACGTGGACGTGGGGAGGCACCTGCTCATCGACAAGTGTCACCGCTGTCACGATCTCACCGGCGTGTTCACGATGGTGAAGACACCCGGCGAATGGAAGGAAACCGTCAACCGCATGGCAGAACGGGATCCCACCTGGATCAGTCCAGGCCAGATTGACCAGATCGTGTATTTTCTGAGCGAGCGTCAAAACATCAACAAAGCTGCCGGGATCCTCACGGTCCAGATCGAGACACTCATGGACACCAAGTGCTCCCGCTGTCACAACATCGAGCGGGTCTTTGCCGCGCGTCGCTCCCGGCAGGAAGGGCGCACCTTGGTGACAAGGATGAGCAATCGGCACCGGAGCTGGATCAGCGATACCGAGGCCAAGCTCATCGGCGACTACTTGATCGACGTCTACGGCGTCAAGAAGGAGACCGAGGTCAAGAAGGCCGCTCTGATTCCTGCGGTTTTCAAGCAAAAGGTGGACTTCGAGCCACTCTACCAGAACCTGGGATGCGTGTTCTGCCACGGTAAGGAAGGATTTGGCGAAGGGCCCGGAACACCCGACTGGACCAGTCCCCAGTGGCAGGACGAACACACCGACCAGGAGCTGGCCGACACTATTCGAGACGGCAAGGGACAAATGCCCAGATTCCAAGAGAAGCTCACACCGGAAGAGATCAGTGCTGCCGTACGCTTCATTCGAGGGTTCCGGGGAACGAACTGATTCGCCGTCGGCGGGGTCCAGGAAGCGAGAATGAGGAAGGTAGCCCTATTTACACTCGCACACTAGAGAAGGGAGTGGAGCATGAAGCGCGGCTGGGTTTCGCTCTTGGGTCAATAGAGAGTTTGTCCAGCCACCTGCGACCCTCAGACGTGCGACGACCCCCTCCCCTGCCAGATCGCCCAGCCGCGCTTCTTGGTCATATCCAGCAGCACCGCAGACAGGATGATCAACCCGAGGACGACCTTTTGGGTGTAGCTTTCCACCCCTGTGAGGTTCATCCCGTTTTGAATGACGGCAATGATGAAGGCCCCGATCAGGGTGCCCAGGATCTTGCCCTGACCCCCCGAAAGACTGGCCCCTCCCACCACCACGGCGGCGATCACATACAGCTCGTACATCTGTCCATAGGTAGGGGATCCACTCTTCAGCTGGGAAGCCATGACCACGCCTCCCAGGCCTGCCAGGGCGCCACAAAGGCCGTATACGAAGATGAGTACTCCCCTCACCCTGACCCCACTGAGTCGGGCGACCTCAGGGTTTCCTCCCACAGCGTAGATGTAGCGGCCCAAAGTCGTCCGCGTCATCATCACATGAGCAGCTGCATAGAGAACCGCCATCAGGATCACGGCGTTGGGAACGCCCAGTTCAGCCCCACGTCCCAACCAGACGAAAGAATCAGGCACCTCATAGACAGATTGGCCCTGGGCCAGGATGTAGGCCAGACCGCTGGCTACCAGCATCATGGACAAGGTCACAATGAAAGGTGGAATGGAAAAGAGCGTGACCATCAGGCCCGATATCGTACCTGCCAGCCCACAAGCGGCAATCCCTACCATACAACAACAGAACATCGCCCAGTCGGACGCCTCTTCGGCACCTGCAACCTCTCGAATCAGCAGGGTCGATATCACGGCAGAAAGGGCAATCAGGCTGCCAACGGAAAGATCGATCCCGGCGCTGATAATGACCAGCGTCATGCCCACGGCTATCAGGGCGATCACGACGATCTGGTTGGCCACGTTTAGAAGATTCTCGGATTTTAGAAAGTTGGGCCAGGAATAGGGGCTCGGAGTCATGATCTTCAGACCCGTAAGCGAAGGGAACTGATCCTCCAGCCCGTCGAAAACGGCCCAGGTGCTGGTGATCCGGTTGGTGACGATAGCATCCAGACCTGCTCCGGATTCGACGATGGATTGCAGGGCCCGGCGGGCATCCAGCGGCTGTCCATTGACGGTTGCGACAGGTTTCAATTCAGCCTGCGCCAAGCGCATTTCCAACGTCTTGGTAAAGTCCAGGTCTTCGGCACTGCTCCGGGCAACGATCAACAGACGCGGCGAACCCTTCAGTTCCTGCTGGACCTGCTGCGCCAGCTCCTCTGCACCCTCGACGCCATTGGGGTGCTGCTCGTCCCAGGTCACCAGGCTGTAGTAGCCGCAGATCAGGATCAACACGAATACCATTCCGTAATCGGATACAAAGCGGGAGAGTAGAGTCCTTAGCATGGTTCTCGAAGGAGGCTTCTGATTGAGGGTTGCAGGTTACAGGTTGCAGGCCGCAGGTTAAAGGGCTCAGTTTTCATTTCCAAATTCTAGGCCCAGGGTTCTCTAGGGCCGCTCGGCCCCTTGACCTGGGTATGCGGATGAGCTAGGAAAGGGACTGCAATCCGCATGAGACTATCAATTCTTCTGGTCTGTCTGATCGCTTCGTTACTCATCGGGCACGCCTCCGAGGTGGCGTCCTCGGCTTCGGACTGGTCCCAGTTCAGGGGCCCTTCAGGCCAGGGCGTTGCACCAGGCGACAAACTACCCGAGAAATTCGGCCTTCAGGAGAACCTGAACTGGAAAGTTTCTCTGCCACCCGGACATTCTTCACCGGTTTTTTCCCAGGACCGCATTTTCCTGACCGCCTACGAGGACAAGAAGCTGCTGACCATCAGCCTGGACAAGGCCAGCGGCAGAGAGCTGTGGCGCCGACAGGCACCAAGGCCACGGGAGGAACCCTTCAACCCGACCCATGGGCCGGCCAGCCCTACACCGGTCACCGATGGCAAGCACGTCTACGTCTTCTTCGGCGATTTTGGGATCCTCTGCTATGGCCCCGACGGAAGCGAGCGCTGGAGACGACCTCTGGGTCCCTTCTACAATCTGAACGGTCACGGCTCCTCGCCTATTCTGGCCGACGGCATGCTGCTACTCATCTGTGACCAGGACACCGACTCTTTCCTGATCGCAATCGATCAGAAGGATGGCAGCGTGCGCTGGAAGACAGACCGCCCCGAGGTCACGCGCGGCTTTGCTACCCCCGGCATCTACCGTCCCAATGAAGGCCCCGCTCAAGTAGTTGTTCCCGGCTCCTATCAGGCTGCTTCGTACCGCCTGGATACCGGCGAAAAGCTATGGTGGGTTCGGCGCATGGCCTGGCAGGTCAAGTGCGTCCCTATCATTTCCGAAGGCACCATCTACATCAACGCCTGGGAGTCGGGTGCGCGGCGTTCTCTCCCTCCCTTCGACCGGGCATTGTCCCAATACGACTCCGACCGCGACGGCAAGCTTTCCGCCCAGGAGTCCCCCGAGCCAAAAATCCGAGAACGAGGCTCATGGAACGAGGTAGACCTGGACCAGGACGGCATGATGGGAAGGCGAGACTGGGAGTTCTATCGGGCGCGGCTGTCACCGGAAAACAGCCTGGTGGCGATTCGTCCGGGTAACGCTCGCGGTGATCTCACCGACTCACATGTGCTGTGGCGCCACCAAAAGGCGCTGCCCAATACCCCCTCGCCGCTGCTGATCAATGATGTGATCTTTCTGGTCAAGGATGGCGGAATCGTGACCAGCCTGGATCCTTCCAGCGGACGAGTACTGAAGCAGGATCGTCTGAAGAAGGCCATCGGCAAGTATTGGGCCTCACCGGTGGGAGCTGGAGACAGAGTCTATCTGGTCAGCGAAGACGGCGACCTCACCACCTTGAAGGCGGCGGGAGACTGGGAGGTGCTGGCGACCACGCGTCTCCAGGAAGACTGCCTGGCAACCCCTGCGATTGCCGACGGTCAGATCTATGTGCGGACCCTGGGCACCCTGTTCTGCTTCGGCGAGTGACACCCGTCCACCTCGCCAGAGAGAGTTCTGGAAACTTGAAATCACATTCTGTGACTTCAAGCCAGGCAGCCTTAGTACACGGATGTCCGGTTAGAAGTCGAATGATATCAAGTAGTTAGCGATGTGCCGTTCGTGACCATGCAAGTCCCAATTTCTAAGTGGTTGAAGAATCAGGACTTGCTCGGACAGAGTAACTCTGGGTCATCCGGTAAATGGGGAGGTGGGGACGTGGTTGGCACCTTCCGGATCCCAAATCTGCTCCCCGTTCGCTTGTCCATAT
>JAKZYH010000120.1:0-2984 GCA_047514575.1 Acidobacteriota bacterium | reverse complement strand
CCCCAGTATCATCCCCCGAACCCGCCCAGAATTAATCGAGCATTCCGGCCCTGCCATTCAGCTGCGCAGCGGCACCCTGTTGGGAGTCGGTTCGTTGTTTCCCAGGTGGGATGGCTCCAATCCCAGCGGCTCTGTTGGAGCTCTCCTCCGAAGTCAGGACGATGGCGAAACCTGGGACGACCGTACCAACTTCTTCGAGGACCCGGGGGGGCGCTATGCTCCGTCGGAACCAAGGCTGTGTGAAATGCAGGACGATCGCATCGTCTCTCTGAACTGGATGACGGATCACGTCAAGGGAACGAACACGACCAATCACTTGACGGTGTCGCACGATGCCGGAGCAACCTGGTCGGATCCGATCGACACTGGTGTCTGGGGCCAGGCCTCCAATTTGATGCACTGGGCCGAGGATATTCTCCTGACGATTCACTGCCACCGCGAAGGGGAGGATATCGGCCTGTTCGTGCGAGTTGTTGATTTTGCCAATGACCGCTGGCGCACGGTCGAGGAAGCCAAAATCTGGGGCAACGCCCCATCAATGAAGGTGGCTGCATATTCGACCATGGGCCTAAACCTGAGATTTGGCCAGGCGTCTCTACTGCGTCTGGACAACGGTGATATCCTGGCAACCCACTGGGCGATCGAAGAAGGTCAGGGTCGTATTCGTACCCACCGGCTTCGCGTCCAGGTTTAGTGTTGCGGTCCGGTATCAACCGACCGGCTTCGCTCCCAATATCCAAACTCTGGGGGAGAGAGATGATTTCAGCCAGTTGGAAGAGTCGGGGCTCGGTCCTGGCGCTCGTAACAATTGCTACCCTCCTTCTACAGTTCAGCGTGATCAAAGCGCAGGAGAATTCGGCGATCAACATCGGCTCGAAGCGTGAATTGTTCACCGACACCTACCTGATCGCGGCTATGTCGGGCGTCCGGCTAGAGCTACACGCTCCCGTGCCGAAGGAGATCGTGTTGCACCATGACAGGCTCTGGGAGGGCAACGGATGCAATTACTACTCGATCTTCCGGGACGGAGACATATACCGGATGTACTACGATGCCTGGGCTCATGAACCGTCGAGTATTCCAGTCCACGAGGTTCTGATTGCCTACGCCGAAAGCAAAGACGGAAAAAACTGGGTGAGGCCGGAGCTAGGCCTATTCGAGTTTAATGGCTCTAAGAAGAACAACATCGTCTGGGCCAGTCCCAAATTGGATAACTGGGGTTCCTTCAAGGACACCAATCCGCGCTGTCCGTCCGATTCGCGCTACAAGGCCTTCTACAACGGCAAGGGCGGTCTGATGGCCGCCAAGTCGGCCGATGGTATCCACTGGTCCCCGATGAGCGATAAGCCGGTCCTGACCGACGGCGCCTTCGACAGCCACAATCTAGCTTTCTGGGATACCGAGCAGGGGCATTACAGAGCCTACTATCGAGATTTCCGGATGCCGGATGGGGCCTCGGGTGAGCTTTGATGTCCCGGAGCGGTGGCATTAGGGACATCAAAACGGCCACTTCGGACGATTTCATCCACTGGACGCCGGGGGAGTGGTTGGAGTATCCGGGTGCGCCGGATGAGCAACTCTACACCAACAACGTCATCCCCTACTACCGCGCACCCCACATCTATCTGGGCTTTCCGGCTCGTTATCTGGACCGCGGTTGGTCGGATGCGATGAGGGCTCTTCCCGAGTTGGCGGAGCGCGAGCAGCGCGCCGGTTTGAAGACCTATACCGGAGCATCTGGGAAAACGTCGGGCAATGCCCGATACGGTACGGCGCTGACGGATGGGCTCTTCATGACCAGTCGCGACGGCAAATTGTTTCACCGCTGGCTGGAGGCTTTCCTTCGTCCTGGTCTTCGGTACACCGACAACTGGGTGTATGGGGACAACTACCAGAACCATGGACTGATCGAGACGAAGTCTGACCTGCCGGGTGCCCCGGATGAGATCTCGATCTATGCAACCGAGCACTACTGGAGAGGTGCCTATACCAATCTACGCCGCTTCACCCTGAGGGTAGATGGCTTCGTCTCGATCAATGCTCCCGGCAAAGGAGGAGAGTTCACCACCCGACCCTTGTCCTTTGAGGGAAGGGAGCTGGAGATGAATTTTTCTACCTCCGTTGCAGGGAGCGTGCAGTTGGAGATCCAGGATGCTTCTGGTCGACCGATCTCCGGCTACACGCTGGCCGATTGTCCCGAGATCTTTGGGGATCACCTGGAGCGTGTGGTTGCCTGGGAAGGTGGCACCGACGTCAGTAAGCTTGCCGGCAAGCCCATTCGTCTGCGCTTCGTCATGAAGGATGCGGACCTCTATTCGATCCGCTTTCGGCCCTGAGCTGAAACTTCGTAGCTTCGGTCTCCAGGCCGAAGTCTTCATTCTTCGAGCCTTCGGCTCGAAGCACGGCGGCCTGGAGACCACCGCCACTGCGGCTTCTATTCACGCCCCAGCCCGAATTCGCTTCCCATCCCCACCACCTTGCCATCGCGAAAATGAATCTCGATGAACTTCGAGCTGGCGAACGGATTCCCGTTTTCGTCCTTGAAGATGCCGATATGTTTCTTGGACTCGGTCTCGAAGATATCAGGCGCGTGGGAGTACACATATTTCCCATCCAGGCTGAAAGTCACCCACCCGTGGCCTCGAATGGACAGATTGACGTGGCCCATCTCCTTGGGAGGCATCTGGGTAGCGTCAAAGTAGAAGAGCTTCTGGCCATCCTGGTCGCTGATCCACAACTCCTTTTGATCGGGGGTGAGGCCGGCTCCGTGGGTGCGGTGAGGGATCTTTTCCTTGCTCGCAAAGACTCGATGGATGTGTTTGCCCGCTTTCAGATCCACGACGTCGAAGCCTACGTGTTTGCCCAGACAGACGTAGGCGATGCTGTTGTCCTTGGTTACGGTGTAAGGAAAGATCGCGTACTCGCCAACATCCTCGATCTGCTGCAGCATCCGATCATCTCGGGTATCGAACATCGACAGCGTG
>JAKZYH010000119.1:0-5252 GCA_047514575.1 Acidobacteriota bacterium | reverse complement strand
CTTGAGCGCGGGTTGCAACCGAGAACAGTAGGGGCACTGGAAGTCTGAAAATTCGACGAGGGTCACGGGAGCGTCTTTGGGTCCCTCGGAGGGGTTGCCTTCAATAGCTATATCGACTCGAGGGCGATGGAGAAAGTACTCGACACTATACTTCTCCTTGAGTCTTGCCACGAACTGTTGGTGATTCTGGTTGTAGCTCTGCTGTTCGAGGTATTTGCGGACCTGGGGCTCGACTTCTTCCAACGGCTTTTTCAGGCGCTTCTTATTGGCCTCGTACAGCGAAGAGATCGCTTCTTCGTCGGGTTCTTTTACCTTGTCCTGGACCTCTGTTTTCAAGAGTTCCTCCACCTCGATCGTGCGCTCCTCTGCCTCTCTTCTCATCAGCTCCTGCTGCACCAACTCCTCCAGGCTCGACCGCAGAGCGTCGAAATGTCCTTTCTTGTACTTGGCTTCAAACTGGAGGCGCTCCATCTTCAGATTGTCGAGTTTCTTGTCGGCCGATTTCAAAACCTCGTCCTGAAGGATCTCCGCTCCGTTGACTACGGCCATGATCTCGGGAAGCTTCGAATCCTCCTGCTTCGGTTCCTGACCGCCCTGTTCGGGAGCACATCCGACCCAGGGCATTGAGACTAGTAGGACGGCCGGAAACAGTAGCGCAAGAGGGCGTTTCGGGTTCGAGTCATTCACCAGCACGTTTCTCATTTTGGCTCCAGGCCGATGGGACAACGAGTCGAATGGGTTGACACTAGACCACTGATATCGGGAGGCATCATAACATACAACGATTCGTCCGCCAGGGTGCCGGTCAGAGCCTGCTGACCTTTCCTTTTAAAGCGAGGAAGCTGGACGCTACTGCGGCCAAGAGAATGCCTCCGACCAGGATCGCGAAGGAGGGTGAGACCCTTGAGGCCACCGCACCAGCCAGCAGGTTGCCCAGCGGGATTCCCCCACGAAAGCTGACTGTGAAGATGCTCATGACTCTTCCTCGCATCTCGTCGGTGGTGGTGAGTTGGACCAGAGAGTTAATGGATGCAAAGAGCGACATCATGCAGATGCCGATGAGGAAGAGGAGGGCACAGGCAAGGTAGATATTCTGGGAAAATGCAAAAAGCGCCAGAAGAGCAGACAGGAGCAGCTGGACCCGCAGGACGAACCGGCCCCGGTTCTTCATCCAGGACAGGTTGGCGTACAAGAGCGCCCCTGCGACCGCACCCACTCCCGAGAAGGCCATCATGTTTGCATAGCCGCCCGATCCTAGACCGAAGACATCCCGGGCAAAAACGGGAAGCAGAGTGAGCAAAGGAAGCCCGAAAAAGGTGCTGGCAAAACCCAGGATACTCAGCTGCCAGAGAGATCCCCGACCCTTGACGAATCTGAACCCTTGTTTGATCTGATGCCACACGGAATCGTCCGAAGGTGCGGGAGAAAAACTCGATCGGATCAGGAGTAGGCTCAGGATTACGGCTAGGAAGGAGACTCCGTTCAAGGCGAAGCAGGCCGCTGGACCCAACGAATGCATGACTACAGCTGCCAGGACCGGGCCCAACACCCTCGCCAGATTGAACTGGATCGAGTTCAAGGCGATAGCGTTTGGCATATCCTTTCTTTTGACCAGTCCTGGAATCAAAGCTTGATAGGCCGGAGCGCCAAAGGCTTGAGCTGTCCCAACCAAGGAGACGAGCAGCATGAAATGCCAGATCTGGATCAGGTCCCAATAGATCAGAGCGGTCAAGATGAATGCCGAACTCATTTGGACATACTGGGACCCCAGGAGCAGTTTGCGGCGATCGATGCGATCGGCGGCGGCGCCACCCAGGATGGAAAAGAGCATGATTGGTGCCTCGCCCAGAAAGGCGATCAGGCCCAGGTAGAACGGCGATCCGGTCAAGGAAAATACCAGCCAGGCCTGGGAGATTGTCTGCATCCAGGTGCCGACGGTCGAGGTGAAGGCCCCGCACCACATTATGCGGAAGTCACGGTATCGAAAGGCTTGGAAAGTGCGAGAGAAGAGGCGGCCGGACCTCGATTCTAAAGCCCCATCTTCCTGCTCGGACAGGGGTATCTGCGATTTGTCGTCTCGCTCCATGGCCGGCTATTCTCGCTGCAAAGAGTATTCCGAATCAACCGAGGATCAGGGCAACGGGTAGAGGTTGGGCGGGGCGAAGGTTACAGAGTTCGGGTAGACCAATTAGCCCAAACCAAATTTCTATGGGTTCGGCACTGCCTGACCCAAAGACAGCAGGTTGACCCAGAGCCGAAAGGCTCCGGGAACGCCGGCTGGGAGCTGACGGAAGAGACTCAGTCCGGTGTACACATAGGTGCCCGTGCCGTATTGGGCAATCAGCAGCGAGCCCCTCTTGGCTTCCCGGTTATAAGGCCACGGATCCTGTAGCTCCAGGAGCGGCTGGTATTGGGGATCCCATTCTCCCCAGAAGTACAGCCCTCGTTCCTGCACCCATCCCTGCCAATCTTCGTCCGTCAGCTTGTTCGGAGAGACGAAGATCGGGTGATCGGGTTCGAGGATTCGAATTGGCGAATCTTCATCGGTGACGCGATCGTGGGGGCGATCGATCTTTGACGGATAGGGTCCATACTGCGCCTGGTTGAATTCATACTTGTTGTACTGGACGACCAGGTGCCCTCCATCGCTGACGTATTGGAGCAGACGGTGGTTGAAGGCCCTCAAATCCTCACGGTTGAGATAGGCCCGAACGCCAGTCACGATGACATCGAATGCTCCCAGGTCCCCTACAGCCAGGGACTCACGGTCGAGATAGGTGACCTCCAGTCCCAGTTCTTCCGTCGCTTTCCCCACTTCGTCTCCGACACCCATGATGTAGCCCACCTTGATCCGAGGTAGGTTCAGGGGGAAAGCCTTGATGACGGCTTTCGCCGGTCGGTACAGGTGTCGGGTCTGAATGTGATGGTAGTCGATGACCTGGTATCCCAGAGAGTAGGTCTCGCCGCCGCTCTCGGCTCGAGCCTGGACGGGATACTCCCCGGGCTCAACTCCTTCCGGCACCCTGACCCTGAAAATGACTGCGATGCTCTCGTTCTCTCGGTTGAACTGGAGTTGGTGCACCAGTGGATCGGGTGCCCAGTCCGGGGGAGTCTCGAGAAAGACACGGGCCCGGATCTTACCCGGTCGGTTGTTGCGGACGGTTACCTGGAACTCCTTCTCACGGGTCTTTCCCAGAGCCACAATACGGACCGCCGGCTTCAGAACGACCGAGAGCTCCGGCACGATCTGGATCTCCGATTCCCGCGCGCGTCCCAGCTCGGCGTCGAACCAGCGATACCGGACGGGCCGTTCCACTACCACAGGCACGCCGCCGCTTCGAAACTCCAGTCGCGCCTTCAGGAAGGGTGGCGAAACAGCTTCCGTTCCCTGGAAGCCTTCCTGGGTTGAGAATCGGTTGATAGCCGGGTCGCTCCGATACCAGTAGGGTTGGGTCGGCTCACTATCTGGGGGGACCGTCATCTTCGACCGAATGGACCCGCTGCTTTCTCGGCTATCCTCAAGTCTGGTGGAGTCTCCGAATACCTGTGAGTCCTGGAGGAGGTAGACCCGGTCCATGCTCAGCGATGATCCTTCTGGGGCTCGGAAGCGGGTCGCGACCTCGAATTCTTCGCCAGGGACCAGGGTGCCGTCGCGCTTGTCTACGAGTATCGAATCGAAGTAGAGGAAATGACCCTTCTCCAATGCCAGCACAAAGTCCGATTGCTTGCTCTCGAGCAGAAACCGGGCCTCAGGATGTTCGGTCGAGCCCTTGAGTTTGCGGACCAGTTCCAAGCCTTGGCTGAGGGTCTGCGTCGCCGAACTATAGTTGGAATGCCTGTAGGCCTCCTGAGACTTCGAAACCAGCTTTTCCAATTGACCGAGCCCGTCCTTCAGTTTGGAATCATGGACGGAAATTGAGCGAAGGGACAGGTCCAGATCCTCGAACAGGCTCGCCCCCGTTGGCTTCGAATCCAGGACCTGGTCGGCGAGTCGAAGTAAGGCCATGCTGGGGGAAGGATCTGGTAGAACATTCATTCCCTGGCAACGGTGGTTCCCTCTGGCGCGAGCACCGAATTCGGCAAAGGACTCTCCCAGGAGGCGATCGTAGGTGCCCAGATCCACGGCCACGGTCACGATTTCCGACGGATCCTTTGATTTTTTCTGGCCTGGAAGGGAGGTTTGAAAAAGGCGCAACGCTTGCCAGGGCCGCAGCTCATCCCCAAGTTGATCGGGAAACCGGTTTGGATCCGCGGCCAGCCGGAAGGCCTTGGCGGCCAGGCGGGCAGATGTCTGGTGATGCTGCCCGCCGCCGGTGCCTTCCGGACTCAGAGAGATCATGACCTGGGGACGGAAGCTCCGAATCACATGCACCATGTCTCGGAGGATCTCCTCCTCTCCCCATTTTTCGAGGGTCTCTTCGACGCTGAAGGAGTAGCCGAATTCGAAGGCACGAGTGAAGAACTGTTCGGCTCCGTCGTAGCGGTGGATGGTCATGAGCTCCTGGGTGCGTAGCACACCCAAAGCTTCGAATAGCTCGGGGCCAATTTCGTTCTGTCCCCCGTCGCCGCGAGTAAGGGTTAGCAGCCCGGTCCGGAATCCCTGGCCGCGGCTCAGCTTGACGAGTAACGCGTTGTTCTCATCATCGGGGTGGGCGGTGACGTAAAGAACGGAGCCGACCGTCCCCAGTTTCCGCAGAGCCAAGCCAAATCCAGTGACCCCCTGGTCCTCTTGAACGGTTTCGGCTCGGACCGGGAAGAGAACTAATGCCAGGAGGAAAAGAAACACGGAGATCTGGCGGATTCTTATGAATACCATGACTGATGACTCATCATACCTGAGTCTCGCCTGAAACCTGAATAGTGAGCAGTGCTGCAGCGAGCAGTGCCGCGAACGACGGGACTCGTCAACAACCTGGGGCCAGGTTCCGAGGGGAGAGCCGGACAACAGCACGATCTCCTGTGTCGGCGTACACATCCCCTTTTTGGATGACTCTAAAGGCGGCGGGCTCCTCCAGGATTGGGAAACCTAAGGTGCAACTCGATTTTCAGATCTGGGGGTAAGAAAGACGTAAACGATTGATGTGGTGAGAGATGGGCGTATCTGAGACATTTCTTACACCGAAGGTGTTACTGCGCGTAGCCCAGGGTTGCAATGCGAAGCGAGCTACCCTGGGTCCAGATCGCAAAGTGCCCTTACCCCAACGGGGTTATTGCCGACCGGCAACGTGTTGGCAACAACGCCTTCAGCGTAG
>JAKZYH010000118.1:0-38232 GCA_047514575.1 Acidobacteriota bacterium | reverse complement strand
ATACGTACCCTTCCAAGAAATAATGGTCTAGAGAGGGAACAACTATGAGTGTAGGAAGCACACCCCCGGTAGCCGAACCGACCGCCGCCCTGAAGCCTAACGATTACAAAGGCAAAGTTGATCCGGACTGGTGCGCGGGTTGCGGAGACTTTGGCGTACTCAAAGGTCTGCAGAAAGCCTGTGCCGATTTGGGAATCAGACCTCACGAGATCTTGACCGTCAGCGGAATTGGATGTTCCTCCAACTTCCCAGGGTTTTTCAATGCCTACGGGATGCATACCCTGCACGGGCGGTCGCTAGCCGTCGCGACCGGGGCCCAGATGGCGAACCACGAGCTGCACGTGGTTGCCACCGGCGGCGATGGTGATGGCTACGGAATCGGCGGAAACCACTTCGCTCACACCGCTCGCCGCAACGTCAACATCACCTACCTGGTCATGAACAATCAGATCTATGGACTGACCACTGGTCAGATCTCCCCCACCAGTTCCACCGGGATGAAGACCAAAAGCACACCCTTCGGAAGCGTAGAGAGACCCGTCAATCCCATCACCAGCGCTATCATGAACGGCGCCACTTTCGTGGCCCGGGGCTACAGCGGCGATGGTAAGCAGTTGGTTGGACTGATGAAGATGGCCCTCCAACACAAGGGTTTTGCCCTGATCGACATCTTCAGTCCCTGTGTCACTTTCAATCACGACAACGACTACAACTTCTTCAAGCCAAGAATCAAAAGGCTCGAGGATGAAAACCACGACCCCAGCGACTGGAAGACAGCCTGCGAGAAGGCGCTGCTCTGGGGCGACACCATCTACACGGGACTCTTCCTGCAAAGATTCGTAGAGAGTCTGGACCAGGCAGAGCCGGTTCTTGACGAGGGTGGTCCTATGGCCCACCGTTCGCTGGGGCTGTCCGACGAGCAGGCCCAGAAGCTCATCTCGGCAATGATGTAGCTAGAAAAATCCGCTCAAGCGGGGCCGACACGAAGGGTCGGCCCCTACCCCACTCTTGCGATACCCTCTCGCAGGGGGCCCTCTGCCTCCTCGAGCAGACCCACCGTCCACTAAGTACGCTAAGTAAAAGAAATTCGCATTTCGGTAGCGACTCCCGGACTTCTAATGCATCCTATAGCTACATTAGGTGGGACTATGGTTTGGGGACGCTCCTGTCCGGAAGTGTGAAGATCTGCTGAGGATTTCGGAGAAGGATGCGTTCCAGTGTGTGTGAAAAGGCGATATTCCCCCCAGGAAGAGCCAAAGTCAGCATAGCTTGATAGCCAGCCCTTGCCGAAGGGCCCTGGTACTTGCACGGCTGCTTTGGTTGTTATCTTCGTCGTGGACCCGCCTTTACCAGAGACGCATCTATACTCCTATTCCTGCAGCTTCTTCAAGAGCGTACTGGCCTCATTAAGGCGAAATAGCGGGGAACTAGCGATGAAGATGCAGATGCTCGAGAGCAACGGGCTCTACCCCCAGGTCAAGGCACCAGATCGCCCGGCACGAAATCTGGCTTTGGCAATACTCAACCAGGCTTTCCGGGACATAGTGTCCCCCAATCGCGCTTCTCAAGAATGGAAGACCTGGAAGCGGGACGCGACCAGATGGTTTTCCTCTGACGACGTCGATCCAGGCAGTTTCCATTGGGTCTGCGGCGTGCTGGAGATCGATTCCTCAATGCTGCGTGGCTGGCTTGAGACCTACAATACCCGTGGGCTGCGTGGACGAAAGGAAGTAGCCCGTAAGCTAATTCGATTCAGGATCTATAGCGACTGACTCGGGTGCTCGCCTAGCGCCGAAATCGGAAGGCATACAGGTCGGCATTCTGGAGCCGCACTCGGAGGCGAATCGGCTGGCCCTCCAAGGCCGATACATCTGCACCATTCTGCCAGCGAATAATACCTTCGATCTTGTCTCCGAGGATCTGGGGACAGTCTTCCATCCCGAAACCGGGAACCGGATTTCCGTCCTCGTCCTGCAGCTCCACTTGTAGGGCACCTCCGCCAGCAGTACTGTAATTGAGCTCCAAGCGCCGCCCCTTGAAACGGATGGCCGGAGTCGTGAACTCCCCCCACCCATTGTAAGGACCCCTGACCGAAACAAAACCGTCCTTCCGCAGGGTACACCGCCGAATTTGGCTATTAGAAGAGCGCAGAAACTCAGAGTAGTACATCGAGATTTCATCGGGGCCGGTGGGCACCACGCCGGGCCCCATGATGGGATTGCGGTCCACCCAATTACCTTCGTCCAGTCCTGGTTTGATAAACGGGTAGCGGAAACTGCGCTGCCATCGGATTCCATCTCTGCTGGTCGCGAACTGAATTTCTGATGTTCCCTGAAAAGGGGCGCCTGGGTAGCTCCGCTCGGGATAGAGGATCATTGGGAACATGAAGAACGCTCGCGCGGCCCGATAGTAGTTCACCGCCGCATTGGTGTAGAGGTGTAGGTCAACAGGATCGCCCTCATCCGGCCGCAACGCCATCTTCGGCTCGGACCAGTCTAGGAAGTCAGAGGACTCGCTTCGCCTGATTGCACGGCGTCCGCCGTGAAACGGACCCGGTACCGACATGTCGGTGGCTCTCAGGTAGATCACGAAACGGGCTGACTGCTCGTCCCAAATGAGAATGTTGTGGCTGTCGAAAGGCCCCTTGGTCAGGAGAGGATTGCTTTCCAGCCGATTCCAGTTCAGACCGTCTGCTGAAATGAATCCCGTGATTCCATCGACGCGGGAGATCATCTTGTATCTGCCCTTGCTGCCCGGTTTCTCGTTGGGATCCAGAATCACGCTGACATTCATGTAGTCCCTAGGGCTTCCGATGATATTGTTGGCAGTGGAACCAGCATGGGAGAACACTCCCAACTTGGGTTTCTCCCAGTGGATCCCATCCTGACTCTGGGCATAGCAGGTGAAGGTCTGCCCACCCCCGTTGGGCATGGCGTTCCAGGGATTGCCGTCCGTGCCCCGGTACCACATGCGAAAAAGGCCCTGGTCGTAGACCACCGAGCTGTAGTGGATGAGTGTTCTTTCCCAGGGGTGCTCGGTCTGAATCACCACCTCGCGCGAGGTGGGGGTGTGGAAGACCAGCTCCACACCCTGTTTTCGATGAAACCAGAGATCATCCAGGAAGAGCTGTCGCTCTCGGCCCACCTCGATCACTTCCGCTGCGGACTTCACGTCCTGCACTGGGGCCACAATAAAAGCGCCAAGAAGGGCCAGGGTCAGAAGCAACTTTGGTCTCGAAGTCATGATTTCTCCTTTTTCGGGTTCCCGGTTACTGTTTCAGATCAGTGCTCCCCCAGCGGTGCTGCCCCAATCAAGAAAGAAACTTCGGTCGAGCGACGTGGGGGTGGCCTCCAGGCCGCCGTATTCTTTCCTTCGAGCCCTTGGCTCGAAAAACGGCGGCCTGGAGGCCACCGCCACGGTTTTCAGACAATCACCGGGGAAATTCCCTATCCAATTCTAGATCAATAGGTTGCGTCCTTTTTCCCTCCGTACTCACAAATCAAGTTTCAGCTTAGCGCCGCCTCCGGCTGCAGACCGCCGAATCGTACCGGAAAGAAACTTCTTCTCCCAACGGGAGCCCCTCCCCTACGCCGAAGGCGTTCCTGCGCGTAGCCCAGGGTTGCAATGCGAAGCGAGCTACCCTGGGTTTGGGTCGCCTGTCTTCTCTACGCTGAAGGCGTTGTTGCCAACACGTTGCCGGTCGGCAATAACCCCGTTGGGGTAAAGTACTTTGCGATCTGGACCCAGGGTAGCTCGCTTCGCATTGCAACCCTGGGCTACGCGCAGTAACACCTTCGGTGTAAGAAATGTCCCAGATACGCCCATCCATCACCAAATCAATCGTTTACGTATTTCTTACCCCCAAATCTGAAAATCAAGTTTCAGATCAGCAAGGAACTTTTCGGTCGATGGAAGCCTTCCAAAATTACACCCGACCACGGTAATCTCGGGGAAGAACGTACTTGATGTTCCAGAGAAGCAAGAGGACCGACAGCACCGATCCAAGGCTTAGAAACGAAAAGATGCTCCCCAACCCAACGCCCGAATCAGCCACACGTCCAATCACCGGGTCGACCCAAGAAGTAGAGACGCCGTTGGACAGATTCAAGAGTCCGATAGCAGTCGCCCGCTCTCTAGGGCTCACTACCTCGAAAGTGGACGCCCACAGATTCACCAGGTAGAGTGCCGTACCGACACCGAAAATGATCAAGGCTGCCACTAGAAGAGGACCCGAGTTGCCCGACCCGATGACCAGCAAAGCAGGACCCAGGGCAGCCAGTCCGATCAATTGAACCAGACTTCGCCCGGACATCCACCTCCGAGCCCAAGCATCCGACCATCGCCCACCCACCAGGAAGCCTACCACTGCGGCGGACTGGATCCAGATCGTAGCCTTGAGTCCTGACTGAGCCAGATTGAGACCGAACTGATCGGTGAGATATCGCGGCAACCAGTACTGCACCGCACCAATGATCATCACGGCGAACACGAAGGCTACCAACGCCAGCATGAACCAACGATCGGGAGTCCCTGGGCTTTCCTCAGGCAAGGCTGCCTCAGAATCAAGGGCCATCCGATTATCTTAGCTGCCCCTACCCGATTTGTCGCTTGCGCTAACGGGCAAACCTCGAATCAATTGGGCTAAGATAAGGGCCGGAGGAACTATAGAAATGGCGGCATTCAGACACCAGGCAATCTTCGAACACCAGGACGACCTTACCGATTACCGCAAGCTGACCGACGAATATGTCTCCACTCTAGGGTTCGAGGGTCAGGAAATCCTGAAGGTGCAGCCCCAGGCGCTGACACTCATGGCCCGGACGGCGATGGATGATGTCTCTCATCTGTTGCGAGCCAGCCACCTCAAACAGCTTGCCCGAATCCTGGAAGACGAAGAGGCGTCTGACAACGACCGTTTCGTCGCTCAGGAGTTGCTGAAGAACGCCAATATCGCCTCCGCCCGCGTCTTACCAGGCTGTCAGGACACCGGTACAGCCATCGTCCTCGGCTACAAGGGGCAGAACGTCTTCACCTCGGGGGATGATGCCGAGGCCCTGTCTCGAGGAGTCTATGAGGCGTTTCAGGAACGAAATCTGCGCTATTCCCAGCTGGCGCCGCTGGACATGTACAAGGAACAGAACACGAAGACCAACCTGCCTGCCCAGATAGAGATCCACGCCGAACCCGGCGATGACTACCGTTTTCTCTTCATCGCCAAAGGCGGTGGCTCGGCCAACAAGATGTTCCTCTACCAGGAGACCAAAGCCCTCCTGAACCCCGAGTCGTTGATGAGGTTCCTGGAAGAGAAACTCCGTTCGCTCGGAACCTCCGCCTGTCCACCCTATCACCTCGCCCTGGTGGTGGGCGGGATGTCGGCGGAGTTCACCATGAAGACCCTCAAGTTGGCCAGCACCCACTTCCTGGACGATCTTCCCACTTCGGGTAATGAGCTGGGACGTGCCTTTCGTGATCCAGACCTGGAGAAGAAGATTTTCGAGCTCTCCACCCAGATCGGGATCGGCGCCCAGTTTGGAGGGAAGTATTTCGCCCACGACGTTCGGGTTATTCGGCTGCCTCGGCATGGAGCGTCCTGTCCAGTGGGGCTGGGCGTCTCCTGCTCGGCAGATCGTCAAATCCTGGGTAAGATCACCAGGGATGGCCTCTTCTTGGAGCAGCTCGAAACCAATCCGGCACAATACCTCCCGGAGATCAGAGAGGAGGAACTTGGGGATGCGGTGGTTGAGATCGATTTGAGCCGTCCCATGCCCGAGATCCTCGCACAGCTAAGGTCTCATCCCGTGGCGACTCGTCTCTCCCTGTCGGGCCCCATGGTCGTCGCCCGTGACATTGCCCATGCGCGGCTCAAGGAGCGGCTGGACAATGGAGAGGATCTCCCCCAATATTTCAAGGACCACGTCGTCTACTACGCCGGCCCTGCCAAGAAGCCCGAGGGCTACGCCTCTGGATCTTTTGGACCCACCACGGCTGGCAGAATGGATCCCTATGTGGATCTGTTCCAGAGCCACCAGGCAAGCATGGTCATGCTAGCCAAGGGTAATCGATCTCGCCAGGTAAGAGATGCCTGTGGCAAGCACGGAGGCTTCTACCTGGGCTCCATCGGAGGTCCAGCCGCCCGACTAGCCCAGCACAGCATCAGGAAGGTCGAAGTGTTGGATTACGAAGATCTGGGCATGGAGGCGATCTGGCGCATCGAGGTAGAAGACTTTCCCGCCTTCACCGTGATCAACCACGAAGGTGCCGATTTCTACGCCCAGTTCGCGCCAAAGCCACAGCCGATGGTCCAGCTTAAGCAATAACCCTTTGTGCGGCCGAGTTCTTCTTCCAGTCCTGGCCCGACGTGGACATGACTGTAGCGGGAGAACTTCGCGCCGGGGAGATCGCAGGTGCATTCAGGGAACGCTGCCAAACTTCGTCGGAATCGCAAAGGATAGATCTCAATCTGTTTGAGATCTGGAGCCTGGAATTTGTAACTTGTTTGTATCTCACAACTTGTATCTTGGTGCTTGAGCTCCCCAGCGGTCCGAGTATTGCGTGTCTTCTCCAGCATGATTGTCTTTTCTGCAGCGTCAGAAACAAATTAGGGAAACCCGCATCATAGTAGATGCGTGTAAGCACAACAGGGGAGAGAACAAACCTTTCAGGACTTGGACTGAACCACGAGCTCAAGTGAGAAAAGAAGATGAAAAAATCCATGGCACTTCGTGACGACAACCCGGATCCTTTTGACGGGCCAGCCCCTGAACTCTTTACAGCCCGCCCGACTGCCTGGGTTGCTGGGTCAGATCCCTCCTATTCCCGGTTGGACGCAGATCAAGAGGAAGGGGAAGAGCCGAACCTCCTCGAGGACGACACCGATCAGGCAAACGATGCCGTGCGGATCTACTTGAGGGAAATGGGATCGGTCCCCCTTCTGAGCCGGGAGAATGAGATCGGGCTCGCCAAGCGTATCGACCGGGGAAAACAGATTGTCCACCGTGCCCTCCTGCGATCTCCGCTGGTCGTCGGATGGATTCTGGAACGAGCCCAAAGTCTGCAGGATGAGTCGTACGACCTGAAGAACCTGGTCAATTGCAACGAGGATGAGGTCAGCGACGAACAGAGCGCATCCTGGCGTCAGAAGCTATGCGAGGAAGTGCAGGCGATCGCAGAGCTGGAGAAGAAAGCGAGCAAACTGGAGACGAAGACACAGCCCGCGCCGAGAAAACGCGGGGCTGTCACAGGAACCAACATTCAGTCTGCCCGTTACCGCATCATGATTGCTCAGCGCATCCGGAGTCTTGGACTAACGGATGAGGTCAACCAGGAGTTGCTTCAGTTAGCGAAGGACACCTTGAAGCAGTTCGAAGCCCTTGACCTCGAAGGCAGCCAGCTGAATAAGATTCAGCTTTCTCATCTGGAATCACTGGAACGAGACAGGACCCGGGCTCAAATCGAGGAGATCGGCACAAAGATCCAGGAAATGGAGGCCTCGCTGGGACCGGGACTCAGACGACTGGCAACGACTGTAGCCAGAATCAGAACGGGGCAGCTGGAAATGGATGCGGCCAAGAAAGAGCTGGTCGAAGCAAATCTCCGGCTGGTGGTTTCCGTAGCCCGGAAGTACCGCTTGAAGGGACTACAGTTGCTGGACCTGATCCAGGAAGGCAACATCGGCTTGATGAAAGCGGTCGACAAGTTCGACTATCGCCGAGGCTTCAAGTTTTCAACGTATGCGCATTGGTGGATCCGCCAGGCCATCCACCGTGCTATTTCGGATACCGGACGTACCATTCGCATTCCCGAGCACATGATCCAGGCCATCAACAAGTCGGCTCGGGTCTCTCGCGAACTGGTCCAGGAGAATGGTCAGGATCCTACGCCCCTGGAGATTGCCAGCCGAGCCGACATGCCCGTGAGTACGGTTCAGAAGGCCTTGAAGATCGCTCAGGATCCGGTCTCGCTGGAAACGCCACTGAGCGAAGGCGAAGAAAGCCGGATCGGCGATCTCATTGAAGATCGAAACCTGTCCTCGCCGGTCGAGAAAGTCATCAATCTACGGTTACAGGAGCAGAGCGACATGGCCCTTGGGAATTTGACTCCAAGGGAAGGAGCCATCCTTCGCATGCGCTTCGGAATCGGAGAAGCACACGAGCATACGCTGGAAGAAATCGGACAGCGTTTTTGCCTGACTCGAGAACGCATCCGTCAGATCGAAGCCGAAGCGCTTCGAAAGCTGCGTCGTCCGGTGGCGTTCTGGCCCATCTCCCAGATGAAACTCAAAGCGAACGGCGTGCACGCCGCAAGCGCCGCGGGGATCTAGCGAGAATCTGGTTAAGTAGAGCCGGTTCCACACAAGAACTGGCTCTACTTAAATAATTAGGAGATCCCCCTCCCCTACTTTGCCTTTGCCCTCAAGAATCATTCCCTGAAACCCAGCGACGTTTGAACTACCCCGCGTGTTGGGACTTGAAAGGTTGGTGAAGTTCCTTGACGTAGATCAATAGATGAGGCAGAGGCATCTTACTGAATCTGCCGTCCCCCCTGAAATACAGCCGTCACTCGGCTGGTCGCTCTCACGTCTTGATTGGGATCGCCATCAAGTGCCACCAGGTCGGCGATTTTCCCAGCTTCGATTGTCCCAAGCTCTTTCTCCATCCCAATAGCCTGGGCGGAGATGCGTGTAGCAGACTCCAGAGCCTCAGCAGGCGTGAAGCCGACCTGCACCAGCAGCTGAAGGTCGTAGTCCAGGTGTCCGAAGGCCAGCAGGCCGACACCCGAGTCAGTGCCGGGCACGATTCGGTCCTTCATGCCATAGTCGAGCATTCGCCGCATGATATCCAACCGGAGTTCCATCCGCTGCTCCAGCTGCTCGAGCTCGGCTTCTTCTCCAGACTGGATTTCGCCAGTCTCACGTCGTGCTCTCAGCGCAACGATTCTCGGATACATGGTCCATGCCTGTAGGGTGGGACTCACCCAGATGCCCGACTCAGCCATCATTTCGGCCAACTTTGGATCGAATCGCATCTGATTATCGGGTTCGAGGAACTCGGCGTGCTCCATCAGGTCGATTCCTGATTTTACTGCACGTACCATGGACTCCTTGGCTCGACAGTGGGCTGCGGTAAGGCGATGAAAGTGGTGCGCCTCGTGTACGGCGGCATGAAGCTCTTCCACAGTGTAGGTGGCTATCCCAGGGATGGTACCCAGCGTTCCACCTCCCGAGGCCATGATCTTGATATAGTCGGCACCTTCATGGACCAGGCGGCGCACCGACTCCCGCATCTGATCCTCTCCGTCGGCGATCTCGTTACACATGTGGAAGTGCCCGCCGGTACAGGTCACAGGCCGTCCACTAACAAGCATCCGAGGTCCTTCTATATAGCCGTGGCCCAGGGCCTCCTTGAGGCTGAAACCGACCTTGTTGCGCGCTCCATGCTCCCGGATCGTGGTAATGCCGGCCTTTAGGTGGCGTCTCAGATTCTGCGCACCTATGAGCACCATCATCTCGTCGGTCTTGGAGAACATCTCGACGTAGTCGGTCCCATCACCAGCGAGACTCAAGTGTGTGTGTCCGTCGATTAATCCCGGAGCCAGACAGGAGGCACCCAGATCGAGGACTTCGGTTTCAGGCGCAGCTTGGCCCTGGATCTCGGCTGCTGGACCCACTGCGGTGATGCGGCCTTTATCCACCAGCACTGCCTGGCTGGCTCGGGTACCGTGGCCGGTCCCATCCACCATGAGCTGGGCGAGAATGAGCTTCATGATGTGTTCCAGTCAGAAGGAATAACGTAGCGAAAGCTGGAGCTCGCGCCCCGGAGAAGCAGAGAGAATCTTACCAAAGGTAGGCCTTCCGACAAATCCCTCAGGCAATCTGAAGTTGGCTCGATTCAATCCGTTGAAGACTTCTGCTCGAATCTGAATCTTGTGCTCCTGACCCACACTGAACTGTTTGGATAGTGCTGCATCGAGGCTGGCATATCCGGGTCCCACGATGGTGTTTCGACCCGTGTTCCCAAAATGGAAAGGATCCGCTGCTGCAAAAGCGCTCGCGTCAAAATAGCGGTCGGGGTCTCTGGAGGAAAGCTGGTGGTTGCCGACCAGGTTGGGACGATCGTAGCCGAAGATCCCACCGATATTGCCGGTATTGCTGTTGTCCAGCTCCAGTATCGGCGTCAGCGGTCTTCCTGACTGGACGGCGATCAGCGTGCTTAGCTGCCAACCACGAAAGAAACTCCGATTCATCGGCGAAGGCAGGGCATAGAGCAGTGACCAGGACACACGGTGACGCAAATCGAAGCTGGAGAGGGCCTTTTCCGCCGCCAGGTTCCTACTGTCCTGTGGAGTATTGTTGTATCCGTCCGACCCCAGGAACGAGGAGGCATTGTCTATCGACTTGGAGTAGGTGTAGCTGCCCAGGAAGGAGAGACCGCGCGCGAGCCTCTTGTGAGTTCTCAACTGCAGCGCATGGTAAGTAGAGGAGCCGGCGGACTCGATGAAAAGGATGTTGTCAAAGCCGGAGATAGGCCTTCGTGCAAAAAGGGGCTCTTCCCCAGGTACGGGTTGATTCAGGTTGCGCTTGGAGACCAGCTTGGTTCCCCGGGTACCCACGTAGCGAGCCTCCAGTACGACATCCCCACCGACCTCTCCACTGAGACTGAGGCTCCAGTGCTGTGAGTATGCCGTTCTGAAATGGCGATCCAATGTGATGGGCGAAGGAGGCAGTGCGAAACCCAGCTCGGTGGGAAAGGCCTGGCCCAGAGTAAGCGGTCCTGCGAAACCCGAAAACAAGTTCAGGTTGAAGTTTGGAGGATTGAAGTACATTGAGGAGTTTTCAATCAGCGTGCCGGTGTCGTAGAAAACCCCATACCCACTTCTGATCACCAGTTTCCCCGACCCGGACGGGTCCCATGCCAACCCCAGACGTGGCCCGAAATTGTTGAGATCCGCGTCCACTCCGGCGCGTGGGACTCCACCCTCTCCGACTGGAAGCAGGGTCTGGCTCCCGGGATCGAAGATCGTCAATCGGTCTTGGGAATCCACCGGAGCACGGTTGTATTCGTACCGCAATCCCAGGTTCAGAGTAAGCGTAGAGCTGATATGCCAGTCATCCTGCACGAACCCATTGAAGGCCCAGTTGCGAAGGGACTGGTCATTATTGTTGATGCCGAGAAGACTCAGGGACGGGAGTCCGAGCAGCACATCGGCGAGTGCATCACCGGTGAAGGCGCCAGTAAAGATGACCTGTCCGCGTGGGAAAAGCCGTGTAAAGCCAGTCTCCTGATAACGCCTGATCTCACCTCCCAGCTTCAAGTGATGGCGTCCCCGCTGGAGGCTCACAACATCGGAAAAGTGGGTATGACCTGTTCGACGCACAGTCGGAAGGTGGGGGTCATCGCCGAGCCTCTGGTAGCCACTAACCACAAATGATGGATATCCCTGCTCCAAAGCATCGAGCGAAGGTCCCTGCATACCCAGAGCAGAAAACCCGTCGAGATCCGAGTTCTGGGCAAGCACATCACGCCGCAGCCGGTTGTAGCCGAAACGAAACTCGTTGAGGGTTCTGGAAGATACGATCCGAGTTGTGCCAAGGGCGAAGTTCTGTCCTCGATCGAGGACGTTCGTTCCGAAACCCGAAAAGTTGGGCCCACCATCGGAAAAGGGAATCTTCCTCAAATCATCGCCCAGGCTGTAGCGCATGAAAAGAGCGGTCTTTTCCGAGATCTGATGGTCGGTCTTGACGGTGAACTGGGTCAAACGGGCCGTTCCCACGGGCGAGGTGACGAGATTCCTGGTCGCCATCTCGGTGTTGGGGTCCGGGTAGAGACCTGCAACCAGCGCTCCGACGGAGTCGATGCGGCCCGCTGGAATCCGATTCTGATCAAAGGGCTCCCCAGAAAAAGGATCCCGAATGGGGTTGGTTCTGAGTCCGAAGTCGCCTTGCTTCTCCAAGACGCTGGGGACGGAACTGGTTCGGGTTTCGGCCCTCCGCCCCCTCAATGCTTCGGCATTGATGAAGAAAAAGTTGCCCGATTGCCCGATGGGGCCTCCCAGACTACCTCCAAACTGACTCTGGCGTAGCAGGGCAGCCTCCTCGCCGGAGGTATCGAAGAAGTTCCGCGCGTCCATCCCTGAGTGGCGAAAAAACTCATAGACCGATCCGTGCAGTTGGCGCCCACCACTTTTCAACGCAACGTTCACCTGAGAACCCGCACTACGGCCGTACTCGGCGTCGAAATTGTTCGACGAAATCGTAAACTCCTGAATGGCGTCGATACTCGGGTTGATCACGAAGCGATTCAGGTAGAGGTCGTTGTTATCAACTCCGTCGAGAAGGAAATTGTTGGAGCTCTCCCTGGCCCCGTTGACGTTGATGCCGCTGCTGTTCTGGCTGGCAAGCTCCGAGCCCGGCGCAGGGGGAGCGCTGCCCGGTGAGAGTAGCGCCAGCTCCAGAAACTGCCGACCGTTGAGGGGCATGGCCATGATCGTTCCGTTGTCCAGGACCTCACCGAAAGTGGCGTTGACTGGCCGGAGCAACTCTCGGCTGGCCGTAACCACAACACTTTCGTCCGGTCCTCCAGGCACCAGCCTAATGTCCAGGGCAGACTTCAACCCAACCGCGAGGTGAACCTGCTCGATCACTTCGGTCCTGAAACCCTCCAGTGAGACCGTAACCGTATAGTTTCCCGCCTTCAGCAGAGGCAGGCCCAGAGTCCCACTGCTCCCGGTCGTCCCGTGCCGCGCCAGACCCGTCGATTCGTTCAACAGACGAATCTGAACTCCAGTGAGAACCCTGGCTGATTCATCCTGCACCTTGACGATCAAGGTGGAGGTGGCCGTCTGCGACCAGCCCAAGCCACAAGTCAACAACAAGGCCCCAAACCAGATCGACAGAAAGCGTAGCGGTGGCATGGCCACCGCCCGGTCGGCAGAGGGCCAGCCGAGAGGTTTCTGATGGGCGCCTTGTAGTGGTAGCGCGAAAGTGCCGAAAGGATACGATTTCAACATATCGCCTTCAAGATACCGCCGACCTTCGAAGTTGCCGAAAGGGATTACCCCATGTAAGAGTTCGGAGTCAAGGACTCCACCGTTCACTTGACGCGTTTGGCGCTGTCAGTGTATCACTAGTAGCTAGCGAGAGGCTTGCAAGTCCTCGCCCCACGACCATCAAGACCCTTTCCATAAGTGGTTTGGGCCGAGATACCCGCAAGGTATCAACCGATACGGACTTCGCTCGGAATCAAGACGCGCAGGCCGCTGTCTTGATCCGGCAGGGAGTCGAGAAAGGTGGCTAGAAAAATGAAGAATAATCGAACATCCACACTGTTCTTGGTAGCCTTCTTTCTGATGGCTAGTCCGATTTGGGCCGAAGACCGGATCAGCGTCCCGTCCCCGCGTGACGAGGTCATCGAGTTGCTGAGACAGCAGGTAAGCGTCCTGCAAGAGGAGGTTACTGATCTGAGACTGGAAAACACTGACTTGAGGGGCCGGGTAGAGTTGTGGCAAAGAATGACAGACCAGAAAGACGTTGAGATTGGACTCTACAAGGTCAACCTCGATGAGAAGCAGGCCATGATCGACGCCCGCAAGGAGCAAGTCGACCTTCTCACTCAGACCATGGCGCAGCGGGAGTACCTGATGATGGAGCTTGCGAAGAGCTCGGGTTCCTCGGGTAAGCCGGTTAGCTCGGGTAAGAATTCCGCTTGGCTCCTCAAGTTCGCGGAGTCGATTCCAACCGTCGCTGCCATCGTGGCCATGGGCATGGCATCCCACAACTGATCCCAGCGGCAGCCGGTAGGCAAACCCGCTAAGAAGGGGACCGACACCATCAACCGCTTTTGCCTGATCTCCTGGATAGTCGTCCATAGTTTCGTCTGCTCGCCAGCTCAGCCTTACAGCGAACCTGACCTGGGTCAGCCTGGGGACGGCATGATCCAGGCCTACCTCAGTGCCAAGACGAAGAAAATCCACAATCGCTTCCTGGCCCAGGTAGAGTCGCAGGCTCAGTGGGAACAGCGACTTCCCAAGTATCGGAAACAGTACTTCGAGATGCTGGGCCTATGGCCTCTCCCGGCGAGGACTCCTCTACACGTCACAACCACCGGAAGACTCGAGCGAAAAGGCTTCACGGTTGAGCTGATTCATTACCAGAGCCGTCCCGGGCTGTACGTCACGGGGAACCTCTACCTCCCGGCTGGAGCTAGTCCGGGCCAGCGCTTCCCGGCTGTATTTTACGTCTGCGGGCACCGGTATCAGGGCCGTGACGGCAACAAGACTGCCTATCAATCCCACGGGGCCTGGTTTGCCCGTCACGGATACATCTGCCTGGTCGTCGACACCCTCCAGATGGGCGAGATCGAGGCCATACATCACGGGACCTATCGGGAACAGAGATGGTGGTGGCTTTCGCGCGGATACACTCCAGCCGGGGTTGAATGCTGGAACGGAATTCGAGGCATCGACTACCTGATCAGCCGGCCCGATGTCGATGCCGAGCGGATTGCCGTAACCGGCATCAGCGGCGGCGGTGCGTCCACTTTCTGGATTGCCGCAGCCGACCCGAGGGTGACCGTAGCAGCCCCTGTCAGCGGCATGGCCGACCTCCCTTCCTACGTGCCCAACCGGGTAATCAACGGGCACTGCGACTGCATGTTCCTTCACAATACCTTCCAGTGGCCTTGGGCTCGAATAGCAGCATTGGTAGCGCCACGACCTCTTCTGTTCGTCAACAGCGATCACGACCGAATTTTTCCCATGGACGCCAACCAAAGGGTGAGCAACCGCCTGGAGCAGATCTATAGTCTTTTCGGCAACGGAGATCGAGTGGACAGCGTAGTCAGCATGGGCGGGCACGCCTACCGCAAGGACATCCGCCAAGCGGTCTACCGATTCATCAACACCCACCTCAAGACCGATCCCAGGCGCATCAACGACAGCGAGATCGACCTCGTCACCGGTACCCGGGAAAATCCCCAACATCCAATCGATCCAGTTGCTCTGAGAGTGTTCCCTGCCGACTCCGACATTCCCGGAGACGAGTTGAATACGACCATCGATGAGGTGTTCGTTCCCGCCGCCGAGGTCCCATCTCCACCTCGGGGCAAGTTTGAGAGCTGGAGGCACAGACTGAAAAACGAGCTTCGTCGAATCGTCTTCACGGAACTACCCCAGCGCGTACCCAGTGCAAGACTCGTTCGGGAAGAATCCCATCACACGCTTCTGTTAGAGACGGAGCCAGGGATCCGAGTACGCCTTCGGAGGGACTCACGGTCCCAACCTGAAGCACCTCGAGGCCAGATCCTGTTGGTGGTCACCGGACTCGACTCGGCAGCTGGAGTGCCCGATTGGATCGGTCGCCTGCGCGATCAGTATGACCAGGTCTTCTACTGTGACGTCCGTGGTGTGGGCAAAACCTGCTGGACCCGAAAGAACCCGCCTAACTATGTGGAACGCTCCCACGTCCTGCTGGGCACGACGGTCGATGCCGGGAGGGTTTGGGATGTCGCCGCCTCGTATCTCTATCTGGCCAGTCAGCATTCCAACAGTCAGATCCACGTCGCCGGAGAAGGAGGCGCCGCAATCGTAGGCGCCTATGCTGCTCTATGGGATCCTGGGATCGCCGCTCTGCATCTGGCCAAGCTCCCCTTGACCCACATGGATTCCGCAGCGCCTCAGTTCCTCAACGCGCTCCGAGTCTGTGACATTCCCGACGTGCTGGGAATGCTGGCACCCCGTCCGCTTCACATCCAGGGCGCAGCAGGTACGGCGATCGATAGAATCAGGACGATCTACGGCGCAGCAGCCTCCTCGGCCAGCCTCAGAATCGACTAACCTGAAACTTCATTTGGGAGCTCGGAGGGAAAAAGGACGTAACCCATGGATCTAGCGTTGGATAGGGAGTCCTGCGAACGACTGTCCCAAGACCGGCTTTCCACTGTCAATTCTCGGGTGTAGGAGTGACCTACAAGTAGATGCACTTTGAGATTCTTTCAGACATCTTCTACGCCGAAGGCGTTACTGCGGGTAGCCCAGGGTTGCAATGCGAAGCGAGCTACCCTGGGTCAAGGTCGTTCCAAACAAACACGCTACCCCAAAGGGGTTATTGCTGACCGGAAACGAATTGCAACAACGCTTTCAGTGTAGAAGAAGGGGCGACTTGAACCCAGGGTAGCTCGCTTCGCATTGCAACCCTGGGCTACCCGCAATAACGCCTTCGGCGTAGGTGATCCCTCCCGAGATCAGGTAGAGTTTCTTTCCCGAATGGGGCAGCTCCGCTGGGGGACCACTGACCTGAAACTTGATTTGTGAATCCGGAGGGAAAAAGGACGTAAACCGTTGATCTAAAATTGGGTAGGGAATTCTCCAGACTTTTGTCGAAAAACCGTGGCGGTGGCCTCCGGGCCGCCGTTTTTCGAGCCAAAGGCTCGACGGAAGGAATATGGCGGCTTGGAAGCCACCGCCACGCCGGCCGAAGTTTCTTTTTCGAATGATCCGGCGGTCCACAGCCGGTGGCAGGGCTAACCTGAAACTTCAACGACGAGGAAGCGAAGCAACCTTCGCCAGTTGACAGAGCCGTGACTGTCAGGGAGCGGGGCCTGGCAGGGCAGGGACCATACCCCCAAGGTGCTTCGTTGACGCACAAGATCCCACTCCCTCACGGTCATGGCTCTGTCAGCGCTGCTAGCGATGATCATGGCAGAGGCAATCCAAGTTTCTTTCTCGAATGGGGCTAGGGCTTCCTGGGGGCGGGACTAACCTGAAACTTCATCCGCAAGCGGGGCTTCGGTCTCCAGGCCGAAGGTCCTCTTCCTTCGAGCCTTTGGCTCGGACGGCGGCCTGGAGCCCACCGCTACGGATGATCCAATGTGGCCGGTGGCTCTTTCAGCGTAGAAGACGCAGGCGACTCGAACCCAGGGTAGCTCGCTACACAGAACAATATATCCCGCCCAATCCCTTAGAACGAACGCCCGAACTTGAAGTGCATCCGCAGGCTATGTTCCCGACTGCGCGCAAAGTCCAGCCTCAACAACACTGAATCCGGTGTCTTCAAACGGATCCCAAATCCAAAACGCTTCTCCAGGCCGTTGAAATCGAAGTCAGACCGTTCCGAGAACACCTTTCCTCGATCGTAGAAAAACGCCAACTCAAAGGCGGGGGAGGCCTCCCACCGATACTCCGCCGAGAGGAAAAGCAAGTTGTTGTCGCGGAAGCGAAAATCGCGAAAGCCCCGCAAGCTGCCATCGCCTCCCAGGGTCTCCTGCACATAGAAGGGAATTCTGGTACCGGGATCCTCATCATCGAACAAAGTGAAGAAGCGAAAGGCCATGACACGCTGGTCCGAACCCAGGGTGGCATAATACCTCCCATCAACGGCCAGACGGCTGAAATCGAACTCCTCGCTGCCCCGATCATCAAAGCGGCTCAAAGAAATACCGAACATCCCCCCACTGTGTGGATTACCAGGCCGGTCTCGAAAATCTATCAAGGCGGCGGAACTCAGGTTCAAGAAGTCTGGTTGGCGGTTCAGTCCCGGAGCGTTCAGATCATCGAATCGCTCTTGGATGTTTGGAAACTTCTCATCCTCACCCGGGCCGTTGGACATCGTCAAGTACGCTGCTCGACCGGCCAGGTTGAGCCAGTTCGTAAACTGGTAGCCCACCACTGCCCCATAGGAGGAGCTGGTAAGCCTGAAATCAGTTCGATCGGTTAGCTTGGAGTGAGGGCCCAGTCCAAAAAAGTCCTCCTCGGGGAAATCGCGGTAGCGCAGGTCGGCATAGAGGAAGAAATCCCCTACTTTCCGATAGGGCTCATCCAGCCGAAGCATCTCCTTTCCACGAACATTGGGTCGATACACGAACTCATCCCGACGCGTCGGGTCTTTGCCCAGTTGCAGGACATACTCCTGATAATGCCTGATCGAATAGGCAGCCGAGGCCTGGACAGTGAAAATTGAGCCATTGATATTGGGCTTCCAGTATCTGATCCCAGGTGCGAAACCGGAACCTGTGGTGATGGTTCCTAGGACTCTTCCGTAGAAATCCCGGTAGCTGAGCAGGCCCTGAAACCCTTTCTTCTCGACCTTCAGAAGCAATTTCTGAAACGTTGATTGCTTGACCTCCTTTGTTTCTCGGCTCTTCTGCTGTCGCTTCTGGCTCCATCGCTGAGCTCGACTGGATGGAGGATCGACAGGGTCTGCAAGGGGTGGCCCCAGGGACTCGGCATCGGCTGCTGTCGCACCCGAAGAGTCAGCCTCTATCTTCTGGGGGTCTTGGTCCCTTGTCGCTGGGCTCCCCTGAAACGCGATCGGAGTCTGAGTGCTCAACTGTCCAAGGAGCAACAGGACAAATAGCCGCTGCCAACCGCCCAATCTAGAGTTCCCTTTCAAGGCCGACCACTGACTTGTGCTTGCCGTTTCGAAGGAAGACTTCCACCCGCTTCTTCCAAGCTTGATGCCGTGGGCTCAAGGTCTGGATGCGCACCATGAGGAACTCTGCCTCTTCCTGGGGAATGGGCAGCTGCCGCCTGCGAGTGGTCTGGACTTCTCCCAGCGGCTCCTGATTGAGTCTTAGATTGTCGAATCGGAACCATTGGTACTGGTAGGACTCAGTCCTGGAAATATTGGCCTCTAGGCCGAGGTTCCGGAACTCGAGCTGGGACAAGGGTCGTTCATCTGAGATACGGAAGTCGGACAAGGGATTGATTAGCGTCAGGAAGTGACGAACGATCTTGTCCCGCCTCTGGATGAGCGTGTCAACCAGGTACTCCTCAGCCTCGGGATCGGTAACTCGCCCCGTACGGACGATCGCTCTGATCACCTCATCGGCGAACCGCATGAGAATTCGGGTGGCCCACAGCGCGTCGTCGGCCAGCATCCTGGCAAAGGCAGGGTTCGGGTACTCGGTCTTCCACTTTTCGGGTTCGAAATGAGCGGCCTCGTAACGGCCCACCGCGGGGTAGACCCGGTATTGGATATGTCTCCAGGGGCGGTCCCACCATCCCAGACTGGCAGCTGCCTTCAGGCTGGGTTTCATCTCGGCGACATGCTCATAGCCTGCGCGTCGGCTCTGAAGCTTGATGCTGCCGCTGCCAAAGCAGGATCCGAAATCAAGCAGATGATGCTTCACATAGCCCTCCCCGGGCCCCTCGACATAGGTATTCAGAGAGTTGGTGGCACCGCAATCATCGTGGTTGACCCAGGCAGCCAGGACTCGTAGCCCTCTAAGCTCGCGCCGGTTCTGGTGTGGGAAAATGTCATTGGGGTCGTCGGGGCGAACACCGAAGTATTGGAAAGGCCCAAGAGGCCGGCCGCGAAGCGCCCGGCTAGCGATCACCTGGGTGCTTCCCTCGGGTCTCTTGGGGACCCTCTCAAAGATCCGCGTTACATCTCTCTCCCTCATTCTGCGAGGTCTTCCATTGATTCCGATCATCTTCGCGTCCGGAGCCACTCTCACATCCTCACGTCTCACCAGGGCCAGATAGTTTTCCGGAACGTTGTAGCCAAAAGCATGGAAGAACTTGGAAGTGATCACCTCGGTCGAGGTAGCCAGTTGAGGATACTCGAGAGGATCAAACTTCACGAAGTAGATATCTCCGTGACCGTCTCGAATCGTGAATCCTGGCGAGATACCCTCGCTCTTACCCTGGATCACGACCCAGGGAACGGAAAGGTCGGGGCCATCCCGTTGATCCGATCCCCGGGCCAACTCCCGCAGACTCATGGCATTCCGTCCGATTCGATTCGTAAACCAACTGGAATCGGGCACCCCTCCGAGCGTATTCACGTTCTGAGCACGAACGATTCCCTCTCCCTCTCTGATCCCATGGGAATAGCTGGAATTGATGAAGTCCTCAATCTGACCCAACTCGATAGGTCGAGGTATCTCAATCGTCCCTCGGTCGGGGTCCACCCAGATGGGATCGTCAGGAAGGAACTTCTGGGCGGAAAGGAAGGAAGAACAGAGGATTACCAGAAAGCAGAGACCTGTCCCCAGGACGTGGGACACTTGCAGCGACTCAGCGCCTGGATTGTGAGAAGACTCGGCGAGATTCATGCGCAACTTTCAAGGACAGGCACCTGATGGCTTCCTACGACCCCTACGTCTTCCTCAGTCGAGTAGAAAATCCTGCTACAACGCCTCTCGATCTCGGACGAAACCCTTCTTGCCCTTTACCACGAATGAAATCTTGTCGGATTCAACCTTGACCAAAGCATAGTTATGGAACCGGGCAGGACCTGGATTCCTGGGGTAACGATGCTGCAGTTCCGCCGTCCAATCCGGATTCAGCTTGGAGATGCGCTCAAGGTAGTGGCGGTAGACCTTCTTGTTCAACAGCTTCTTTATCTCCTTCTCGTCAGACTTCGGGCGTCCTCGGGGCCTGACGCCACCCAGACCATTCACGATCCAATGCACGTTGTGAATCGGGCGGCCCTTGTCAAGAATGACCTCCCTCCAGCGCTCATAGTAATGTTGGTGCCCGGTAAACACTGCCGTAACCCGGTGCCTGCGAAAGAGATCGATCAGATAGCCCTGAGCCTCGGTACCCTCTGAGGGCAGCACCTGGTCCACCAACATACCGCGATGCCCTGGGTGGCCACCGACTCCGACTATGGGCGCAGGCTCGTTGTCGTCGCTGAAGAAAGGCGAATGGTGGAAGAACACGAAGGAGGCACGCAGCTTCGGGTTCTTGCTGGCACTGCCGAGCACATCCTGTACCCATATCAGCTGCTCGCGAAGATGGTTCCTATAAGTCGGGAGCGCGTGGGTTCGACGATATTTCCCCTCGTCGATGAAAAAATTGGAGTCGAGCACAATGAAGAGCACATCGCCATAAGTCAGGCTGTACCAGAGCTTCTGACTCTCAGGGTCTGACAGATGCTCGTTTCCCGGAAGCTTCGATAGATACTCATAGTTCTTGCAAAAGAAATTGTAGATGCGACTCCGGCTGGTCGGACTCTCAAAGTGCACATCGTGGTTTCCGACGGCGGGAAAATAAGGGACCTTCCGCGCGAGCGGCTCGACCACGGGGTAGAAATCGCTCTCGTAGTCCTTTCCCTTGTCGGCAGAAATATCGCCGGTGTTGAAAACCAGATCAACCGATTCCTTCAGCATTTGCCCAACCAGGGCGTCGTGGCCTCTCTTGTGATTGCCCTGTATATCCCCGTAGACGATGAAGGAAAAGGATTCATTCTCTGGCCGATCCGATGGCTGCGAAAAGGGCATTACAGAAGATGACGAGGAACGCCCTTCGCCTCCCGGAAGAATCAGCAGGATCAACAGGAATCCGAAGCCAAGAATCTGCTGCCAGCGCGTCGAGTGGGTCATAGACGGGTACTCCGAGGTTGATTACTCTATAGAAAGTCCCAAGCCCAGGAAAGTCCGATCCCCATTCCAGTTGGCCAAAAATCGGACACCCCAGCTGATGTAGTGAGGCACCTCAATATTGTACGGTCTCCCAGCCGGTTCCCGGGGGCAGTCTTTCGGCACCCCGGGAGTCCGATGTGGGACAAGACCTCCAAGACCTCCACCAACCTCTAGATCAGTCATCTACCAACCTCTAGATCAGTCATCTGAGGACTGCTAATATAGGCAGCCAGGTTGCTATCTGTGCGCAGTTGCTATCGCTGGCCACCTTGGCTGCACGGTTTTGACGCCCATGCGCCTACGACTGACTACCGCCCCTACTGATTGGTCTCGGCGCCTTGGCACCGTTTGCAGGACCTTGACCAGGTCGCTCTGTATCCCAATCCTGTTGGTTCCAGCCCTGGCGTCACCGGGTTCGGAAGCAAAGGAAGGCCGCTCCGCCGCTCTGAGCTCTTCAGGCACAACTTCCGGTGAGACCCCAAAGGCCCCAGAAAGCCGAGCCGAGGAGTGGAGACAGCGACGAATCGAGCGGAGCCAGAAGCTAGTTCCCAATCAACCCAACAGCGCCGAGAAGGCTTTCCTTCGCCTGGAAAGCGATAGCTTTCGGGAGACTCTCAACATCCGCTGGAAGGACTTCTATCCTAAGATCGGAAATCTGAGCGACGGTTCCGGCTTCGCCCTTGGCCTCCGCCACTTCAAGTCCCGGTTGACCAAAGCCAACCTTTCGGTTCAAACCTCAGGTGCCGCGTCCTTTTCGGGCTATCGTCTGGCGTCATTCGAATTTGGCCGGTTCAAACAAGTCGCGCCCTTCCTCTTTCTGGGTCCGAACGAATTCGCTTCGCCCTTCAAGTTCGGCGATGAACGGGACACAAAAAGCGATCTATTTCTCTATTTCAACCTGCGTTACAGGTACTTTCCCCAGGAAACCTTCTTCGGTATCGGCCCGGATCCCGCTCTCGAAGAGGAAACCAGCTACCTTGTCGAGGACGCGTCCTACGACGTAGTTGCGGGCTTCCGCTATGGCCGTCTGGGCCTCGCCGGGCGGGCGGGTTATCTCCAGGTAAACATTGGCGAGGGTACCGATGACGACCCCTTGTCGCTGCGCGAAGCCTTTGACGATCTCGCGGCACCCGGACTGGATCGCCAGCCGGATTTCCTGCGTGGCAATGCCGCCGTCTTCTTCGACTATCGGGACACGCCTGGAAATCCGCACAATGGGGGCGTGCTGGGTCTGGTCTACACTCACTTCAACGATCGCGGGGGATCCGACTTCGAGTTCAACCGCATAACTTTGGACGTCCGGCAGTACATCCCCTTGGGTTCTCGCCAGAGGGTGCTCGCCCTTCGCTTCTTCGGATCGTCGGATGAGACTGACGGGCCCAGTCGTGTTCCCTTCTACCTACAAAGAACCCTGGGTGGCTATGAAACCCTGAGGGGATTTCCTCAGTTTCAGTTTCGCGACGAACGGCTGCTCTATCTTTCCGCGGAGTACCGCTGGGAAGCCTGGCCGGCGGTGGAGTTCGCTCTCTTCTACGATGCGGGCAAGGTCTTCCCCAACACGGAGGACTTCGACTTCGAGAATCTGGAGAAAAGTGTCGGAGGAGGAGTCCGTTTCAAGACTTCCAGGCGAACCTTTTTGAGATTTGACGTCGGACGTGGGCAGGGAAGGACCCTGCTTCACTTCCGCTTTGGACCCTCGTTCTAAGATGAAAAAGCGGCTCACACTGCTGTTGGCAGGCACCGTTTCGGCGATCCTTCTAGGAGAGTTCATCCTCTCCAATGAGGGAACCAAGTTCAGGTCCGACGACCCCTTGGGCGTGGATGCCGATCAGCTCCCGATTCCGGTGCCTAATTCCGTCCGGCTGAGCCAGGTCTTTGACTTCGTCGAGAACAGCTTCGGGAGGCGCCTGAAAAAGAAGGAGGCAATCCTTCCTGCCGAAAACGTCAACACGCTGGGAGAGGTACCCGATTCAAGCTGGTTTTCCAACCGCATGGGTAAGAAGGTGATGACGATTGAGGAGCTGGTTCGAGGACCCAACCAGCGTGCCGGTCCAGACCAGTCCAAGCCCTGGGCCGTCATCGGCATGAAATCACAGGGGATCACACCTGGCTTCACCATACGCGACGGCAGGAAGGACACCTATTTCATCAAGTTCGACCCTCCACACCATCCCCAACTGTCGACCTCGACGGAAGTGATCTCGACCAAGTTCTTTCACGCTTTCGGCTATCACGTCCCAGAAAACTATCTGGCCCATATTCAACGCCGGGATCTAGTCATTGGCTCCCTGGAAGGTGAATGCAGTCGCGACTGCGCCATTCAGGGCCATGAGCATCGCTGGCCAACGTTGGTGGACGAAGAAGGCAAGGAGAGGCCAGTTCGAGATTCTGACATCGATAAGGTTTTCAAGAAGGCCTTTCAGGACGCCAGCGGAAGAACCCCGGTTGTGGCCAGTTACCGCCTGAAGGGCAAACCCGTAGGCCCGTTCAAGTATTTCGGGGTTCGGTCGGATGATCCCAACGACATCTTTCCTCACCAGAACCGGCGAGAGCTCCGAGGTCTGCGGGTCTTCGCCTCCTGGCTGAATCACGACGACAGTCGCAGCATCAACTCCCTCGACATGTACGTGGGAGAGCCGGGAGAGGGATATCTCAAGCACTACTTGATGGACTTCGGGTCTTGCTTGGGCAGCGGAAGCGTCCGTTTTCAGAGCCGCCGGGCGGGTAACGAATATATGTTCGAGTGGGCGCCGGGAATTAAATCGGGTCTCACCCTGGGACTCTGGGACCGCCCTTGGCGCCATGTGAAATACCCGAACTATTCAGCCACGGGGCGCTTCGAAGCAGACTTCTTCGAGCCCCAGAACTGGAAGCCGGAATACCCCAATCCAGCCTTCGATCGAATGCAAGTCCAGGACGCCTTCTGGGCTACTCGTATCCTCGTACGCTTTACCGATGAGATGATTCGGGCGATCGTCAAGGAGGGTCGGATCGAGGAAGCGGAGGCCGAGCGCTATCTGGTCGAGACCTTGATCAAACGCCGGGATAAGATCGTGCGCCACCATTTGAGCCAGATCAGCCCACTGGATGAGTTTCGGATCACAGGTAAAGGCGAATCGCGCCGGATCGAGTTCAGGAACCTCGGTGTCGATTCGGGGCTTGCCAGTTCCAGCTCCTATCGTTACCGGTGGTTCCGCTTCAACAACGTCACGGGTGAGCAAACGGAGCTAGCTGACAGTCAGACTTCCCCTGATGTGTCCCTGCGGATTCCCCAGTCCGAACACAACCATCTGTTGCTTCGCATCGGCGTGATCAGCGCCGAGCAGCCCAATTGGGAGAAGGAGGTGGCTGTCTATCTCCGAAAGGGTTCCGGGAGCACTCACATCGTGGGAATCGACCGCTGAAGGGCGCAGCTTGAGTTCCCCCGAGAACCCGCTCCAGGAATCGCAAGCAGGCACGCCACGCATTGCCATTGTCTTTGGCATCTCGCTCTTCAACTACGTCAGCCACGCTCTGATCCGCTACAGCACCCCTCTGTATTTCAACGCTCTGGAGTACCCGGAGGACGCCTACGCAAACTTCGTTTTTTACTGGCTTGCAGCCTTCATCGTCGGTTCCAGCTTCTCCGGACTCCTGGCCTCACGCTTCGGTGAAAGGCGCGTTTGGTCCGGCGCTCTGCTGCTCTTTGGCGGCCTGGGTGTACTACTGATCCATATTCAAGGGTACTGGATGATCCCTTTTTCTGGACTACTCTACGGGATATCAGCAGCCGGACAGTGGGTTGGAGCCATGGCATTCGTGCAAACGACAGCCCCGTCCAAGAGAGGCAGAGCCAACTCCCTGCTGATGATCGCCCTCGGTGCCGGAAGCTTCATTGGCGCTCCATTTGGTAGGACGTTGATTGGCTGGTCCTCGCAGGGGGAGCCTGCGCGCGGAGACTTTGCTTTGCTCTTCTGGGCGCACGTGCTGATCTGTGTTCTCGGAGCCATCGCGGTTGAGACGGCGAGCCGTCATCCAGGTCCGGTTCGGCATCAGGCCTCCGAGAGTAGCTGGCGTACCAACTTCGCCTTGTTGAAAATGCCACGCTACCTGGCTATTGTGATTCCACTCAGCCTGATGGGAGGGCCGGTATTTCAGACCGTGAATATCTATCTTCCCTACCGGGCTGGCGATCCCGAGATCGGACTCATTGCGGGATCGGTCGATCAGGGATGGGCGGCGCTCCTCACAGCGGGCTACGGGTTTCAGCTCTTGGGAGGTCTAGCGATCCTGCTGATCGCGGGCAGGAAGGCCAGCGCGGGTGTGGCGGCAGGAGTGCTGGCCGCCTATGCCATCTGCAGTCTGTCGATCGGTTTCTCCCCTAATGCGTATGTTCTCTTCGTCTTCGTCGCACTGTTTGAGTTTGTGCGCCAACTGATGCGATGGTCTCAGACAGGCTACGTGTCCGAGCACATGCCCATTCATCTGCGGGCACCGGCCATCGGATTCTCAACCACTCTCAGCGGTCTGAGTTCCACGCTCTTCGCCTACGTGATCGGCGAGGCCTTTCCGCCGGGTGCTCCAGATTTTTCATCCTCTCTTCCGTTCTTCATTGGGGGAAGCATCGGACTCCTGGGTGCGTTGCTGCTATTGATCGCCGACAGAACCCTGCTCCAGGCTTCACCGTCTCGGGAGCGAACTCCCGAGGTGGTCGTGGCAGCCCAAGTCGAGAGGCAAACGCCTGGGCAAGAATCAGATTGAATCCCATCCCGACAAGGCGTTATAAAGGAGACTCATGCCTTCCATCGAAATACTCGGAAGCGGCCGCATCGACGACCGCGATTCGGCGTTCCCGCAAGCCGTGCAGCTGCCTGACGGTGACATTCTCTGTTCCTTCAGCGTAGGAGGGGGAGCCCACGCCACGGGAGGTTCCGACTGGGCCCGTTCCAGCGATGGGGGCAAGACCTGGGCGCTCGAGGGCACCCTGTTGCCAGAGAATGAGGGAGAAACCAATGCCCTAAAGCTCAGCCTGGCGGCGGACGGAAAAACGATCTACGCCTACGGCGCGCGAGCCTTCAGGCAAGCAGACGAGGTATTTGGCGACACTCGGAACGAACCGATCTTCTGCCGCTCTACAGACGGTGGACACAGCTGGTCCGATCCTCGGGTCATTCCGATGCTCGGGCACCAAAAGCTCGAAATATCCCACGGCATTCTTCCCCTCGATTCCGGGCGTCTGCTCGCTCCCTGTGCCACGCTCGACTCCAAGGACACACTGGGCAAGCAGGTCTTGGCGGCAATCTCCGACGACGGCGGGGAGAGTTGGGATCGACATGCGGTTGTCTTCGAAGACCCACAAGGCAAGCTCGGTTACCTCGAACAGAAGTTGGCAAGATTGGATTCCGATCGCCTGATCGCAACTTGCTGGACGGTCACTCTGGGAGACGTCGTCGACCAGGAGGACTCATTCGTCTTGTCGCACGACGAGGGTCTCACCTGGAGCGCACCCAGGACGACCGGAATCTCAGGCCAGACCATGACCCCGATTCCTCTTGGGGGTGATCGCTTGATAGTGCTCTACAACAGGCGCTACGGTCAGCAGGGAATCGTCGCCAATCTGGTGACGTTCAACTCGGAGCGGTGGACGATTCATCACGAAGAGCTTTTGTACGATCCCGGCACTTCCCAACACCGGCCGCAAGGCCTGGAGACGGGTGTAGACGAGTTCGCTGGCTTCCAGTTCGGCTTTCCAACGGCGATCCGCCTGAAGGATGGCTCCTTTCTGGCCACCCATTGGTCGCAAGAGAATGGCAGATTCGGCATCCGCTGGACCGGCTTGCGAGTTGATTGGTAGGGCGCTGATACACCTCCTGCCAGGGAGGGACGGCTGGAGCCCGGTTCGAAAATCGGGGCTTGGACTGCTTCAATGGGCAAATCTCTCACCGTCTTCAGCGCGCCTATTACCGGTGAGGGCGTTCTCGACTCTCTAGGCTCCCGCTTCCCCACCCTCAGCACCACCAACAGATCCCTCCTCTGGACTTATCTCGACACTTTCGATTGGAGAGTCCACCAGGATAGAGGTGCCCTGTCGATTCGGGCTTCTGAGGAAGGCTTCTTATTAAGGTGGCACTCCTTGAAAGGTGAAGAGCGCTATCAGCTCCAGCAGAGAACGTATCCCGAATTCGGCGGAGATCTTCCTTCCGGCGAATTTCGAGAGGCACTCGTCAAGATCGTCGAGGTTCGCCGCTTGCTGCCGCTGGCTCAGGTTCGAGCCTCGGGGCACACGCTCAGGATTCTGAACCGGGATGCGAAGACGGTTGCCTGGGTATCGCTGCAGCGGCTTGCCGTGCGCAAGACTGGTGGACGTGGGGCATTTCAGGTACTTCCCAACAGGTTGGAAGTAAGGCCAGTGAAGGGTTATAGCAAAGCCTATAGGAGCATCGTCTCGTTTCTGGAAGAAAGGCTGCAACTGCAACCAATCGAGTCTGGGATCCTTGGCGCTGCTCTGGAGGCAGTTGGAAGAGAGCCGGGCGACTACTCGACAAAGCTCAGGGTCCAGCTCCAGCCTGAAATGGAAACCGCGGACGCGGTTCGAATCGTCTTGAGTCGTCTGTTCCAGACCCTACTAGCCAACAGGGAAGGCGTGAACAGCAACCTCGATACTGAGTTTCTCCACGACTTCCGGGTTGCGATACGACGAACCCGCTCGGCCCTTACCCAGATCAAGCATATTTTTCCTGCGGGGCCGACTGGACGCTTCAAGAAGGAATTTGCCTGGCTGACCGGATTGACGGGTCCCTGTCGGGATCTGGACGTTCTGCTTCTGAGGTTGAGCGACTACACTGCGCCTCTACCTGAGCAGTCTCGCAAAGCCCTGGAACCTCTGGCAGAATCTATCCAGGCGCGGTCCACACGTGAACATCGGAAGCTCTCCAGAGGACTCGCTTCGAAACGTCTCGAGCTGCTGCTGCAGTCGTGGGAACACTTCCTGGCAGAGCCTTTGCCAGCGACCTCCAGGGGAGCGCGTCCTATTCGAGAGGTGGCCTCGAAGCGCATTCGGACCGCCTGCGACCGCGTTCTAAAACAGGGCGATCGTATCGACGCGACAAGCGCTCCCGAAGCGCTTCACCTACTGCGCATCGAGTGTAAGAAGCTACGCTATTTACTGGAGTTCTTCCGCAGCCTGTATCCCGAGGATGAGATGAGGCAGCTGATCGAGGCCCTGAAGGGCCTCCAGGACAACCTGGGAGATTTCAACGATTTCCCCGTCCATCAGGAAATGCTCAAAGACTTCGCGCGGGAGTTGATGCATCAGGATGACATCGGGGCCGAAACACTCATGTCAGTGGGCCGTCTCGTAGATCTTCTCGAGCACCTGCAGGTTAAGCAAAGGAAAATCTTCGCTACTCAATACAGATCTTTCTCACGGAATTCCAATCGCCGTCGTATGGCCCGACTCTTCAAACTGGGTTGACCCAGAGGGCGTGGTGGGGATCGGGCACTCGCAACGGAAAGGCGGACCCATGAAGATCATCGCAACCTACAGCAGCAAAGGAGGAGTGGGAAAGACAGCCAGCGCAGTGAATCTCGCCTACCTCTCATGTCAGGACGGAGCCCGCACCCTGGTGTGGGACTTGGACCCACAGGGTGCGACCAGCTTCTATTTCAGGATCAAACCGAAGGTCCGCGGTGGTGGGAAACGCCTGATCCGGGGAAAGCGCAGCCTCGATTCCTTGATCAAGGGAACCGACTTTCCCGGCCTGGACCTCCTACCTGCCGACTTCTCCTATCGGAACCTGGATCTGGTCCTGGACGGAACCAAGAAGGGCTCGAATCGGCTTCGCCGACTCCTTGCCCCCTTGGACGATCACTACGATCGCGTCTTTCTCGACTGCGCTCCCAGCCTTTCACTGGTCTCGGAAAGTATCTTCACAGCGGCACACATCCTTCTGGTCCCCACCATTCCCACGATCCTGTCGATGCGCTCACTGGAGCAGTTGGACAGGATTCTGGATAAGAAGAGGTCACGGAAACTCCAGGTACTTCCTTTCTTCTGTATGGTGGACCGCCGGAAGTCGCTACACCGACAGATCTGCGAAGACGCCCAGCCTACCCCTTTTCCGTTCCTGAATACCCATATTCCCTATTCGAGTCTGGTAGAGCAGATGGGACCACGTAGAGCTCCCCTGCCCAGCTTCGCCCGGAGCAGTATGCCTGCACGCCGCTACCAGGAACTGTGGCACGAACTTAAGCTTCTCGGAGGCTGAGCTTTCGACCAAGACAGGGGAAAGCGTCGAGGTTCACACCTCGTGCTGTTCGAAATACCGGATACTCGGTGCACCTGAAAGCAGGGATACGATCCTTTCGAGGACTCCCGTTTCAGCCCGCCAGGCCAGGTACTTCTCGTAGTGCGCTCTTGAATCCCAGTGCTCGACCAGGGCCAGATCGTTGGGAGTATCCAGGTTTGTATGAACTTTGACTCCCTGACAACCATCGTATGCACGCGTGTCTGGGAGGATCTCTTCCATCAGCGCCATCATCTCGTCTGTCGCCTCGGGTTTGACGCTTCCTTCAACCAGTACCAGTACCGCCATCGGTTCATACCTCCTTGAGAATCCGTAAAGTGCATTCGTATTCTGCACGACGTCGAGTACACAGTCTAGTACGCTGTGCTCAGGGAAACAGTTCTCTACCAGGTCTGCTCAGCTGACTTTCTCGCGGGCGTGCAAGAATAAAGGTTTTGCGTGATCCGGCAAAGCTGCAAACGTTTGGGTGGAGACAGGAGGGACTGCGTACACCTTCTTGCCACCGACGGCTTTCCTGGCCTCGAATTCGGCGGAGCCGCTTATGATCGGGTTCAGGTTCAGCCACCAGGGGACATATCGAGCAACCAGGGCCACACGGGGAGAATCACTTCGATTCGCCCCTGATGCGTGCCACAGCCGGCTATCGTAGACCAGCACACTGCCAGCGGTCCCGGTGACCTGGAGCTCCCCCGGATAGGGGGAGTAGGGCTCAACCCCGTTATCGCCGGTCGGGTTGTTGCTGGACCGATGGCTTCCCGGCACCACCAGGGTTCCACCGTTGTCGTCACGGAAGGGCGAGAGCATCCAGAGAGTCGCCAGCTGTAGTATCAGATCTGGATAGGGTGAGGGAAGACAGACCTCAAACCCCTGATTGTAGGGCCAGTCGGCGTGCCATTCCCGTCGATTGGTACCGGGATGATTGACGACACAACCACTGACGCTTACCCGCACGTGACTGCCCAGAAGCGCCTCGGCTATGTCCAGGATCCTCCGATTAGCCAGATGGGAGGCAATGCTTGGGTCGAAGTTGATTACACCCGCCCCTGTCGCAAAGCCCTGACTGTCCGCTTGTGCCTTCGACTTGGGGTCGTACTTGTAGATGCCGGCTTTCGGGAGTCTTTCCCGCAAGGGTTCGGCCTCCTCCGGGGATAGCAGTCCCTCGACAACACAGAACCCCCTCAAGCGGATGTGCTCTACTGCTTCAGCAAGGTTCATGGCCCGAACTCCCTGGGCTGTCCGACTGTGCTGTTGTCCGCTCTCTCCTCGACACTTGGCCTCATGTTGCCGACAAGTCAAGTCGTTCGCGGCTCTGTTGGACGCCCACCGCCCGGTTCAGCGCCGGCATCAGCTCGTTGGCGAACAGATCGAGGTTGCGCAACCAGCTGGGCTTGTCGTCCCAATCGAAGCCCATCAAGACAAGCGTGCCGAAGGGACCACTCTCTTCTATCAACGCCAGCAGTCGCCGAAGCACCTCGTCCACATCGCCGGCGATGATCTGCTCGGACAACCAGAAATCCATATTGCAGTCGGCGTCTGCCATGTCTGGGTCGCGCTTGAGAATCCCCCGTCCCAGCCCTTTGTCCAGAAGCCTTGCAATGTATTCGAAATTCTTTCCCACCGAGTTGGAGCGCGCCCGCTCCACCGCCTCCCGGGTGGTGTCTGCCAGGAAGATGGCACGCGAGACCTTCCAGTCTGCACGCTTCGGCTGCCGGCCAGCCTCCTGGGCCGCTCGCTCGTAGGTCGCCCAGTTATCTGCCAGAGCGTTGCCGGCAGCGAGCGCAGCGGAAAACGGCGCATAACCCCGCTCACCCGCCACTTTCAGGCTGTACGAATTGCGGCTCAAACCTGGCATCGCGAGGGGCGGATGCGGTCGTTGGAAGGGCTTGTGTATGTAGCCGCTCGCCGTCTCTTCATCAACGTGTTCCTTGATCGAGAACTGCCAGAACTCACCCCTGTGCTCGTAAGGGGGATCCGACCGCCACAACTTCAGGATGACGTCGATGGCCTCGAGCGACATGGCGCCCCCCTTTTTCGGATCCAGACCGTAGAGTTCGTGATCGGTAGTGACACTGCCCGGTCCGAAGCAGAGGTTTAGTCTCCCTCTGGACAGGTGGTCAAGAAAAGCGAGTCGCGTCGCAACGTAGGCCGGATGGTGTAGGTTCAGGCAAACTGGTGCAGGTCCCAGTCGAATTTTCTCGGTCTCGCCGAGGACGCGGCCGATGAAGACCTCCGGCACCACAATCGACTCGTATTTCATGGTGTGGTGCTCGCCGATCCAGAACTCACTAAAACCGAGTTCTTCGGCCCTGACCACAAGTTCTACGTCTTCTTCGTAGCACAGCGACAGAGGCTTGTCGGGGGGATGGAAGGGCATGATGAACATGCCATACTTTATGGGTTGGCCACTAGAGGTCATATCCTTGTCTCCGAACAATCAACCGGTCTTCCAGCCCCTCCACTGCCCCGGCATCGGGCGGCAGAGCCCATCTGCATAGACGCCAGCTTATCCTTGTCGACCGAGAGGAGCAAGAGCGCAGTATTCCACAGGGTATAGGACGGTTCTGAGGCAAGACTCCGAGCAAAAACGGCCCTTTCTTCGGCTCCATTCCGAAGCCTTACATCGGTCCTGCAGTTACCTACCCCATTATCCCGGGCATCCTTCTCCTGATGGCACCCTTGAACGGCTTCGGAAGGAACCTTCCCAAGTACACACGAGACACCCTCATCAGACTCCAAAGGAGCACCGCCACAGTTCCTAGGAAGACGTCCTTGCGACTCGAATCCAATTGCTTCAAATAGCCTTGCAAGACACGGAAGGAAGCGATTCCCTCGCGCGCCCTAAAGCGGAAGCTGCCCTGTGTGCTACCCGAATAGTAACGCTTCCGGAGGCTACATTCAGGAACGAAGCAAAGGCGTCGCTTCAACGACAGACCAAAGACCCAGATTAAATCCGCTGCAAGCCGCGCATCGCCCGAGGGGAGACGGAGTCCCGACCGCACGACAAAGTCCCTCCTGAACAGCCCCCGGAAAGGAATACCCGCACCCCAAAAAAGCAGCTTGACAGACTGCCCCAAAGTCCAGGGCTTTCGATTCTGGATGGTGCACGGTGCATTTCGGATACTGGGAAGGTCGACTCCGTCTAGATCGACTGGCACAATCCGCCCGAAGGCGAGAGCCGCATCTGGCTGGTTCTCCAGACAGGAAACCAAGCGGGGAATGTAGTCTGAAGGGTAGGAATCATCATGAGGCATCCACAAGAAATAGGTGCCGGAAGCAGCTTCAAGAAGCCAGTTGTAGTGATCGATCCAGTTGAGTCCATCCTGGCACTGGAAGAATCTGAACCGGGAGTCTCCTTCGAAGAGCTCGCGCAGCAGATCGATGGCATCATCGGCACAGTGACGATCCGAAATAATGATCTCGAGGTTGGGATAGTCGATCGTCTTGAGGTTGTCTCGAATGACAGGAACAAATCTCCGCGACCTGAACAGCGGAATGGCGACCGAGACAAGTGGAGCACCTTCTGTTGGCATGGGCAGTTAGTACGCTGTAACTCACTCTTCTCCGGCCGGTCTTCTGGAACGGGTCAGGCGTTTCGTCCAGCTGGTCCTACAGTGCGGCGGAGAGTTGATGGGCGAACAATGGAGCGCAGGTAAACTTGCCGGTGTCGATCGAGAAGTACCCGTCGTGCGAATGGACTCCGATATCACTTCTTCGGTGAAGCTCGCTCTGCGGATCATCGATATCGCTTTCACCCCAGGAAAAGATCGATCCAGCATCGACTGTTTCGACCGTGAAATCTTCCAGTGCCGGCACGACGCTGGAGAATTCCCTCAGTGCTCGCTCGGCGATCGACTTGGTCGCACGAGGATCCAACTGGCCACTACAAGGTCCCTGCCAGGACTCAGGTGGTGAGAGTTCGGTACACCAGCCTCTCATGCAAGTGGGATACCAGGAAAGGTTGGATTTGCCATCGGGATGAACGACCAGATCGCCGAAAGGGCCCAGGACAAAGGTCAGGGACGGCAAACCCCGTAGGGAGGGTGGCAGGGTGCCAAGTAGACGGTACTTCAGCCTGTGTACCCAGGGCCTGTCGGGTCTGATACCCAACCCGGCGTCGATCCGCAGACGCTCGCTCCAGAGGCAGTTGACAACAATGTCGGCCTCCCGCCGCCAAAGTGATCCCTCCGGGTCCGTCCCTTCGACCCTGAACCCCCGCGAGCACCTCACGACAGCCTCGACGCGATGGCCGTATGACGCCTGAATCCTGGGGGAACCGATGAGTGCCGACCGAATCAACTCTCGAAATGGAACCAGGTCAATGGCCCTCTCGACAGTTTCGACTGATGCCAAAGCCAGGTCGAGGTTGATCAAACCACTCAAAGTCGAGAGCTCGGTCCAACGCCACAGGTTCACAGGAGAGTCGCCGAGATAGTTGGCCCCATTACTACCCCGCATTTCAGAATAATGCGTTTGGAGTTGCTCGTAGCTCGAGAGGATTGCGGAGGGAGACAAGAGTGAGTCAAGGGCAACAACATAGGTAAAAGGCCGAGCCTTAAATTCTTGCCAGGCGATGTTTCGGCCAAGCCATTCCTGTATCAGGTCAGCAAATCTCATGCCGGCGCTTAGCAGAAGCAGTGGTGTCTTCAGATATGGATCATTGGCGTAGACGAATCCAAGATGAATCTTGGCCTCGTTTCTAAGACTGGCCCGCAACATACAGTCGGGGGCCTGGTCAACGAGCGTGACGCAGTGCCCTCGGTGCTGCAGCGCAAGGGCCGCACACGCCCCTTGGATCCCTGCACCGAGCACGATCACACGTTCGCCCGACCTGGACATTCGTCTCATCAGGTTGTGAGGCCCCCCACCGACTCCCCCCAGCGCCCACTCAACCTCACCGGACCCTGAAGAAAGTGGATTCGATGTAGCGAACGGATTCCTGGCAGGATTTGTCGGGTTCGTTATAGTAGTAGGAGATGAAGACGCGTCCATCCTCGAGTTGGCCGCCGATGGGATAGCCGATATCGTGACAGTTCGTGTCATCGGCGCGAATGATGAACTCCTGGCTCCAGGTCCTACCGCCGTCGCTGCTCACCGTACCTCCCATTCCGAAGGGCACTCGACGACGTGCCCAGACCACCAGAATGCGTCCGTCCTGGAGCAGTATGGGATAGGGTGACCGATAGACGAACGACTCTCGCTCCGCTTTTCTCTTGGCCGGAAAGTGCCAACATTCGTCGCCCTTGCCCACAATCGGCATCGGGTCCGTCCAGGTGCTTCCACCGTCCGTGCTCGAAGACATGGCGATCGCATTCCGGACGCCATGGATGGTCGTGTAGTCCCTTTTTCCCAGGGCGTGCACGTAGTAGCTCTGCAACTCGCCACTGGGTAATTCAATCAACCCGTCGTAGGTCACAGCACCGATCCCTCCGGGAAGAACTGCAGAATACGCCACGAAGTTCCAGCTCAAACCCTGATCCGTGCTCTGATAGATGGGGGCAGCCCCGCCCGCATTCATGACCGTGACCAAGGTCTTTCCGTCAGTACGGCGTATCACGGAGGAGAACTTCTTGCGCACCGAGGAATGCCCCGAAGGCGGGTCGATCACGGTGGGGACTTTCTCCCAGGTCCTGCCGCGATCGACGGACCTGAGCGCAAAGAGCACCATTCGCTCCTCATCGTGGAGATAGGTATGCGTGAACCAGAAGACGGAGTCTGGCGAGAACATGTCGTATTGCTCTCGGGCAGCGCGTTTCTGGTACAAGAATGCACGCTTTTGGTCGTCGGGGAGTTTCTCGTCATAGAGGATGACTTCATCTGCGGCGGGCCAGGTCTGGCCACCATCGGTAGACCTCTTGAGCAAGGTGACGGCCTTCTGCTCGTACCCCGGACGACGAACGCCTCCATGCTTCACGTCCTCGGAGAGCTTGTAGTCGGAAGGAGCTGTCTTGAAGGCTACTATCATCTCGCTGGGACCGAAACTCTGGTACACGCCCCAGCGAGGATGAGCCGAAAAGTAGGCCGGGTCGTGATGAACCGTCCTGTGCTGAACTTCCGTAATCTGGGGGGCCGGCGCTAGAGGAAGCTTCTGCTGATGCTCCACATTGTATTTCCGGAAGGCCTCTTCCGATGCCGCTTCTTCGGATTCCGCGCCAGGCGATTGATCCACCCGCTCGGCGGAAGGAGGTGCACACCCACCCAACAGAATGAGGCTGAGCAAGGTCAGGCTACAAATCATAGGTCTCTGCATGATTTCCTCGCCCTTGATGTTCCAGCTTGTTCCCGCCTCCAGCCGAGCTGGACCCCATTTCGAGAAAGAAACTTTTCGGGGTTGACAGAGATCTTGCGTCACTCCGTGGGGAAGAGTTGTCCGACTCTCTCCTTGGAACCTGGGCTTATCGTGGCAACAAGTCACGTCGTTCGTGGCTCTGTTGATCGCCATCGTTGGGGATGATAGTCGATCGTCTGGAATTTGGAGCTTGTAATTTGTCAGCGATACTGAAAACCGGCTTGGGCTTCAGTTCAGCCGTACCATGCGCTGGACCCGTTGCCCCTTGATGTCGCCCAGGTAGACCTGGCCCTGAGAATCAACGGCCACGGCGTGGACCCAGTTGAGCTGGCCCGGGATTTCCTCTCCCGCCGTTCCCAACGGGAAGGTCCAGTGCTCCAGGACTCGACCCGAGGTACTGAATTTCAGCAAGATCTGATCTTTGGGCGGTGTCCCGAGTCGACCTTGACTGGCCCAACGCATCGGGGAGGACCCACAGACGTAGATCTCGTCGGACTTCGTGATCCAGATTCCCCAGGGCACCAGCAGATTCCGCCACTCTGCGAGGAACCTTCCACTGGTTTCGAATACCTGGACGCGGGCGTTGCTGCGATCGGCAACATAGAGTCGGTTCCTGGAATCGAAGACGATGGAATGAGGCACGTCGAACTCCCCAGGAGCCGTTCCCAACTTTCCCCAGGTCTTGATGAAGTTGCCCTTTCTATCGAAGTGGACGATCCGGCTGTTGCCGTAGCCGTCGGAGACGAACACGTCGCCTTCCTGAGAGATGGCCACGTCGGTAGGACGGTTGAAGTGCTTGGCGTCCTCGCCAGTCTCACCCGCGGTACCGAGCGTCAAGAGAAGTTCTCCCTGCGGAGTGTATTTTTGGACGACCTGGGAACCCTCGTCCGCAACCCAGACATTCCCCTGGGGTCCGATAGTGATGTGGTGGGCTTTCTTGAAACTGACATCGTCCCAGGATCGCACCAGAGATCCGTCGCCGCTATAGACCTGGACCGCGACGTTGCCTCGATTGAACATCCACACGTTGTCCTGGGCATCGACGGCAACACCAGGGACGTCTCCCCAGTCAAACCTGGCAGGCTTCCGAGGCCAGTCCGGATCGACCTTGTATCCAATCGCAAGATTGATCTTCTCCGCAGCCGCAGAGGCGTTGCCGATCCAGGCCGTCTCACCTGATGCCGTGAGAGCCCAAGAAAGGCCCAGTATGGCTGCCAAGGCGGTAGCCTGCGTTAAGAGATGGCTTCGATCCATGATTCCTACTCCCTCAGAAAATAGAACCTCGATGGGCGACTGTCTCGAATCGCCGGTTCGTCAAGATACTTCGAAGATCCCCATGGCATTCGGCGGAGTGCGCTCCTGCCGTCGGAATGTTCGAAGCTAACAACTCTGCAAGTTGGCGTCAACCAATATGGTTTTCGTTTGGTTCTGTGCTCCTGCCGACTCCTCTCACTCGGATCCGAGCTTCGCCAACACCGAGCGATATCAGCCCACGGATTCCACCAACTTGCCGCTCCTGACTCTTTCCGCATAGGATTGAGTCCGACACAAATGCGGAACCTCATCGGAACAGTTCTAGCCCTGGCCATGCTGGCTGCACAGGTCTTCGTCTGGAGCGAACTGGCGAGGGAAGAGCCGCCCTCCTTCACTGAAAGGGTCACCAGTGCTCCCTCCTCGATCTGGAGTTTTATCGCCCCAGGCGGAGAGTCCGAGGAGGAGCTTGCCCCAGCACTCAAAGCCTATTTCTGGAAAGGGGTGAGCGCGTTCCAGGAATCGACCAGAACGGCGTGGAGATTCTGGGGCGTAGTGAGTCTCACGCTATCGATCATCGCATTCCTGGTGGTGTGTATCCGCAAATCCGTCAGGTGGGGCCTAGACATCGGCGACGCCGTGGACGCCGGTGGTGTTTCGTTCGCAACCTTCGGCTCCCTCTTGATCCTGAAAGGCTGCTGGTTCCTGATTGCGTCAGGCTACCGACTTTTTCTTTCTTAGGGTCTGCACAAGAATAACTTGGTAGAATTGGCGCTCAGATTTGCACCAGATTTGGTCGCGAACGATTGAGCGAAACCGCAGGCGTAGCCAGGTCTACGTTGAGGATTTCGCGATTGAGGAGCGGCCGAAGATGGTGTGAAGATGAGATGCCAAAATGCCAAGTTATTTTTGCGCAGGCCCTTAGGGTTCGCGCGGACCATGTGTCCTCAAATCGTCTCTCCCGAGGTCGCAGGAGCACCTTTTCTCGACATGACTGGAGAATTCCAAAAGTATCCAAAGGGGCTCTACCTATTGCCCCGGGACGCACACC
>JAKZYH010000117.1:0-4056 GCA_047514575.1 Acidobacteriota bacterium | reverse complement strand
ATTCGGACGCTGGACGGGTGACACTCGACTGATATGGCAAGCGACTCCAACAGATCCAGCCGCAAGGAGTCCATCTCGCCAAGCACGTCGTCGAAGATCGCGGTCAGTTCTTCCAGATTCGGGATGTATCGGTCAAGGACCAGCCCATGAGATACTGTTACCAGCGAATGATTCGCTGAGGCTTACCGCCAGTGAGGTGTGAGGAATGACCCAGCAGTCGCAGCCGATGAGTCCAGACGAGTATCTCGCTCAACGCCTTGATGATCAGATCCACTGGTACGACAGGAAGAGCCAGCAGAACCAGAAGTACTTCAAGCGACTACGTATGATAGAGATAACAACCGCAGCCCTAATCCCCGTGCTCGCAGGGAGGGCGGCTGACATTCCGAACTTTACGCTTATAGTCGCTTCTCTGGGAAGCATGAGCGCGATCACTGCAGGCTTGATGTACTTATACCGGTTTGAGTAAAACTGGCACAACTACAGAAGCACCTGTGAGATGCTCAGACAACATAAGTTCCTGTATCAGACCCGGACGTCACCCTCCAACGGCGACGACCCGTTCCATGTGCTGTCCGAGGAACACAGTGGCTGGACTCGTGCCATGCTGGGAGCGAAGGAGAAGGACGCAGGAGAAAACCAATAGCCAAGCGAATAGGACACCTAAGCTCCCTAAAAGGAGGCGGACGATGACCAAGTCGACACCCGTTACATTCTCACCCCGAACCCTCGTTTTCTTCCTGCTGTTCCCTTTCGGTCCGAGCTCAACACTGGAAGCATCCGCCGCCAAGGCACCGCCCGCACTTCTGGAGATCGGAACGACGAAGCAGCTCTTCGTCGACTCCTACATCATCGAGAAACTGACGGACGCCCGACAGGTCCTGAACCAGGCTACCAAGCACCCGAGCAACCCTGTCCTGAAACAGGACCGCCCCTGGGAACGCAACCTGATCCAGACCGGCACGGTGATCTGGGACCAGGACATCCAGCGCTACAGGATGTGGTACTACACCGCCCAATACGTGGTGGGAACTGACCGGCGCGGTCGGGTCGTGGACATCCCGCAGGAGGGAAAGCTGAGAGCTCTGAGAGCCTATGCGGTCTCGAAGGACGGTGTCGTCTGGGAGAAACCGGATCTGGGCTTCACCGAGTTCCAGGGCTCTCGAAAGAACAATCTGCTGGCCGAAAAAAATCTGACTCCCGCCTTCCTGGATCCGAACGAGAAGATCCCGGACAAACGCTTCAAGACGTTTGTCAACACTTCGACCACGACTCCGGTCGGTATGAAGCTGGACCTCTACACCTCCGGTGACGGCTTCAATTGGACCGCCTATGAGAACAATCCGGTTATCGACACCACCCCCAGAACGGGACGCTGGGGTCCTACGGTCTGGATGGGATGGGACCCTATACGCAAGACGTACGGCGTTCACATGGAGAGCTGCATCCACAAGAACTGCCCAATGCGGAAGAGGGTCATCGGTCGGGCGGAGAGTCTGGACGGGATTCACTGGAGCGAGGCTCAAACCATGCTCATCCAGGATGAGAGGGACTATCCCGACACCGAGTTCTACGCCATGGCTGCCACTACCTACGCCGATCTCTACCTCGGGGTGATCACGGTCTTCCGCACGACCAATACCCGACACTATCCGGAGCTGATCTCTAGCCGCGACGGCATCCACTACGACAGGGAGTACCGGGAGCCGTTCTTTCCCAATGGAAGCTACTATGGTGATTTCGACGACACCAGCATCTACGTCTTCGCTGCCCCCATCATCCGTGACGGCACCATGCGGATCTTCTACATCGGTGCCAACTGGCGGGGTCCCGACACGCTGAAGGAAAAGGGAGATCGAGCTCGTCGTGCCATCGGGCTGGCCACCATACCGGCCGACGGGATCGTATCGGTGGACGGCGGAAAGCTCAAACCCGGTATTCTGGTCACCCGCCTCTTTTCGTTCCAGGGCAAGCAGTTGTACGTCAATATGGAGGCCGCCAAACGCAACGCCGGTGCCGGTCCGCCCGAAGTCAGGGTGGAGGTCCTGGATGCGGATCACCAGCCGGTCGGCGGCTTCAAGCTGGAGGAAGCCGATCCCCTCACAAAGACCGGCAGACATCGGGTGAGCTGGGGCGGCAATAGCGATCTAAGCCGTCTGGCGGGCACGCCCATTCAGCTGAAGATCTCCATCCACAACGCCAAGCTCTACTCGTTCCAGTTCGAGTGACTGGGTATTGTTGGGGCATCCTCGCTGTCCCCAACCCCTCGCCCGGGCTTCAGGTTCAGGCTTCCCTGTATCCTCAGCGCGGTCCCAAGAAGATGGCCCAGGCCCAGCTCGGGTACTTCGAAGGGACCCCGGTCGATGCCTACATCTGCTCTCTGGGCCCAGACTGCGGCTACACCGTTGCCTATCCGACCAAGGTTCCGGGGCAGTATCGGGGTATCCCTGCGCGGGCTTCTCCCGAGTTTCTCCGAGTTGTTAGCAAAATGTTAGAAAATGGCCGGTTTCGGAGCTGATATCGATCAACAGACAAAACCTTAAATCACTGATATAAATATACTTATCTGATTAGCTCTCCAGATTTTCCCTTTGGTGCTTGGGATTTGGAGCTTCTTTGTATCTTGTTTCTTGTATCTTGGGATTCGAAGCTTCAGGTTGGTTCATGGGTCGGACCGTAGGCGCCCCGTCTCACTTTCTCCAGAAGGGTCGGGTGAACAGGACCAGTAGCGTGTAGTACTCGAGCCGTCCGGCCAGCATACAGGCGCTCAAAACCCACTTTGCCAGCGCCGGCAGGTGACCGTAATGTTCACTGGGTCCTACTTTTCCCAGGCCAGGACCGATGTTGAACATGGACGCCGCCACTGCAGCGATTGCGGTGAACACGTCTATACCCAGAGCGGTGAGACAGACACAAGCTGCAAAGTTGATCAGCAGTGCCAGATAGACGAGGTTCAGAAGGCTCTGGATCGTGGTCTCGGGGATGGCCCTGCCACCGAAGCGGACCGCGAAGATCCCGTGGGGTTCCACGATTCGTTTGAACTCGCGACCGACAACCCGCATCAATAGGGCGACCCGTGCGGTTTTCATTCCTCCGGCCGTTGAACCGGTGCAGCCTCCGGCAAACATCAAGACGAGCAGCAACAATTGTGCGAACGGGCTCCAGCTCCCGAAGTCTGCGGTGGAGAAGCCGGTGGTGGTCATGATGGAAACGACTTGAAAGAATCCCAGCCGCATTGCCTCAGCCAGCAGTACCTCGGAATCGCGTGTGAGTTCCAGGGTAATCACAACTCCGACAATAGCGATCAGCGACAGATAGAAGCGGGTTTCCCGGTCGGAGAAGAAGGAGGCGGGCCTTCGCTCGACGAAGAGCCTGTAGTGTTGGGTGAAGTTTATTCCCCCTAGCAGCCTGTCGGACTTTCGAGGTCATACCCCACAGGCATCATTAGTGATGGCGAATCGATTTAAAGTAGTCGATCGAGAGACTCCTTATCTGTTTCCCCCTTCGGTGCAGGAATGGCTGCCGGAGACGCATCTGGCTCGCTTCGTGGTGGAGGTTGTGAGCAAGCTGGAGCTGAGGAAGCTGGAGGATTCCTACACGAAGCGGGGATCGGAAGGCTACCATCCGGCCATGATGCTGGCGTTGTTGTTTTACGGCTATGCCACGGGGGTGTTTTCGAGTCGGAAGTTGGAGCAAGCCAGCTACGATTCGGTGGCGTTTCGCTACCTCGCCGGCAACACGCATCCAGATCACGACACCCTCGCCCATTTCCGGAAGCGATTTTTGCAAGAGCTGAAGCCGCTGTTTGTGGAGATCTTGCTGCTGGCCCAGGCGATGGGATTTCTGAAGTTGGGCCGCGTGAGTTTGGATGGCACGAAGGTCAAAGCCAATGCCTCCAAGCACAGTGCGTTGAGTTGGGGGCACATCCAGAAGCTGGAAGCGCGGCTGCGAGAAGAAGTGGAAGAGTTGATGCGGCTGGCCGAGGCAGCGGATGGACGAGAAGAAACGGAAGGCATGGACATCCCGGCTGAGCTGGCGCGGCGGGAGCAACGGCTG
>JAKZYH010000116.1:0-9660 GCA_047514575.1 Acidobacteriota bacterium | reverse complement strand
AAATCTGAGCGCCAATTCTACCAAGTTATTCTTGCGCAGACCCTAAGGTTTTACATTGGGTGTGCCGATAAGTCGGACAGAAGAACGAAAAGGAGAAAAGCGATGTGGACAGTTCCAGATCCGGCTATTGCAACCTTTGGTGCCTTCCTTTGTTGGGAAGGATTCGTACGATTCTCGTACCTTTACGGGGCTAGGCGGAAGAAACACGGTCCTGTTGGTGCGACCCGCGATCGATCCCGGAAGGCCCTCAAGAAGGCGTGTAGGGGGCCATCCCCTCGTCACCGATCCTTGTAATCCGCCGCTGGTTGATTCCGGCGAGCCCACTGTTCTGGAATGTCTGACTAATCGAATAGACAAATCTGGTCTATTTTTTGACCCCAATCAGCCGCCGTTTGATTGGCGGTCAGGTGAACGAAGATGAATCGAACAAGAATGTTGATTGTTGCCTTTTTCGCTTTGCTCCTGAGTGCCCTGGTTAGCGTCATGGCTTATCGTCAGGTCCGAGACCGACTCAACCCCAGCGATGACCGCTCGCAGATCGTAGTGGCGGCAGAGAGACTCCCTCTGGGTACCAGGTTGAGCGAGCACCATCTTCGCCTTGCCCCCTGGTCCGCGAGCGTGGCGCTGGAGGGGAGCTTCAATGAGCCCCAGGAATTGATTGGGCGCGGAGTGATCGTTCCCATGATCCCGAATGAGCCAGTGCTGCAGTCGAAGTTGGCGCCCACCGAGGCAGGTGCGGGGCTGACGTCCGCGATTCCCGAAGGTATGAGAGCTGTGGCGGTCAAGGTTAATGATGTTATCGGCGTGGCTGGCTTTGTCCTCCCGGGTACTCGCGTCGACGTCATCTTGACGGGTGAAGACAACAAGATCGAAATCTCGAAGATCATCTTGGAGAATATCCAGGTGTTGGCTGCCGACCAGAACCTGGAGCAGGATGCAAGCGGCAAGCCGCGTGAGGTTCAAGTAATCACGCTATTGGTTACGCCCGAAGAATCACAAAAGGTGGCTCTAGCGTCGGTTGACGGCAGAATTCAGCTGGCCCTGCGCAATCCCCTTGATTTTGCGAATACCTACCCCAATGCAGTCCGCAAACCCGGACTCTATGGCAGGAGCCCTGAGGCCCCCGCTCCCAAACCTGTGGTGCGGAAGGCCGTGCGTAAGAAATCACCCAAGCCGAAGAAAACTGAGGCTAAACCGGAGGCTCCCCAGACCCAAACCTGGGCCGTGGAATTGATCCAGGGGACGAACCGGGAAACTCACAGCTTCGAGGTAAGATGAAAACTCAACACTTCCTCAAGAATCTCTCTTTTTCCTTTCTGATCCTAGGCACCAGCCTCAGTGCTGCCAGCCACCCCACGAAGGTCGAGAGGAGCGTTCCCAGCGTTTCCCTGGCAGATCGAGTCGTGGATTCCGGCGATTCCGGAATCTCTGAGATAAGTCTGGCAAGCCTCAAGGAATCGGAAACTCTACAGATGTTCGTGGGTAAGTCCCTTGTGGTCAGCTCGGCCAGCCCTCTGACTCGAGTGTCGGTTACTGATCCTGAGATCGCCACGATACAGGTGCTGTCGCCACAGCAGGTGCTCATCCATAGCAAGGCCCCGGGCGTGGTCACACTACTGCTCTGGGGCAAGCCCCCATTAACCTACTCCTTTGAGCTGGAAGTGCTCCGCGACATCCAGCGTCTGCAGTCCACTCTGAGCAAGGTCTTTCCGCAGGAGTCCGTCCAGGTCATGCAGTCGGGGGTGTCCCTGGTTGTCAGCGGCTCCGTCTCCTCACCGGAGGTTGCAGAGCGAATCGTTGCCCTGGTTCAGACGGAAGCGGAGAACGTCGTCAACCTGATGCAGACGGATAAGCATGATGAGGTTCTACTTCAGGTCCGGTTTGCAGAGGTCAATCGGGCGGCGATCCAGAGGCATGGGATCGACATCTTCAGTACCGGTGCCGGCAACACCCCAGGCGTCATAACCACCCAGCAGCACGGATCAGTACTTGGGAATCTTGGTGCGGTTCCGGCTGGGGTGGAGCGAGGCTCGGATCCGAAGGCACCCAATCTGGTTTCGGGTGGCATAGGGAATCAGTTGAAAAGGAGTCCCACCGTGTTTGGCCTGAGCGATCTGATGAACATCTTTCTCTTTCGACCTGATCTCAATCTGGGTGTGACGATTCGGTCTTTGCAGCAACAAAACTTGCTGGAGATTCTGGCGGAGCCGAACCTTCTGGCAATCGATGGACAAGAGGCGAGCTTCCTGGCTGGCGGAGAGTTTCCCTTTCCTGTAGTGCAGGGCGGAGCGAACTTCGCGGTTTCTATCCAGTTCAAGGAGTTCGGGGTCCGGCTGACTTTCCTACCGCGAATCCTGAAGAACGGGAAGATCCGCCTGAAGGTCGCTCCTGAAGTCAGCTCCCTGGACTTTTCAAATGGGTTGAGTCTTTCTGGCTTCCTGGTTCCCGCTTTGTCGACCAGGCGAGCCAAGACCGAGATCGAACTGGCAGATGGGCAAAGCTTTGCCATTGCCGGTTTGATCGACAATAGACTTACTGAGGTGGCTTCCAAGGTTCCAGGGCTGGGGGATATCCCTTTCATTGGAAGGCTCTTCCAGAGCCACTCCTTGAAACGGACCAACTCGGAGCTCCTGGTCATGGTGACTCCCCGTTTGGTCAAGCCACTTCCCGTTGGTCACACTCCTGATGGTCCGGATTTCCCGAGAGCCTTCCTCGACCGTGAAGAATTCGATGAGGAACATTTTGGGAAGGGTTCCGAGGAATAACACGGAAGTCGTTCGGTAGAGCCTCCAAATAGCATACTTGGAGCCAGATCTCAGACTTCCAGAGGACTCGTGATGCGCACTAAAGACTATCGAGAGCTCAAGCTTGGACTTCACACCAAGGTTCTCGATGATATCGACTGGGAAAGCCTGAACCGGCTCGATGAGCGTACCTCGAGGGAACAGGTTTCCCAGCACCTGAACGCCATACTACGACGTGAGAATACTCCGCTGACCTATGCGGAACGTCAGAGTATGTGCGACGAAGTCCTGGATGAGCTGTTTGGGCTGGGTCCATTGGAATCGCTTCTAGCGGATCCGGATGTTTCCGATATTCTGGTGAACGGTCCCAAGATTGTCTATGTCGAGCGGAAGGGTGTTCTTGAGCGAACCGATGTGGGCTTCAACGATTCGATGCACCTGATGCGGATCATCGAACGCATCGTCTCCCGCGTGGGACGGCGTGTGGACGAGTCTGCACCTATGGTGGATGCCCGCCTGGCCGACGGTTCGCGTGTCAACGTGGTGATCCCTCCCCTGGCTCTCGATGGTCCCACCATGTCAATTCGACGGTTTGGTACGGTCCCGATCGTCGCTGAAGACATGGTGAAATACGAAACCTTGACTGACACGATGCTGGAACTGCTGAAATCTGCGGTCAAGGGAAGGCTGAATATTCTGGTCTCCGGTGGTACCGGTTCGGGTAAAACGACCCTGCTCAATGTGCTGTCCAGCTTCATCCCCGCGGACGAGCGGATTGTTACGATTGAGGATGCGGCCGAGCTGCTGCTCCAACAGGAGCACGTCGTGCGTCTGGAGACGCGACCTCCCAACATAGAGGGCAAGGGTGCTGTCCACCAGCGCCAGCTGGTGATTAATGCCCTGAGAATGCGGCCTGACCGGATCATCATCGGTGAGGTTCGGGGCGAGGAGGCCATGGATATGCTGCAGGCGATGAACACCGGCCACGAAGGCTCCCTGACCACCATCCATGCCAATACCCCCCGAGATGCCCTGGGGCGACTCGAAACGATGTGTTCCATGGCGAACCTCAACGTCACCGGTGATGCGCTTCGGCAGCAGATCTCATCTGCCCTGGACCTGGTGGTGCAAGCGGTCCGTCTTCCTGATGGTTCGCGAAAGGTGATTGCGATTTCCGAGTTGACTGGAATGGAGGGTCCAATGCTGACGATGCAGGACCTGTTCACTTTCGAACGACAAGGTTTTGACGAGGAAGGTCGGGTCAGAGGGCAATTTCGGCCCACCGGAATCAGACCGAAGTTCAGCGAGCGGCTGTTCGGCGCCGGGATTCGGCTGCCGATGGAGATGTTTTCGAATGAAATGCGGGCCTAGTCTGAACGAGAGTCTTGGGTGGAATCGCTCTGCAAGCGAGCCCGAGGCTGCAGCACTGGAAATGAAAGTATTGCCATGACCCTGATTGTTGTCACCGCCACCGTCTTCGTGCTCACGCTAGTACTCCTTTTTGTCTTCTATTACCTCTTCATCGAGGCCCCCGCTTCCAAACGCAAGATGCAGACACGGCTGGCGATGCTCGAAGAAACGGCCCTCCACGAGCCGGTCTCGGCTGAGATGGATGTCGTCCGCAAGGAACTGCTCAGCGATGTCCCCCTGGTGCATCGTATTCTGGTCGAAATCCCAATCATGGCGAAGTTGCAGGTGTTCCTTCGACAGGCGGATCTAGGAATCAAGGTTTCCACGGTTCTTTTGATCTCCGGATCGTTGGGTCTGGTAACGTTCTCGGTAGGGTTCCTGGCAGGGACGCCGATTCTGATCCTACTGCCTCTCACAGGTGGCATGGCAGCCCTTCCCTATATTGTGATCGCCGTCAAGCGGGGACGTCGTCTCACCAGATTCGAGGAAGCCTTTGCTGAGACAATCGATCTCCTGGCGCGGGCGGTTCGAGCCGGGCACGCCTTGACCACTGGTCTGCAGCTGGTCGGCGAGGAAATGCGGGAGCCGGTCGGAGGAGAATTCCGGGTGGTTTACGAGCAGCAAAACCTGGGCCTTCCTCTGGGCGAGGCACTCCACAACCTGGCGGTTCGGGTTCCCCTTGCGGATGTGAGCGTATTCGTGTCGGCGCTTCAATTGCAGCGCTCAGCCGGCGGTAATGTGGCGGAAGTCCTGGACAACCTGGCTGCCGTGATTCGCGAGCGATTCAAGATCATGCGCCAGATCAAGGTCTTTACCGCCCAGGGAAGGTTGACGCTCTACTTTCTGACTTCTCTGGCGCCACTGACGGCAGTCGGACTGTTCTTGCTCAATCCCGACTATATGATGCGACTCTTCACGGATCCGCTGGGGCACAAGTTCGTGGGCGGATCGATGGGTCTGCTGGTGATGGGGTACCTCATCATTCGGAAGATCATCAAGATCAAGGTTTGAGGAACTGCGATGCAACTGATGCTGCTGATGCTGATAATGGGATTGCTGCTGTTCATCGGCCTTTTTGCCGGTGCCAACTTCTTGTTGGGACGGACCAACAAAGTAAAGGACCTCTTCCGAGAGCCCGAAGTTGAAAAGAAGAAGAAAGACGGTATAGGCCGCAAGTTCCTGGACCGAGTTGAGCGTATTTTCAAGCCCTTGGGAGAAATACTTCCGAGGTCGCCTGAGGAGATGTCCCGGCAGGAGCAGAAACTCTGGCAAGCGGGTATCCGAAGAAAAGATGGTCCGGTGATGCTTTACGGAGCCAAGCTGGGGCTGGTGTTGGGTATCTTGCTGATCTCCTCTGTGACTGGCCACCTCCAGCAACACTTCTTCCTCATGCTCGTTGTGGCATTTTTCGGGGGGGCGTTTCTTCCCGACGTGTGGTTGTCCCGAAAGGTCAAGAAGCGAAAAGAAACGATCGGGTTGTCATTGGCTGACGCCGTGGATCTCACGGTAGTCTGCGTTGAAGCAGGGTTGGGCTTGGATCAATCTCTGATGAGGATTGGTGAGGAGATGAAGCACAGCCACCCTGATCTGAGTGAAGAATTGGGTCTTTACCATCTGGAGGTCAGGACCGGCCGGAATCGTGTGGATGCCCTACGCAATCTGGGGAAACGCACAGACGTCGAGGACCTGAATTCTCTAGTGACGGTTCTCATCCAGTCGGATCGCTTCGGGACTAGTATCGGCCAGTCGCTTCGAATTTTCGCCGATAGTTTTCGAACCAAGCGGAGGCAGCGAGCCGAGGAGCGCGCAGCCAAAATGACCATCAAGATGATCCCGGCCTTGATTGTATTCATTCTACCTGCCCTGTTAGTCGTGGTCATGGGTCCGGCGGTCATTGCCGCGATTCGGGAAGTCCTTCCCGGTCTCACTGGACGCTAATCAGCTTTCGATACAGCGCTTGAGCAGATTGGATCAGCTGCAGGGCATACTGCCGATCTCCCTCACTACCATAGCGTCCCCTTTCCAGGACATAGTCACGGTGGAACTCGATCTGTTCCAGAAAACGAGCTGGGCCAGCGCCAGGATCGGGAGGCCGGCCTTCAACCGAAAGCCATATCGGATTGGTGTGTGCAAAGACGGGGATTCGAAACCAATGACCCGGTGGACCGCCATAGGGAAGCCCCTCAGAGCCATAGCAGCGAGCCGCTACCCAGCCGCTGCGCTCAAATGAAACCCGAGCCTCGAGTGCTGCTTCGAAGTGAGAGCCTGAAGGAGAGGCCGTCGCAACCACTTTGCCGTTGTGGATGAGCTCGAGCTTCTCGTAAGGCATGCGAGAGCGAGAGCTCGTCTTCACCAGGACGCTGTGGCCGGCTGTGGGAGAGGGAGGCGGGACGAGAATCTGATCTCCTGGCCCCTTGTCGTCCACGGACAATTCGATCATGGGTCCCGTCGAGATGAATGTTTGGCCCCGGCGCAGCCCCTCGATCCAACCAGAATAATCCAGGGTCGATCCGGTCTGGACGTAGACTCTTGCACTCCCCATTGGAACCGACGTGCTCATCTTGTCAGATCCGGCCGAGGCGCTGATGCGGAAACCGCAGTTCAGATAGTCGTAGTAGAGGTCTATCGGAGCGCGATCGTACACCCTGGGCCCATGCATCTTGTAGATCCGCTGTAGGGTCGGGTGCAGCTCGAAAGGGTTTCCAGTGGTGAGCAGGTCGAATGCGTCAATCTTTCCCAAGGCTACGTCGACCGGGCATTCGCCATTAGGGTAGGGGAAGTGCGCCCAGATCACGAGCCCGTCCTGGTCCTTGGCCATCTGCGCGGCATCGGCGTGGGTGGGCCAGTCGTATCCACCCCACCCGTTCTCTGGGATCTCCCCCGTACTAACGGGCCAAACCAGCTGTTTGAGATTCAGGAAAATGAGGTGTCCAAGGAAGTGATTGCGGAACTCCTCATTCGTGTAGATGAAGTAGCGCTCGTTGGATAATCGGTTCAGCCGTCCTTCGAAGTGCTCAACATTTTTGAAGGTTCCCTCGCCGTCGCGCTCTCCGTTTCCGACAGCACTCTTGTAGACGAGAAGGTTGGTCACACGAAGTCCCTCTGCTCTCATCTCAAGGTAGGCTGCCTGGGGGTTGGGAAAGTGGATATGGGTATCACCGGGATACCAGCCCTTCTGCGCCATGTCGACCCAGCGCCGAAGGGGAATCTCGAGAACCCCCTCGGGGAGCTCCGCAGGTTGGAAGTTCTGCTCGAAGACGTCGTACTCGAAGCCCCGCGACCCCTCCACCCGGATTCGTGTCGAAGGCAGTTCGGTTTCGAAGATTCCTTCGACATAGGCATAGTTCTTGCCGTTGGGCAACGCCAGATCACCACCCCAGGGACCAGAGGGAATCTTGCGCGGGTGTCCATAGGGAGGGAAGTACTCTCCTTTGGCATCGGTAAAAGAGACGCGCGCGGCAAGAGGCTGCTGGGTTTCGGCGTCGAAGACCTTGACCAGGATACGGTGCATGCCGGGGGTCACAAATCCCCGCTGCGAAGGTTGGGCTTCCGCACTGTAGAAACTCCAACCGAGCCAAACGAAAAACACGGCGGCGGCGCCAACGCGGAAGCAGCAATCGATTCGTAGTTTTTTCATTCTGTACCCCGTAGAATCAGTCTGTCCCCTTTTCTATCCTCGCTCTTCGAGGTGTTGGCCAACCCTCCAGGAACCCAAGCAGGCGATCGATGACGATTGGTACCACCAGAAGAGTGAGCCAGCTGAGCTGGTGAAGGTAGCGGAAGGATGGGTAAAGCGCAGCCAGACAAACGGTTGACAGACTCACCATCATAGCAACCAGCAGCAGACCGGCATATGGCCTGGCAAGGGGAGGCACCAGGAACAGAGCGATCAGGCCGAGGAGAGGCGACAAGAGAACGACCGCAAACCAGGGACGAGCCCGACGGTAGTAGCGCTCGATGATTGTCGGCTGCGAGAAGTCGGAAGCCTCTAGATGGAAGTGCGTCTGGAGGATCTGGAGCAGCCTAGGCGGCAAGGTCCGATGATCGAAGTCATAGTCCATGGCCCATCGATAGAGTTCGCCATGCCAGTAGCTCCCGTAGAGGAGCCATCCCAGAGATAGGACGCCCCAAGGATCTCTGAGTGCGGCTCTGTACGCGATTGTCCTCGCCGCCCGATCCGATTCGTAGAAGCCGTCATACCGCGCTCTGAGTCGGGGAATCAGTCCGCCGGGTGCCCAACGCTGATGTTGTCGCTGATAGGGGTCCGCAACTTCAAACTCACTGGGCTCCGTCAGGACATCTCGGGACAACTGATCGGGCGCGTCTGCCGGCTTCACGATCGGTGCCCAGGCTGCCAATAGAAAGTAACCTCCCTCCCGAAGGTAGACCCGGTCGCCCTTCAGCGAGAGGTAGAGGCTGTGAAATAGGAAGAGAACCGAAAGAGAAACTACCAGATGGAGAATCATCCCTGGCACTGGCCCCAGCTGGAGCCGGGAATTCAAGCCGGGAAGCCGAATTGGGGCAGGGAATCGCTTTCGCCAGAGAATACCCGCAGTTGGAGCCAGTACTGAGGCCAGCAGGACGAAGGGAAGCCAGCTGATACGCATGCTGATCAGACCAAGAGCCAGGAGCTGAAAACAGATCAGGTGGCTCAAGCCGGGTCGTTCCAGGTACAACAGAAGAACGATCAGGGTCGCCGTCAGCAGGAACAGACAGAGGGCTTCGGTCATCAAGTGACGTTCGAACAACAGCTGTACCGGATCGATGGCTGACAGTCCGACGAATACTAGGATCAGCCAGGATCGGACCACAAAGAATCGCCTCAGAATGAAGGCCAGCCCCAGGCTCGAGATAAGTCCTGCAAGGGTCTGAAAAATCACGAGACAGCCAAGTGACTGGGGCCACACTGCCGCCAGCCTCAGGAAGAAGCCATAGGTAAAGGACCGGTCGCCAGGGATCCATCCGGACAATGCGGTGCGCAGGTAGCTAGCCGAGTCGCCCAGGTAGAGCATTGGGTGGGCGTCGACCAGGAGCAGCAAGACCTTGAGTGTCAGGGGGATCATCAGAACCAGCCCGGCAAGAGGCAAGCTTGTCCATGACCGCCTGCCCCTCTCCTTTTCGTTTACTGCTGGGATGCTCTTCGTCTTCACTTGAGTGAGGGTTCTCTCTCCAGACCTCGCTTTCTTCTAGCCATTGTGTTTTTCTTACCACATCGTCTCGATGAGCACGATGTGCCTGCGATATATAGTGGAGGTTGACCTCGTCCCGAACGGCCGTACGACGAAAAGATGATGGCTTTCGAGCGCAAGCTTCCTCCTCTCACATCGCAGTTAGCATCCATCTGGTTCATCTTTGTGCTCATGGGGCTAGCAGCCCGTGGTGGAAGTACCTAAATTTGACCGGGAAGGGATTCCGGTCGGCGACGAGTGAACGAGGTCTGCATCCGGAATTTTCCCAAGAAGGTTCCCACAATCTCGCCGATCAGCTGTTTGGTGGCGTTAACGAG
>JAKZYH010000115.1:0-4456 GCA_047514575.1 Acidobacteriota bacterium | reverse complement strand
CCCGGAGGAACTGGCATCTCGCTGGTGGCCACCCATAAATCCTTTTGATGTCGCCGCTTCTTCTTCCCCATTGCCATGAGCCCATTTTATTGCCTGCACCTGACTAACGATCAGCGACTTTCACCACGGGCTGCTAGGGGCGGGACTAAGCTGAAACTTGCTTGGCGGATTCGAGGGCAAGAAAGACGTAAACGATTGATTTGCTGATGGATGGACCTACTCTTGTACACCGAAGGTGTTACTGCGTGTAGCCCAGGGTTGCAATGCGAAGCGAGCTACCCTGGGTTCAAGTCGCCGCTTCTTCTACGCTGAAAGCGTTGTTGCAATTCTTTCCCGGTCGGCAACAACCCCTTTGGGGTAGCGTGTTTGTTTTGAACGACCTTGACCCAGGGTAGCTCGCTTCGCATTGCAACCCTGGGCTACACGCATTAACGCCTTCAGCGTAGGTGATTCCCTCCTGATCCAGCGCAGCTGGAGGCCTCACCGGCCTGAAATTCAGATCAGGCTTGGGAGACGCCGGCGCCGGAGAAGAGGCTTCCGCGACCCGACAGAATCCGGGGCACGCCCAGCAGCCGGAGCGCCTCCCAGGAAGTGACCTGGTTGGCACAGAGAACGGGCTTTCCCAAACCGGCTTCCATTTCATCCAGGTGAGACGCCAACCGCTGTCCGGTGCAACCCACGAAGACTGCATCCGCTTCGGGCTGGTCAGCAGACTCGGCCAATTGTCGAATCTCATGCGGGTTAACGATCCCGTGGCCGTCCTTCAGGCCGAGAGCCAAGCTCTTCAGTACCCGAACCCCGTGGGCCTCGATGAACTCGACGAACTTCTCTTCGACGTCGGGCATGTACGGACTGGCAAGTACCACGCTCTTGATGCCCAGGGCTTCAACAGCCCGGATCATGGCAGTGCTGGTTGTAACCGCAGGTCTTCCGGTCGCGGCTTCGACTCTCCGGGAAATATCCAGGTCGCCGCCTACTCCCCGGACAAAACTGATGGTGGTGCAATAGTAGGCGAAGCAGCTGGGCTTGTAGCGGAGTAGACGCCGAGCGGATTCCTCGATGTCTCCGTTTTCGGCGAGCTCGATTCCGGCCTTCAGTGCTGCGTCCCTTGGGGGAATCGGGGTAGCACTCGAGATCAATTCGACGTTCTCCGGAAGATAGCTCCGGAAATCGTTGACGACCTCCTGTGCGTCGAGATCTACCCACATGTCGTCGGGATAGATCGCGCCCAGTCTAGGGGTGTTGGGGGTCTGGTTGCTCACGGTTGCTTCCTCCTCTCAAAAGTTACAAATCACTGCCGCCGGCCCAACCGGGTCGGGGTTAGCAGATCTTGCCGTCACTCCGTGGGGAAGAGTTGTCCGGCTCTCTCCTCAGAACTTGGGCTCATCTTGCAGACGAGTCAAGTCGTTCGCGGCTCTGTTGGACCTGGATTCGTAGTGCTGGCAGTTCACTTTTCTGCTCACTGCTCACTAAGGCCTACCACTTGAGATCCTTGGGTTGCTTCTTTTCCTTGTTGTGAACCACATCCCCGATCAGGCCGTTACTCAGGTATAGGACCCGGTCGGCCATCGCGGCAATATCGGCGTTGTGAGTGATCACCACTGTGGTCGTACCGAGTTCCCGATTGGCACGCTCCAAGGCCTCCAGAACCACGATGCCGGTAGATGAGTCGAGGGCACCGGTGGGTTCGTCGCAGAGCAGAACCGAGGGATTCTTTGCGACGGCCCGGGCAATTGCAACCCTCTGCTGTTGGCCTCCTGAAAGCTGGGCCGGGAAGTGATGAAGCCGGTCGCCCAGGTCTACCAGTTCGAGCGCCTCGGACGGTTGCATCGGATTCCTGGCGATCTCGGTGACGGCTGCCACGTTCTCGACCGCCGTAAGACTGGGGATCAGATTGTAGAACTGGAACACGAAACCGACGTGAAAGCGTCGATACTCAGTGAGCTCCCTGTCGTTGGCCCTGGTGAGCTCAATGTCGTGATAGCTCACGCTTCCGTCTGAGGCCGTATCCAGCCCACCCAGAATATTGAGAAGGGTTGACTTACCGCTTCCAGAGGGTCCCAGAAGAACCACAAGCTCACCGGAATAGAGATCCAAGTCGACGCCTCGGAGCGCGTGGACCCTGACTTCGCCCATCTCGTAGACCTTCGTCAGTCCCCGGGCGCGGAAGACAGTTTCTGCGGCTGTAGTTGGCGCCTGCATATTCGAACCCTGGAGCTACTCGAAGCTCCTTCCGATCCGCTCCCACTGATATCCGAGTCCGGGTCCGCTAAGGGTGCTCGTCCCGATTCGGCCTGAGACCAGCCGGTAAGCTTGCGGGTGTACCATCCGTTCGGGCTCGCTTGCTCCGGGGAAGAACTGCCGACCGTTGGCTTCTACTCCGCGGATGGTCCCTAGACGCCCTGCCAGCCCCGCGGAGTGGAGCAGGGCAATGCCCGGGTTGGTCAGATCCTGAACGGCAAAGGGGATCGCGGCGGCGCTGGCCTTCGCCGCTATGACCAGCTCGGCCGATTGGCATTTACAGGTTTTCAGGGCTACGCCACTATAACCGAGCTCCAAGGCAAGCTCGAAGTCCTCCAGCGAAGCCAGGGCTTCGTCGATGATCACCGGCTTTAGTTTCGCCAGCTCCCTGACGTCCAATCGGCGACGCCGCAAATCGCGTTCGCAGGGCTGCTCCACATAGAGGACCGACCGGAAGGCAGCCGAATCCTGATGCCGCAGATTCCGGAGCAGCTCTACCATATAGTCCGGCGATTCGCACATCTCGTTAGTGTCGACGCTGATCCACAAGTCCTTGATTCCGAGCCGCTGATGCTCTGTTCTCGCCACCCTCACCACATCGAGTAGCCGCTGCAGATCCCAGTCAATGTCCGTTCCCTGCAGCTTGACTTTCAGGCAGTGCAGCCCTTCATAGCGGATCCATTGGTCCAGCGAGACCGGAAGACCGTCATCGGGATCCTCCGAGGTCAGCTCGGACTCGGTGAGCTTGTCCAGTCCACCCACCAGATGGAAGGCCTCGACCGATTCTGGAAGCGGAGAAAGAAAATCTGAGATGAACCGTCCCTTGAACATCGGGCCCAGCTGGTCAGAGAGGTCCCGCTCCATATGCTCCGGTCCGTAGCCGTCGTAGCTGTCGATCCCGGCCGCGAGACCAAAGGCGTCATGGACGGCAGCATCGGCCGGCGAAGCGCAAATCAGGGCGTTGAGCCGGGGCATCACTTCGGCGATTCCCTGCTCTTCGCAGATAGTTCGGGTCAGCGGCTCGAGCTCGGGTTCCAGCCGCCAGAAGAGGTCGACCGGATGGGCAAACCCCTCAGACTCGGTCAGTCGGCGACACCAGGCCGATACCAACCGACGCATCGACTCCTCCCGCTGATCGGTGGGGACTCGAGCCGAGGGCCAGCCCCAGACGTAGGCCAGGAGAATGGCTCCCCAACCCTCGGCCACCTGACCGCGCCGATTCTCAACGGTTACCCGGACGTGGCAGAAGCAAGCCTGATGAAGGACCACTCCACCAAATTTCAACGCGGTGCGGGCCTCTACCTGCGTAAAGTGCGGCCGTGCCTCGAGGATGCGAACATCGGTCTCCATGGGCTCGTCGGGCTCACCGCTCAACTGCCGAGAAGGGTCGTCACCGCGGGCACGACCTTGAGGGCCGTCATGGAAGCGATTCCCAGCAGCACCGCCGCTCCCAGGAGGACAAATGCCTTGCTGGCAGCCGATAGGGGATGTCCTGGCATCGAGTTTCGATCGAACAAAACTACTACCATGGCGATGACTCCGAGTGGAACCGCGAGTATCGAAAGCGCCTGGGCCAGCGCGATCGCTCGTATCTCGATCTGCCCTTTCTGCTTGGGTTTGGCGATCGACTCAGGGACGTCTCCTTCATTGGCCGCATCGCCGGAGCGTTCTACAGAGACGGCCCGAGTGGAATTGTCGGTGTGGATGATCGCCATAGCCGTTGCCATGCCGATCAGCAGCACCAGTGTAGCGAAGATCCGAGTCGGGATCGAGTTCAACTGCCCCCCCAGGCCAAGGCCATCGTTGATCAGAACGCCTCCGACCAAAGCATTGGTGATGAAGCTGGAAAAAGCTGCGGCCCAGAAACCGAAACAGAAGACCAGTTTGGCATAGGGTCCGAAGACACCCTCCAGCTGGCTAGCCATCGCGGTCGCACTGTCGATAGATCGGTCCGGGTAGAGTACCGCCGCTGCGGTCATCATGATAACGCAGCCAATCCCGGTATACATGATAGCGGCCAGGACTGTGTCAGTGATTCCACTCTTGAGATCGGCCGCGCTCCAGCCCTTTGCCTTGACGAGATAGGCCTGGAAGAAGGCCGCGACAATGACGAACGTGGTCGCCACCAGACCTCCCAGCGTCAACCAGTCCACGCCTTCCGGAATCGATGGCAGGAAAGTGCCTCTCGCTGCATCAGCCAGACTTGGTCCGGCCC
>JAKZYH010000114.1:0-5078 GCA_047514575.1 Acidobacteriota bacterium | reverse complement strand
CTTGTGTCTGTTTTTCCCTCCTGACTTGCCCTTTGGCAGCTCCTCGCCTCCGCTCCCACTCCCGTTACACGATCTCAACCCTGTGGATCCCCTTCGATTTCCCCATCTACCTCATTTCAGCCCCTTTTGGGCTCCTTTCGGGTGTTTCTACCCTCTTTCCTAGAACTCAATCCAAAAGGAAATTCCTATTGATTATTGATCTCTTCACAGTGTTACGAACACTTGCTTTGCGCTCCAGAATCTCTATTTCCCTATCGATTGAACCCGAGAAAGCCCGAATAATCAGAAGGCGACTTGCTAGATCGTAATTGCTTCCGTGAATCTCAATCCAATCATCATCGAGACGCTTTCGTAGCAGGCTTTGCAATTGTTTGAGTTCCTTAAACTCTGTGGCGGCGGAGGTTTCGTCGCACAGATCGATGACTCGCTGCGTTTCATGATCAAAGAGATCACACTGGGTGCAGGCTTCGGCAAACCCGGCTCTCAGGCAATCCAGATTCCCTCTCGCTCGTTCTGTCTCGACCATCGTATTTCTACTCCCCATTTGTGTTTCCACCTCAGAAATCCGTTCCCCATGCAATTGCACAATCACTCGGGATCCCATCTGGGCACAGTGTGCGCAATTTGTGCGCGAATAGGGCCGTTTCAGGGTGCCACCTGTCATTCCCTGTCGCCCTAGGTCGTAAGTTGTTGTAGTCGGAAGATGCTGAAAATGAAGGGATTCTGTTGGTACGCCCGGCAGGATTCGAACCTGCGACCTTCGGCTTCGGAGGCCGACACTCTATCCAACTGAGCTACGGGCGCACAAACTTTGTTTGGAGAGCTTATCAGAACTGAGACGTTGATGAGAATTCCAATTTCGCCGAAGTCTTCCCACCCGCGCGCCGGTTCTGCCACGGTGGGCACAGAAAGCCAAGACTGTGCAGGGAACAAGACGTGGGTCCGAGCGGCCTCGGACCCAGCCGCTTCGCTCCGGCTAGGCCCCCTTTCAAGCAGACTGTCTGGGAGCTTCAGTGAGGGCCCTCATTACCGCTTCCAGCGGTCCACGCTCGAACCGTCTTCTCCACACATGCGCAAAGACAACACCTGCACCGCAAAACAGCAGGGAAGCCGACACTGCAAACAGAAGGGTCTGGTCTTCTAGGCGCCCGATAGCCTCCAGCGTTCCCATCCCGACGATGACGTGTCCGACGTATAAGGTCAGGGCTAGTTGACCTGTCGACAGAAAGGGACGGAGCCATGCTGACGATCCGTACCGTTCACCAAGAGCAATCGAAGCCACGATAACAACGCAGGCGCTTCCCGCTCCTGCAAACATATAGAGTGGCATCGGGGGCATTGGCTCGGTTCCCAAAATTGCGGCGATGGCGCTACGGTCTGCAGCATTCGCCTCTGCGGAGAATATGCGAATAAGAATCCAGCTCATGAGCTCGGACGAAACCGCCACTCCGATACCCCAGGCCAAGACACGGCTACGGACGACCGAAGACCTCATGTCCCGACGGCCCAGAATCATACCCAGGAGCAGAAACGCCAACCAGGGAACAACCGGATGAAAACCATTGAAAAACAGGTGGCGGAACATCCCCTCTGGGGTCCAGAGTCCCTCGTAATGCAGGCTACTCCAGTCCCAGCCCTGCTCGTAATCAAACACCATCAGCAGTAGGCAAAATGCCAACACCAGGGAGCCAACGCAGGCCCAGAGCCGAGGCGTGGGCGTTGCCAGGAAGAACGTAGCGACGAGAATGTAGACACCGTAGAAGTGAAGAATGTCGGCAGGCCAGATCGGCGTGTAGAGCGCACCGACGATAAAGAGAAACAGGGCCCGCTTCAGCAGCGTGAGTCGATCCCTCGAGACGAGGTTGTGATCGTCCGTTTCGCGCCCCTCCCGGGAAAGGAGCGAGATCCCCGCACCAGCGAGAACGACGAAAGTAGCCGCTGCTCGCCCCTCGAGCAGTCCAACCAGGCTCACGAGCCAGTCTGGTCCCTTCTCCGCAGCGCCCATCACGATCTTGAAGTTGACCACCACCATGCCGAAAACGGCAGCAGTCCGAGCAAGATCGTAGCCAATGATCCGATTCCCCAACAGCTACTCCTCGCTATGTGTTGAAACCACCCGCTGGGCAGAGGGCTCGGCTGAAGGGGCTCAGGGGAAAAGTCGTTCGTTGTACCACTCGGTTGACACAACCGATTAGCCTGTCGAGCGTTGCATCCACGAACAGACCGCCACCAGGGCCACCAGAGCCCATCCCCCAAAGAAAACCAAGGTGGCTACCAGTGCAGTCGAAGCCTCCAACGGACCCAAGCCTGCAACTGCCTGCCAGAGTATCGCGCAGCAGAACCCTCCCCAGGCGATTCCCGCCACGTGGACCCAGCGTGCTACGACTCGCTCCCCTGCCCCAGACCACACGAGCAGGAGACCAACCAGCGGAATCGCCTGCAGTCCGTGGAAGCCAGCGGCGTGGATGGGAAGCAGGTTGCCTTCGGCTCCAACCATCCGGCCCTGGAAGATGCTCATCCCGATGCCTACAGCAAACGAGATCAAGCAGGCGGCGGCTGCGTAGCGGACAGCCAGCCGAAGAGGCGTCGTCTCGGCTCTGAAGAAGCGCCAGGCTAGCACCAGGAAGAGCACCATGATGAGGAGCGCGTCGAGGAAGAAGAGGCCTCCCAGGAGCTGATCTCCCGCCCCGGCGACCGCCGAAAAACGGGGATCCAGCCCCCGGAAGGCCTGAATTGTCTCGATTCCGTATGCGTATAGTGTCGCGACTACCAACGTGTTCGCCCACCGTCGTTGACCTCTCTGAGTGAACCCAGCCTCAGGAGCCAACATAGCCTGAGTCAAGTGAAAAACGCCTACAGCTCCGTTGAAGGTGGCCGTCTCCCAGAGGTTGCCTTCCGGTGCGACGACGTAGCCGCGCAGCTGTCCAATGAGAGCACAAAATGCTGCGAGTGCCACCCCGATCAAGCCGACCCAAGCGACTCTAGGCTCTCTTCCGAGCTGAGCCCACAACGTCCTCCAAACTTCACTTGCTCTACTCATGGCGCCCTCCACAAGGGGTTCTCGGCCCCTTCTGGACCACTACCCCGGCGCCGAACGACCCGCACGATCCAATAGGTCAAGAAGCCCGCCGTCCCGAAGTCCGCTATGACACCGAGTCCGTTCTCGATGAGGACAGCGATCAGACCTATCACGTAGAGGGCAGAGACCGCGACCGGAAAAGCGGTCCAGTTGACCAGACGCTTGGTGAAGTTCCAGCCTGGCAGCAGGATCATCAAGGCCCAACCTACAATCGCAAAACCGGCAATGTTGAAAAGTACGACCATCACAGTTACTCAACCGGACAACGTCTTGTCCCCCAAGCGGGGCCCATCCTCGCTACCGACGCAGGACGCTTCCCGCTCTTTGTCCAGTCAGCTTACCATCCTGCAGGGCTATGGCCCCGTTGACCAGGACGTGGACCATGCCCTGGCAGACCTGATTCGGTTCGAAGGTCGTTCCACGATCGGAAAAGCTTGCGGGATCGAAGATGGCAAGATCCGCCCAATTCCCTTTCCGAATAACGCCACGGTCCTTGAGCCCCATGCGCTCTGCAGGCAATGACGTCATCCGGCGGATCGTTTCCTGAGAGCTGAAAAGGGCCTTGTCGCGGGCAAACGTACGATAGTAGTAACCTGCCCAGGTATAGGATCCGTGGAAGCTCTCGTCCTGGAGGGGCCCGTCCGGCGCCAGCGCGATTGCGTCCGAGCCGGGCATGCAGTAAGGGAGGCTCACAGGCAAATGTAGATCTGCTTCCTCGTAAGCCAGGCAGATGACCATCAAGGCGTGTAGGTCATCGATCTCTGCGAGCAGGATGTCGTAAATCGCATCGTAGATACCCACGCCCCAGCTGTCGGCAATCTCGGCTATGCTCTTCTGTGAGATCTCAGGCAGGGCCTTACTGCGAAAGACCACAATACGATTCCAGTCACCTTGAGCCAAGGAGACGATAATGCTGGAGTGCCGGCTCATCTCCTTCTGAGTCTTCGGATCCTTGAGCCGTTCAGCGGTCGAACGAGGACCTCCCTGCAAGGCCCACTGCGGCAACATGGTACTGAGATTGGTGGTGCCATACATCCGAGTGTGCTGATCGATCGTTACGTCCTGACCTCTGGCACGGGCTGCTTCTACCTGATCCAGAGCCTGCTGGACAGCCCAGCTGCTGTCCGGCGCCAAGCGGGCTACCGAGGCGATGTGGGAGATCTGCAATGGGATCTCGGCGGCGCCAGCGGTCCGGATGGCTTCAGCAATGGTTTCTTCGGCTTCACCAGCCCGGTTGCGGGTGTGAGTGGCGTAGATCCCCCCGGCTCTGGCGGCAACCTTGCACAGGGCAATGATCTCTTCTTCTCCACAGCCCTGCTCGCAGTTATACTCCAGTCCTGTGGAGTAGCCGAAAGCTCCCTCCTCCAGCGCCTGTTCCAGCAACTTCGCCATCTGCGCCAACTCGGAAGCGCTGGCATTACGTTCGGCCAACCCGACCGTGGCCAGGCGCAGGTTACCGTTGGCTGCCAGGGTGATGACGTTGAGTGCCGGCCGAAGCGACTCCAGGTGATCCAGATACTGGGCCATGGTCTTCCATGAAATACCCAGGGAAGATTGATATCCGTAGATATTGCTAGCCGCCAGCTCGATGCTCTCGATCGGCGCACAACCGTGCCCACAGTTGCCCACGACTTCAAGAGTCACGCCCTGGCTAATCGCACTCACGGCGCGCGGGTCCACCACCAGGGAATAGTCAGAATGGCTGTGAATATCGATGAAGCCAGGACTCACACAGAGTCCGGTCGCATCCAGTTTAGGGACGTCCAGAGCCTCTGACAGATCTCCCAGGTCCGAAATCTTTCCCCCTGTGATCGCGATATCGCCTGATATCGGAGCCTTGCCGGTACCATCCAGGATGGTTCCGTTGGAAATGATCAGCTCAGGCGGCATCGTTTTCCTCCTCGATATCAGGCAAACGACAGCAGCCGCGCCGGCTGGACCAGGATGCGGTCGATCTGCTCCTCGGTAATTCCTCGACGGTGCATCATAAGAATGATAT
>JAKZYH010000113.1:0-3727 GCA_047514575.1 Acidobacteriota bacterium | reverse complement strand
CGAAACCCTGGCCTGCCGAGCGCCGAAGTGATTCTCACAAAAAATGATCTCCGCTCCCCATTTCCTCGTCAGTTCTACTTTCAACGGATTGCTGTTGCGGGTCATGACAACCTGCAGGCCGCAGCCCGACCGAAATTTCCCGAGCTCGAAGTGACCAGGCCCCGGTCAAGCTGAGATTGAGACAGGGACAAGATCTGGCCAGCTGCCGCACAAACCTTGAAGGAGTTCGTGTTCTGAAGATTCTCAGCTTTTAGAAACAGGTCGTCAGAGAAGAAGGACCGAAGCAGTGGAGTTCGGCGAATGAACGGAGAAATACTTGTCCGAAGTTGTTCAATTGCTGCTATGTGAAACTTGCGGACAGGCATGCCATCTAACAACGTGGGACGACTCTTATGGTCGCCCGGCGCAAGGGGCCGGCACAAAACCGATCCCTGCAAGCGAACACTGGAGACTCTTATGTATCTGCTGCGCTGGTTGATTGCAAGCACTGTCACTCTTTGCCTGATTATTCCCGGGACGATCACTGTCCTGGGCCAGGTGGCGGAATCTGCCCGGCCGCAAACGGGTGATCCCGACGAGATCGTCGTGCCGACTCCGAAGAAGCCGCAAGGGAGTCTCAAACCCCCGGTAATCCACCAGCCGGGACCAGCCCCCTCTCCGCTTCCCCGAGGCCAGCGGCTGACGATTTTGATTCCTGCAGGCACCGGCTTTCCAGCCCGCCTGACCGAACGCCTCACGTCGAAAACAGCCCGACCTGGAGATCGCTTCCAGGCTTTGCTCGACCAGGATCTGATGGCCGGCGGAAGAGTAGTCGTTCCCAGGGGTAGTCGGCTGGTTGGGGTTGTGGAAAATACTCTGAAGGGGGGACGGGTCAAGGGGCGGGCTTCCCTGACAGTGGTCCTCGCGGAACTTCAGGTCGGCGACGGACGTTACGAACTGACGACCAACGACGTCACTATCGAAGCTGGAGCCAGCAAGAAGAAGGATGCCAAAACGGTAGGGGTGGCCGCCGGGATCGGAGCCCTCCTGGGAGCTGTTTTTGGAGGGAAAAGCGGTGCGGCGGTTGGAGCCACCGTCGGGGGCGCTGCAGGCGGTGCCAGGGTTCTGACTTCCCGAGGCGAAGCGGCAATCATAGAAAAAGAGCAACTGCTCACCTTTCGGCTGGAAGAAGATACGACGATTCGGGTTGATTCAGGATCCTCAATTGACCCCTGAGCGGCTGTTTTCATAGAATGAGTCGCTCGTTCCCGGCTTCTGCGGAGAGGTGCTGGAGTGGCTGAACAGGGCTGCCTGCTAAGCAGCTGTGCTGGAAACGGCACCGAGAGTTCGAATCTCTCCCTCTCCGCCATTTTATGCGGGTTACAGCCGCCCTGTCCAAAGCGACCGTTCGGCAACACGACACCGGGCAGGTACGCTCCCCCCTCGGCTAAGAGCCCGGCGGACTTTCGGCTACCCGGAAGCCGTACTGTTCAGGCTGATAAATCACCGGGTGAGCACACCCCAGGGGCCAGGCGTGCGGTTGAGTGCATTCAGGCGCTACTGCCGTATCGACCTGGAGAGAACTGGTGCCGTGGTGCTGCACCGGCCGGCGGAGATCATCGCCCTGGCCGTGGCTGAGTTCGCAGAGGCGGTGGCGGCATGATGATACGCGGAACCCATACCAACCAGGGATCAGATGCTGTCGTAGCCAATACTCTGAGCCCCTTGCCCTGCGCTGCTGCCCTTGCCCTGGGGCTGGAGCAGCCGAGTCAACTGGCGCACATCACCAAACTTGTGGATGCGTGGCTTTCGGAACCGCTTGCGCTGCTGCATGGGCACCAGGATGCCAGAGAGGGTTGCATTCGCAAGGTGATGATGATGGCCTGGGCTACTCTGGCCGCGCTCTTCCCGCATTGTGTGTCCTGGAATGCCCTCTCGCGAGGTGGGCTAATAGCATGGCTACAGTGAGATACATGGTCAATGACGTGGATGCGGCGATCGGCTTCTATACCGGCCTCCTTGGGTTCGAACTCAAACAGAAGTTCGGGCCCGCGATAGCGATCCTCGCAAAGGACGGTCTCGTGCTGTGGGTTGCCGGCCCTGTTTCCTCGGCGCAACGCCCGATGCCGGACGGCAGTCAGCCCGCACCCGGTGGATGGAACCGGTTCGTCGTCCAGGTTGAGGACATCGCCGCGACGGTAGCTGCTTTGACCGAGGCGGGCGCGAACTTCCGTAACGAGATCCTCTCTGGTCCGGGTGGGCAGCAGGTCCTCTTGGAAGATCCGTCCGGCAACCCTATCGAAGTCTTCCAGCCGGCATAGTCGTCAGCCGGCTCCACAGCCTTGGCCATGTCCGCCACTCAGAAGAGCAATTGAAACTTTCCACCGCCCAGCGTTTCCTTACTTCCGAGGAGGAAGAGAGGCTCCGAAAGAGGGTACTCAGTAAGTCGCCGCCGGGGCCTTCCGGGTGATCTCATCGCTTTCGATCTTACCGTCCATCAGTCGAATGATCCGGTGGGCGTGCTTCGCGATGTCGGCTTCGTGAGTGACCAGCAGGATAGTGTTGCCCTTCTTATGCAGCCGATCGAACAGGGACATGATTTCAACGCTGGTCTTGGAGTCGAGATTGCCAGTCGGCTCATCGGCCAGCAGGATCGACGGGTCATTGACCAGGGCCCGCGCAATGGCCACCCGCTGCCGCTGTCCCCCGGAGAGCTCGTTGGGGCGGTGGGTCACACGATCGCCCAGTTCTACTTCTTCCAGGGCTTGCCGAGCCCTTTCTTTTCGCTCTGACGAAGCGATCCCGGAATAGACCAGCGGGAGTTCCACATTTTGAAGAGCCGTGGCCCGGGCCAGAAGATTGAAGGTCTGGAATACAAAGCCGATTTCTTTGTTGCGGATGCGGGCCAGCTCGTCGTCATGCATCTCGCTCACGAGCTGATTGTTGAGATAGTACTTGCCCTGGCTGGGTGTATCCAGGCAGCCGATCAGATTCATGAGAGTGGACTTCCCGCTTCCGGAAGGACCCATGATGGCCACCAGTTCATTGGCATGGATTTCGAAGGTAACGCTGTGGAGGGCGTGGATCTTCTCCGATCCCATCTCGTAGGTTTTCCACAGATCCTCAGTGCGAATGAGTGCGTCGCTCACGCCTGCTACTCCCATTCAGTACTTATATCCTTTCTTGCCCGACTGAGGCTTGACGAAGTCACCATCCTTGAGCTCTCTCAAGGCTTTATAGCTTCCAGTGACAATTCTCGCATCCTCGGCGACTCCTGAGAGGATCTGCAACCGTGAGGAGCTGGAGATGCCTGTTTTGACCGGAGTGAACTCAACCCGCCGTTCCAGGATCACGAAGACGCCCTCGAATTCTTTTCTCGATTCCGTGTCACCCTGGCCTTCCACTTCTCCCTTGATGGGGTTCCCCTCGCTGTCAGTGGAGAACTCACGAACTACCAGCGCCTGAATTGGAATGGTCAGGACATGATCTCGGGTAGCCGTGGTGATGTCGGCAGTACAACTCAAACCCGGGCGCAGGCTGGGGGGAGGGAAAGAAAGTCGAATCGCCACTTTAAAGTCTTTTGCTTCCTGGCTGTTCAGCTTCTGAATCGCCGAGTTACCGATCTCCGTAACCAGCCCCTTAAGGGGCTGGTCAGGGAGAGCATCTACATTGACGATCGCAGGCTGATTGAGCTCAACAGCCACGATGTCTGTTTCGTTGACCTCGATCTCTGCCTCGATGATGGACA
>JAKZYH010000112.1:0-13448 GCA_047514575.1 Acidobacteriota bacterium | reverse complement strand
AATTGGAAGTGACCCTGGCCGGATACAGTCGCTGGGACGACGATCTGAGGGTTCAATTGAACGGGACGCGACTGAGGGGGAAGCTCACGGGGGGGCGCCTCCTCTTCGAGGACGTTCCTGCCCAACAGGGGAAGAACGAGCTGACTTTGTCGCTGACAACACGGAGCCCCAACCGGAACCAACCTGTTCGTGTCCAGGCCGTCGAGTTGCTGGTCGAGTACAAATCAAGAGGCGCGGGTTAGCTCGGCTGATGCCGGGTGCCGCAAGACAGTTCCTTGGGCAAGATCTCTAGCCTAATAACCTAGCCAAACAAGGCCAGGAGCGCTTCCGTGGCAGACAATTCAAGCACATCGCCTCCGCGGTCCATCACCCGGCAGATGGCTAGCTACTCTCCCGCGCGTCCGGTCTTCGCGATCACGCTTCTTGTACTGGTGGTGTGTACATGTTACCCGGCAATGGGCCACGGAGTTCTTTCGGCTCAGATCGAACACCACGTGAAGGTCGTCGTTGCGACGACTCACGTCGATTTGGCAATCGATCTGACATTCCATGGAGATCACGCACTGGTCGAACGTCGTCGAATGGACGCAGATCGAGACGGGCGTATCTCGAAGTCGGAATTGACCACCTATCTGGGCCAGATGACGGGACTTGAAAAACGAGTCCAGCTCCAGGCTGAGGGTCGAGAGCTGGAAGTGGTTCAGCTCTATGATCCCGAACTGAGCCTTCTAGAAAATGATCGTGCTGGCTCGCATCCGCTCACCCTACGGCTGTTCTATTTCACGCGTCTGCCTCGGGGACTTCGATCCGGACGTGTCTTTGAGCTTGCCGAGAGGCTCTGGTCAAGGGCGCCCGCCTTCTTCTCTATGGAGACCCATGGTCGAGAGGGGGTACGTCCTGCCGTCATCAGCACTGGACCTCCCTTCCGCGAGGGCGGGATGAGCCGCATTTTTCGAATTCGCTATACGCTGAAAGATGAGGGCAAATGAGCCGCCGGTTGTCCTCCTGGAAGACCGTGGGTATTGCGGTCTTGGTAGGATTCTCTACCGGATTGATGTTCGGCGAACACCCGTCGGGCGATCCCCCATCATCTGATCCATCGCACTTCCTCAGCGCGTTGTTGCGCAAGCATCCCTATCTGTTTGAGGAGAACGTCCGGGCTCAGCTCGATTCGCTCAATCGCGACCTTCGCGAGGCTGCCAAGGTAGCGAAGGAAGGCAGCATCGGAAAACGCAGGAAGAAAGGAGCAGCGACCACCCGCCAGGCACTGGACCGGTTGGATTCCCTGTTGAATACTGTTCCTTCGAAGATCTCCCTGGACCTGAGGACGAGCATCGGGGCTGCGCTGTCTGATTCTCCTGTGCTCTTGCCTGGAGCTATCGGAGGGCTGCTGCTCCGGATCGTGACGGGAGAAGAACAGACCGGATACTTCACGGCCGATCACACGCTGGCCGTGGAGGAGGGCTCGGACCTCATCTCGATTGAGATCGCACCCAAAGGGACGACCTGGGCAGTGGTGAGTCTCACTGATATCCCGGTGGGGATGACGTCACTGGTATTCGAGTTCCGAGACCAGGCCCTGGACCCGGTACGGCTGCCGCTGGATGTTCTCACCCCACAACCGGGACGCCTCAAAGTGATCGTCCTGTCCTCAGATACGGGGGAACCGACGCCGGCCATGGTCCGCCTGGTCTGGAAGACCAATGGACTCGACTACAAACCCAGCAACGCCGTCGATTTCACTCCCCAGTTCGAAGGGCAGGGCAAGACCTCGAGCCGGCGTCCTGCCAACCTGCCGGGGAAACTGCGCGGTGAGTACTGGTGTGTGCCGGGACCTTTCGACATGTCGGTCCCACCCGGCGACTGGGAGATCGTGGTGCGTCGCGGCCTGGAGCACATTCCGATCTTCGACACCGTTTCTCTGAAGTCGGGTCAGACCCTGGAAAAAACATATCAGCCCCGGCGCTGGGTGGATATGCCTGAGCTCGGATGGTACTCGGGTGACGATCATGTTCACTTCAGGATGCTGAGCGACGACGATGCGCAGCGTCTCTTGACCTGGGTAAGGGCCGAGGACGTGCACCTGGTCAACGTCGCCAAGATGGGAGACGTCTATCGAACGTTCTTCGAGCAGCGGGGATTCGGACCCGAGCACAGGATCGAGGTTGACGATTACATTCTCTCACCCGGACAGGAGGGACCGCGCACCCACGGCCGGCAGCGCATAGGGCACGTGCTCGCCATGAACATCTCTCGAATGGTGCGGGACACGGACCGCTACTACCTCTACGACTGGGTACTGGAGTCGGTGCGTCGAGAGGGCGGATTGGCGGGCTATGCGCACGCTCTCAAGTACCATCATGCCCATCGGGATATGAGTCTCAATATTCCGAGAGAGATCGTCGACTTCGTTGAGATCATGCAGGTGGGCAAGCTGGGAACGGAGATCTACTACGAATTCCTGAACCTGGGCTTCAAACTGACCGCCTCGGCGGGCTCCGATATTCCTTACTCGGGGACGGTTGGCGAAGAGCGCGTCTACGCCTTCGTCGGCGAGCAGCAATTCACGGCCGATTCCTGGTTCGAAGCAATGGGGAAAGGAAGGACGTTCGTCAGCAATGGTCCCATGATCGAGTTCAGCGTCGACGGGGCACTCCCCGGGGACGAGATCCTGGTGGAGGGGACCAGGAGTCTGCGGGTCAAGGCTCAAGCTTGGGGAGATCCGGAACGTCTGACTCCCGCCAGCCTGGAAATCGTGCTCCACGGTGAAGTGGTCCACAGCGTCAGATCCGATGACCCAACCCAGAGGGAACTCACCGCCGATTTCGAGCTGGATGCTGGCGATGGCTTTTGGGTTGCCGCACGGTCCAAGGGCAGCGATGGGTCGAGCGCGCACACCACTCCTATCTATGTTGTGCGTAAGCCGCTGCGCTTCTGGAAGCACGAAGCGGTCGACAGCTTGATCGACAAGAGGCTCGCCAGCCTGACCCAAATAAGGGAGATGGTTTCTGAGGTTCTCTCAGACTCGGCACAGTTCGAAGATACCGAGAGGAGCAACTGGCAATGGTGGCAGCTCAAGAGACTCTTGGAGCAGGGTCCTGAGCTACTGGAACAGGTCTCGGCTGCCGAGGGAATCTACCGCGAGCTCAGAGAAACAAACGGACGCGAGCGGGCGATTCGCGTACCGAGTCGCTGAGTGGAGACTTCGACAACAGGTCGCAGCTCTCAGGCTTCGGGAGACGTCGTCGTCCGTTGTTATTCTCGAGTGAAAACCGGGCTGCCCTTTATGCACCGACAGCGGCTCCGTATGATGGGCCGGGTGGCTTATGAGAAAGAGGAAGACGCCTGTATTCAGAGCCCTGCCTACACCAGTGCCGACTTGGCTCTGGATCGCCCTGGGAGCCTTCTACCTCTTCCTGACACAGATCTCCACGGCTGGCAAACCCATCACCACCCGACACCGGGGCTTCGAGGACTTCTCCCGAGGAAGCTTTCCCGACGGCGGTGCCAATATCTATGTTTCACGATCCGGAAGGGTCCAGCTGATACCCCGTTGGGACCTGAATCGGGACGGCTACCTGGACCTGGTCTTCAGCCAGGACCACGACGTCGTGGAAAAACCCGATGCCTTGATTTACTGGGGAAGCTCCTCGGGCTACGAATCGCTCTTGCCTCCCTTCTGGAAGGAGCTCCCGGTCTTCAAGCTCCTAAAGGAGATCCAGGAGCGTCGCCGCAGCGTTCAATCCCTTCCCTCGGAAGGTGGAGGACCTGTCCGTATTGCCGATCTCAATCGAGATGGCCATCCCGAGATTATCTTCACCAACGTCGTCCACAACTACTCGGTTCACACGCAGCTTCTGATCTACTGGGGATCTCCGCGGGGGTACTCGAGCAGACGGCGAACTGAACTGCCGACTCTGTTCGGCCTTGACCTGGCCGTTGCCGACTTCAACCGGGACGGCTGGCCCGACCTCGCGGTCGCCAATTTCGGCGAGGAGACGGGATCCCAGCGCGGGTACCGCGATCACCTTGAGTCCTATCTCTACTGGGGCTCGCCCGAGGGCTTTTCGGTCGAAGGACGCTCCTCACTCGCTACGGTCGGCGCCGTGAGTTGCGCTTCGGGCGACTTCAACGCCGACGGATGGATCGACCTTGCTTTCGCCAACAGCAACCCGGATCGCGAAAGCGTCTTCGTCTACCTGGGAGGAGATCGGGGCTTCCTGCCCCGGCGTCTGCTCGAGCGAAGCGGAGAGCCTCCGGATCTCGTCCGGGCTGGGGACGCCAACGGTGACGCAACAGACGATCTCATCATAGGTTTTCGAGACGGGGGAGCCTTGATCTATCCTGGCTCGCAGAACTTCCGTCTCGATCAACCTCTGGCGGAACTTCCTACTCGAGATGCTCAGGACGCTGCGGTGGCCGACCTGAACCAGGATGGGCACCCGGATCTGGTCTTTGCGTCCAGCCTATCCCCAGACGGAGAAGAGGCTGCCGAGCCTGCGTCCAGGTCTGCACCCCACACCCTGTCAGAGGTCTATCTCGGTAGTCCTCGAGGCTTTCATCCCCAGGACAAGATCCTCCTGCCCACCCTGGCTCCCCGCGCTGTGGACACCGGGGATCTGAACGGAGACGGCTACCCGGATATCGTCTTCGCCAACTTCTCCGGAAACGATTTTCAGGACATCCATACCTTCGACGTCCCCAGCTATATCTACTGGGGAACACCCAATGGCTTCAGCGCCTCGAATCGAAGTCACCTCCAGAGCTTCGGTGCCGTGGGAGTGGCCCTGTCCGATCTCGACCGGGACGGCGTGGTGGATGTGGTGCTCTCCAATCAGAAGAGCGGCGGAGCAGCCAACGGCCCGCCCTCCATCGTCTTCTGGGGCAACCCCTCCCACCGCTACTCGGAGGCCAACCACACCCGATTGCCGACCGCCAACGCCAACTACACTCGGGTTGCAGATCTGGACGACGACGGCTTTCCCGACCTGGTCTTCGGCGGCAGTGGGCCAGACATCTACTGGGGAGGTCCCGAGGGACTGGGCAGACGCACCAGGATCCCGTTGGACGACGCTCCGGGTGTAACGGTCGGTGATTTCAACCGGGATGGCAACCTGGATCTGTGCTTCATGGTCTACCTTGGAAACGGCCAGAGGAACTACTGTCAGATTCTCTGGGGTAATGGGTCGGATTACTCCGTGGACCGGAGTACAATGGTACCGCTCAAGGCCTACCGGACCTGCTGTGGGGTGGTCTCGGGAGACCTGGACCGGGACGGCTATCTGGACCTGATTGTACCCAGCGGCCACACTCCGGAGAAGGTCTCGGAGGTTGTCTGGGGCGGCCCGAATGGATTCGGGAAACGTCCCTCTACGCTTCTGGCGACAGACGCAAACCAGGGTCCGACGATTGCCGACCTAGATGCCAACGGCTGGCTGGATTTGATCTTCCCCGGGGCCTACCAGCGCGACACGGGCGATGCCCACACCGAGAGCTTCATCTACTGGGGAAGCCGAGACGGCTACTCCGACTCGCGCAGGACCGGACTTGAAGCCTACGGCGCCGCTGAGGCCGCCGCTGCCGATCTGGATGGAGATGGACACCTGGATCTGGCCATCAGCAACTACAAGGGCAATCAGACCCGGAGCCTTCCGCTCTTCCTATACTGGGGAAGTGAAACCCGCTCCTACAGCAGGCGGAGCGAGCTGCCTGCCGAGTCCTCCAACGGAATCCAGATCCTGGACCTGAACCAGGACCAGCGTCTGGATCTCATCGTTCACAATCACCTGAAAGACGGCGATCACACCTTCGGCTCCTACATCTACTGGGGAAGGGAAGGAGGGTTTTCGACGCTCCATCGGACTCACCTGCCCACCGTAGGTACCCATCACGCCATGGCGATCACGCCCGGCAGCATCTACGACCGGAGTCCGGCGCATCCGTACCTGTCTCCGCCGCTGGATGTGCCCCAAGCCACCCGACGAGTCGCGTTGGCCTGGACGGGTGAGACTCCCCACAGAACTGATATCCGGTTCGATCTACGTTTTTCGTCTCGGCGGGAGGACCTGACTTCGGCACCGTGGCATTCGGTGGGCCATGGGCGCCCTCTCCCAACCTTGCCGGGATCTCGCTACGTTCAATATCGTGCCCTGCTAATCTCCCCTGATGGGGGCTCCAGCCCCATTCTGAGCGAGGTTGTCCTTTCCTTTGAGTAGGGGGACAGTTTAGTCCTACGATATGGCGAATCAAGAAGCGGGAACGGTGACAACGAAGCAGTCGACGGGCTCCAGTCCTTGTCGGCGGGGAGAAGTGAGTACCTCTATCGGAAACCCCGCTCCCTCGCTGGCCCGACCGGCGGATTTCTCCTGAAGGTGATCATGTCATCAAACTCTCCCCTGGGCCCCCGGGGGATGAAGGGCTGACTGGGAAAGGGATGCTTCCAGCGCTGGCCGTCGCGGCTGGTGGCCAGATGGACCACCTCTCCCCGAATTTCGTTCTCCAGCATCTGGGGGAGTCCGAAATAATGTACTTCAAGAAGAAGGGAGAAGGGAAGAAGGGGATGCCTAGAATGACGGGCTTCCTGAGACGAATTGACGCAGCCCTGAAGTCTCTGAAACTCGCGGTGTCACTGGCCGGATACAGCCGTTGGGATGACAATCTGAGCGTCCAATTGAACGGGCAGGGACTGCGGGGTAAGGTCAGCGGGGAGGGCCTTCTGTTCGAGGATCTTCCGGCCCGCCAGGGCAAGAACGAGCTGACCGTCTCCCTGAGAAGGCGAAGCCCCAACCGGAGGCAGCCAATTTGGGTCCAGGGGGTCGAGCTGCTGGTTGAGTATCAAACCCAGACGAGCGGGTGAGAGCCCGCCTTTACCGCCATTTGACTTCACTCGCAGGTTGCCCAGGCGAGAGGGCTACACATTTCGGCGGCGGAGACCTATACTCTGGACCGTGGCTCTCACCCCGTTTTGATCCCGCAAAAAAGGAACACCACCATGAAAAGCACCCGCGGCAGTGCGTTGTGCCTATTTCTCGTCTCCGCGTTGTGGGTTAGCTGTGCCGAAGAGGCCCCCCCGACTGACCAGCCTGCCGATCAGCCACAGAGTCGGGAGGGAAAGCTCAGGATTCTGCTCAATAGCGACGGAGGAGACGCGGCCCTAATGGCCTTTGAGCCGCCCATTACCCCCGAGCAGCTCAATCGAGCGGTCAACGAGATCGAGGGTACCCAGGTGGACGTCTTCATCGAGTGCATCCAGTGGAGCGACGAGCAGATGCTCTACCCCACCAAGGTGACGGAGGTCTATGCCAAACCCATCACAGAGGATCACAAAACCGATTTCAAGAATAATCCGGGGATACGACGTTGGGCTCAAAATGTGGACGGCCTACTGGAGCAGGGGAAGGATCCCCTCGAGATCTGGGCACGGCGCAGCCACGAAGCGGGGATGCAGTTCTGGCCCAGCCTGCGGATGAACGACATCCACAAGGACTGGTCAGAGCGATGGCCCTCCTTTCGCAGCCAATGGGAACGAGAGCGTCCTCACATCCGACTGGGTAGGGATGTCCCCGATCGCTACCTGCGAAGCGTAAAACGCCCGGGGCAACCTTCCCATGGGTACTCATGGGCGATGAACTACGCCTTGGAAGAGGTGCGTAGACGGAAGCTGGCCATCATCGAGGAGGTTTGCACCAACTATGACGTAGATGGCTTCGAGATGGACTTTCTGAGCCACCCCTACTACTTCAAGAAGGGAGAGGAGGCCCGAGGAATGCCCCTGATGACGGACTTCGTTCGTCAGGTCAGAGCCAGCCTGGACCGGATCGGGGAGCAAAAGGGGCGAAGGCTAACCCTGCTGGCCCGAGTACCCCCCAAGATCAGCCTCTGTGAGATTCTGGGATTCGACGTCAAGACCTGGATTCAGGAGGGTTTAGTGAACATTCTCTCTCCCGCCACCCGAGGCTATCTCGACATGAACGGCGATTGGGCCGCATTCGTTGATTTAGCGAAAGGAACCAAGGTCGAGATCTCCGGAGGTCTTTCCGACTTGTATGTGCGCGACTACACCGGACAGAAGACAGCTCGGGCGTCGATCGAGATGCTGCGCGCCGCCGCCTCCGCCGCCTGGCAGTCAGGGGTGACCAGCCTGCATCTGTTCAACTACGACGCTCACGCCACCGGCAAGGGCAAACCAGGCACCCTCTTCAGCCCGGATGAACTCCAGGCTCTCAAGGAAATGGGGGATCCGGAAAAGATTACCCGGAAGGACAAACATTACTATATGCCGATCCCGTCCTCCGGGAGGAACGCTCCAGCCGAACCCTCCTGGGACGATGGGGAGAGCCCGAAGAGCTGGTCGGGGCCTGTATCTTCCTGGCTTCATCCGCAGCCTCGTATGTCACCGGCAGCGATCTCATGGTCGACGGAGGCTGGACCGCGAAGGGCTTGTAACAAGCGTCGCATTCCATTGGATCCGATCTGGACGCAATCCAGTAGAGGAAGTCATGCTTAGACGATTCACTGTGGTCATTGGGATTCTGTCCAGCGGAACAGCGTTCAGCCTCGGCTGCCGTATGACCGGGGTGCAGAATCCACTCCAGCGGGGACAGGGGTGATGGGCCAGCCCGGGCTTGGAACCTTGGATTGGATCATCATTCTCATATACGCCTCCTCCACCATCGGGCTCGGCTACTACTACAGCCGCAAACAGAAGAATATTCGCGAGTACTTCGTGGGGAGCGGGAAGATGAATCCCGTTCTGGTGGGTATCTCCTTGTTCGCCACTCTCTTGAGCACCATTTCCTACATGGCCTACCCGGGAGAAATGATCGCCAAGGGTCCCGGCACCATCCTCGCGAGTCTGCTGACCCTACCTTTCATCTATCTGCTGGTTACCAGGCTGCTGCTGGGTGTCTACATGCGTCAGAGTGTGACCAGCGCCTACGAGCTACTGGAAAAGCGGTTAGGCTTGGGAATCCGCATCCTGGGTGCCACCATGTTCCTGGTCCTGAGGCTGGTCTGGATGTCTCTTCTGGTCTACGTGGCCGCCTCGGCCATGACCGTGATGATGGGGGTGGGCAAGGAATGGATACCCTACATCGTCCTGGCCACGGGCTTCGTTTCGGTCATCTATACCTCCCTAGGGGGGCTCGGAGCCGTGGTGATAACCGACTTCGTGCAGACGGTACTTCTCCTGGGAGGTGCCCTTCTGGTGGTGGTGCTCATCAGCATCTCACTGGGTGGTTTCAGCTGGTTCCCCACCAGCTGGCAGCCCACCTGGGATGTCCAACCGCTCTTTAGCTTGGACCCTCGGGTGAGAGTGACGATCCTAGGAGGTCTGGTGACCGGTATTATCTGGTACGTCTGTACCGCGGGCGGCGACCAGGTCAGTATTCAACGATTCATGGCCACTGGCGATGCCCGCGCGGCAGGCCGCTCCTACCTGACCCAGATGTGCGTGTCAGCCGCTGTCAGCGTGGCTCTGGCTCTGGTGGGGTTCTCCCTGCTGGGCTACTTTACCCAGAGGCCTGAGGCGCTACCTGCAGGTATGAGCCTGGCCACGGATGGGGACAAGATCTTTCCCTTCTTCGTCGCCTACCATCTACCCGCCGGCATCTCAGGCCTGGTGGTCGCTGCCATGTTCGCGGCAGCCATGTCCAGTATCGATTCCGGCGTGAACTCGATCACGGCTGTGATCATGACCGACTTCCTAGATCGCTTTGGTCACAAGCCAAAAACGGACCGGGGACACGTGAGGCTCGCTCGTCTGCTTGCCTTCGGTGTGGGAACCGTGGTGGTGATCGGCAGCTCTTTCATGGAGTACGTCCCGGGCAACTTCGTCGGAGTGACCCAGCGCACGACCAACCTGCTGGTTACACCCCTCTTTGCGCTGTTCTGTTTCGCCCTGTTCATTCCCATCGCCCGTCCCCTGGGGGTGGTAGTGGGGACGATTTACGGAGTGTCCACGGCCCTTCTCGTAGCATTTTCGGGAAGTCTATATGAGACTCTTCAAGGGGCCACTTTTTTTGATGTCTCCTCACCAATCGACGTCACTCCCATCAGCTTCCAGTGGATTGCGCCCCTCGCCCTGGCCGTCAATCTGGGAGCGGGAACGGTGCTGAGCCTGATGCTTCGTAGCGACGAGGGTTCCCTGGGGTTGACGTGGAAGTTCGTGGTCTCGCTTATTCCCCTGCTCGGGTGGGCTGCAATCCTCCTCCTCTGGCCCTGGATCGATGCGGCTTTCATAGGCTTCTGAATTTCCGGAGTTAAAAGAAGATGGCGCTGTCAAGTTAATGTAGGCCAAGCGATTCGGAGCCGGGATACACCCCAGTCCCGCTCCTCCTCAGCGGACACACGTCGCCTTTCTCCAGTAGGCAAAAGCTCTGTCGCGAAGCAGTCGATAATGAATTGCCTTGAGATGGTTCCGACCAACCCGGAACAGATTCTGAACCGGACCGTGGACAGAAAGGAATCGTTGGGACTGCTGGATTGATTTGAACCGTCTTATCTGCCTCTCTTTTTCACGGGTGTGCTGGTGCGAAACTTCAGCCCGGTTGTTCTCATACTGACCGGTCTTATGTTCAACTGAGGGGAACACTTCGCGGTGTGCCGCTGGGTAGGTCTTGAGCTTGTCAGTGATGAGTTTCCACGGAGGCCGGCCTTGTTTTTTCGACACCTTATACCCGAAAGAACCATCAGACGCTTCATTACATGCCTCCCTCGTAGTAACCGCAATCCAGAGTCGCATCCAGAATTTTCCCATCAAGTATACAGGTCCCGCCGTCCGATCTGCTTGATTCTCTCGTCTGAGCAGCGCTGCAGCCTGGAGTAGGGAGGATTCCCTCCCGGGACCTGTTTGAAGGGGTTGTTGCGAGCGGCGTTATACGAGCAGATCAGGGCCAAACGTGGCAGCTCGCTACGATTCTGATCCGAGCAGTGAATCAGGTTGGAGTCAAAGAACAGAGCTGATCCACTCTCCATCTCGCAGTAGACCAATTCCATCCGCTCTAGAGCCGCCTCGATTCGTTCTGGGTCGGCGCCCATCTGACCCGAGACGGTGGCGTGGTCGACCCGGCCCATCAGATGGGAACCTCGGATGGCCTGCAGGCAGCCGTTGTCCTTTGTGGCACGATCGACGGCGACCATGCAGCTGGCCAGGAGAGGGAAGAGGCAACCGTGCTCGAGGTACCAGTACCCGTAGTCCTGATGCCATTCCCAGGCTCCGCCGATGCGTGGCTCCTTCAGCATTATCTTGTAGTTCCAGAGATAAGCCTCACCGCCGAGGATCTGCTCAATTGGATCGAGCAATCGAGGGCAGCCTACGAAAGCACTGTAGATGTCGTCGCCCACCATCTTGCGGACCGCCAACCGGGAGGCTCTGCCCTCGGCGTCTTTCCTATCATAGGCTTCGGCCGCCAGGCGCTGGTCTGTCGTCGCAATCTTCATCAACAGGTCCACCTCCTCAGCGTCGAACAACTTCTCAATCATGAGATATCCGTCCGCCCGGAATTGCTCTAACTGTGCCTCGGATAGCTTGAAATCAGGCATTCGCGTTCCCTCCGCTCGGGACCTTTGGCATAATGAACTTGTTCCTCTATTCTGCCAAGAAGATGCGCCGGAAGGAAGATTGAAGATTGAGTGATCTGACGGGCATGGTCCAGACCGTGCGGGGTCTGATCGATCCCTCTGAGCTTGGACCCACACTCATGCACGAGCATGTGGTCTGCGACTTCACGCCGACGGCAAGAAGGCCGGAGGAGCCCGCTGAGATCACCCTCGAGAACGTGTGGGAGATGAACTACAACTGGTTCGAGGCTCCAGGGAATCGGTGGCTATTGGACCGGGAGGTGGCGGTCCGCGAAATGGATCGGATGGTGAAGGACGGCGGCCGATCGGTGGTCGAGGTGAGCACCCACCCCATGGTGCTTGACCCCGAAGGGCTGCTCGAAGTCTCCCAGCGTACCGACGTCCACATCGTCCGGGGCTGTGGGCGATATCTGGACGAGTTCATGAATCCCGCAGACCTGGAGCGAAGTGTGGACGACCTGGCCGCCGACATCGTGACCGACATTCGGGAGGGCGCTGGAGAGGTGGGTGTCCGGGCCGGCATCATCGGTGAGATCGGCTGTTCCTGGCCCTGGACGGAGGCTGAGAAACGATCCATGCAGGCGGCGGTGATCGCACAGCAAGAGACTGGGGCGGCGCTATCGATTCATCCCGGGAGGGACGCGCAGGCCCCTTTTGAAATCGCCACTTTCCTAGCCTCGGCCGGAGTGGACTTTTCACGCACCATCATGGACCACATCGACCGAAGGCTCTTCGAAACCGAAAGTATCCTGCGCCTGGCCGAGACCGGATGTGTCCTCGAGTTCGACGTCTTTGGGTGGGAGACTTCTTTCTTCGTGCACGGAGTGGATCTGGATCTATCCAGCGACGGTGTCCGCGTGAGCGCAATTCGCGCCCTGATAGACGCCGGCCACCTGGAGCAAGTAGTGATCGCCCACGATATTTGCCAGCGGACCCGCCAGATGGAGTTTGGGGGGCACGGCTATGGGCACATCTACCGCAATATCGTTCCCATGATGGGTCGCCGAGGAATTACGGAGGAACAGATCGACCGCATCCTCGTCCAGAACCCGGCGCGACTGCTGTCCTTTGCCTGATATCGAGGGGGAAAACGATGCAGCCTGACCTGATCATTTCCAAAGGAACCATCCTGGATGGCACCGGTAAGGCTCCGACATCAGGCGATATCGCGATCAAAGGAGGGAAGATTTCGGATGTAGGCAATCTGGCGGAGGTTGCAGAGGTCCCGGTGCTGGATGCGACTGGACTCTATGTGACTCCGGGCTTCATCGACATTCACAGCCACTCTGACTATTCCCTGGTGGTGGACCCACGTGCGGTGAGTGCCGTTAGCCAGGGGGTGACTCTGGAAGTCGTGGGCAACTGCGGTCACGGTTGTGCACCGATCGAGAGCGTCGAGCTGGCGGCCAGCAATATCTACGGTTATCAAACTTCCTTGGGTATTTCATGGAAGACCATGGCTCAGTATCTGGATCATCTGGAGTCGCTTCAGCCGGCACTCAATGTCATTACCCTGGCAGCCAACGGTAACCTGCGCCTGGCGACGGTCGGGTTGGCCGAGCGCAATGCCACAGCTTCCGAGTTGGGGCAGATGGAGAAGTTGCTGAAACAGGCGCTGGAGGAGGGAGCCTTCGGCTACTCCACCGGACTGGAGTACAACTGCGAGCAGGGTTGCGGCGAAGAAGAGATCGTCGCTCTGTGTAGAGTTGCCGCTAGAGCCGGGGGGATCTACGCCACCCACACCCGCAACCGGGCCGGTGAAGCCGAAGAAACCATTGCTGAAGCGATCCGGACAGCTGACGCCGCCGAGATCCCGCTGCAGATTTCCCACATCGCCACGGTAGCTCGCCTGGCGCCGGACAGCACCT